>NZ_JAHBAY010000002.1:0-326442 GCF_018499875.1 Kineosporia corallincola | reverse complement strand
GGTGTCACCGTCCCAGAGCTGTCCGCAGCCGATTTCTCCGTTCTCCGCGCGGGCATCTGGTACAACCACCGGATGCTCACGATCACCGGCGCCAGCAGGATTCTCGTCGACCCGGCCACCGAGATCTCGGGGAACCTGTTCGTCGAGGAGGGCAGGGTCAGCGCGGCCCAGGAGGTCACCGGCCCGGAGATTCTGGACGCCGAGGGGGCCGTGGTCACGCCCGGCCTGGTCAACGCCCACCACCACCTGTTCCAGAGCGCCTTCCGCACCCTGCCCGGCACCCGTGGCGTGCCGATGCGTGAGTGGCTGGGCGTGATGGCGGCCGGTTACCGCTCGGCCGGGGTCGACCCGGAGCTGGCCCGTGCGGCGGCGGGGGTGGGCGTGGCCGAGGCCCTGCTGTGCGGCGTCACCACGATCGCCGACCATCACCTCACCTGGCCGCAGGGCGCCGACGACGTCGGCATCGCCTCGGCGGTGGCGGGGACCGCGCGCGAGCTCGGCGCCCGGCTGGTTTTCGTGCGCGGCAGCGCCGGGGACGACCCGCAGGCGGCGGCCGCCTCGGCCACCCGGCTCGTGCAGGCCCTGCTGCCCGGTACGAGCACCGGGATCAGCCACGACGGCATGCTCCAGCTGGCCGTCGGCCCGGCCGGTGTGCACAGCGACCGGCGCGAGACCTTCGAGCTGATGGCCGAGGTGGCGGCCCGTTTCGGGCTGCGCCGCCGGACCCAGGCCAACGAGCAGGTGGACGTGGAGGTGGCGCTGGAACGGTACGGGCGCCGTCCTCTGGAGCTGCTGGAGGAGTGGGGGTGGCTGGAGAGCGGGGTGACGATCGCGCACCTGTGCGACGTCACCGCGCCGGAGATCAAACGGCTGGCGTCCGCAGGCGTCACGGCCACCCACGCCCCGGGCTGCGACGTGCCGATGGGCTGGGGCGTCGCGCCGGTGGCGGCGCTGCTCGACGCCGGGGTCCCGGTCGGGCTGGGCACCAGCGGGGGCGGCAGCAACGACGCCGGTCACCTGCTGGCGGACGTCCGCCTGGCGATGCAGGTCTCGGCCCTGGTGGGACGCCCGCTGAGTGCCCGTGAGGTGCTGTCGGCCGCGACCGCCGGGTCGGCGGCCGGGCTGGGCCGGGCCGACCTGGGCAACCTGCGCCCGGGTTCGTTCGCGGACCTGTGCGTGTGGGACGTGTCGGGGGTCGCCGACGCCGGGGTCGCCGACCCGGTCGCCGGGCTGCTGTGGGCGAACCCGGGCCGGCGCCCGCGGCACGTGGTGGTCGGTGGGCGGGTGGTGGTGCGGGACTACGAGCTGGTGAACGCGGACGAGCGGGAGCTGGTGACGGCGCTGAACCGGCGGGTGCGGGGCCGTACGGCGAAGTGAGCCGCCGCTCAGGGCTTTTCAGTGGGACACCTGGAGGTACGACAGGACGGTCTGTGCCGTGGAGGTGAGGACCGGGATGATGTAGATCGAGGCGGTCACCGCGATGGTGCGGCCCCGGAACAGCTGGGGCCGGGCCTGCTGGATCGCCAGGATCTCCTGCCGTTCCAGGGCGTTCAGGTTCAGCCGTTCCGCGTCCGGCAGGGTGTCGTCCGCGCGGGCACGCCGGAAGGCATCGCCGGTCAGGGTGATCTCCCGCTGCCGGTAGCGGTCGACGGCGCGTTCCAGCAGGCGCATCGGGAGGATCACGTACGACGGCACCCCGACGAAGTAGAGCACGAGGAACGGGAGGGTCCAGGGGGCCGAGTTCACCGGGATCAGGATGAACATGGACGCGAAGGCCACGATGCTCAGCGTCAGGGAGACGAAGACGGTGGCCAGCAGGTCGCGCATGATCAGCCAGCCGAAGTAGCCGTCCCGGTTGCGGCGGTCCACCCGGTAGCGCAGCAGGGGGCCGGTGGCGGCGAAGAACGACACGAAGCAGATGCCGATGATGTTGTGCTTCAGGATGACGTAGACGATGAACGACGCCCCGGCGAAGTAGGTGACCGCGCCCAGCCAGTGCGGGCCGGTCAGGCTCGCCCACCAGCCCTGGTAGGCCTGCGAGCTCCAGGCCTCCCGTTCGGCGGCGGAACCGGCCGGGGCCAGCGTGCCGAAGGTGGGGCCGGTCCGGCCGCTGAGCATGAGCAGCGCGGCGACCCCGGCAGAGGCCGCCATGACCAGCGGCCGGGCCCTGCGGATCAGCCGGAAGCGGCGGTTGGCCCGGGCCAGGGCCCGGGCCGAGGCGTCCAGGTCGTGGGGCCGCACGAACAGCAGGCCGTTGGCCTTGAGCCGGGGCAGGAACCGCTCCATCAGCGCGCAGTTGCGGTACGCGAGCGCGACGGTCAGGCCGGTGAAGGTGAGGACGACGAGGGTGGGGTAGTCCCGCAGGTACGGGAAGTACGTGTCGGTGGGGGCCGGGGCCTCGCCGATGACGTTGAGCAGATCGGCGTGCAGCGTGCGGCCGCCGTGGTGATGGATCAGCGTGCCCTGCACAGCGGCCAGCAGCCCGACCCCGCCGAGCAAAATCGGGACGGTGAGCAGCAGGAGAGAGGCCGGCACCCCGCGGCGCCGGAAGAGGCTGAGGGTGGCGCTGGCTTCGAACGGCGTGAGTCGGACGAGGTTTATGGCGTTCCCCGGGCAGGACGAGGCGGACGGTGACGCCTGACTGCCTGGACTGTAGCAAACCGCCGGTAACCGGACGATCTCACTGCGTGGTGGGAGGCTGATCTGCCTGATCCACCGGGTGCCCGTTCTCCAGGTAGAGGGTGTGACCCTCGCGTAGTGCGGTCAGGGCGGCCGCGATCTCGCGGGCGATGCGCGGGTGCGCCAGGCGATCCACCTCGGCGGGGGTGCACCAGGCCCAGGCCCGCAGTTCCTCGGCCTGGAGGCGGATCTCGGCCTCCGCCACCGGGGAGCCCGCGAACAGCCAGTTCAGGCTGTCCCCGCCGTCGGGACGCTTGCTGCCCCAGTCGACCACGAGCAACCGGCCCGGTTCCATCCGCAGGCCGAGCTCCTCGTGCACCTCACGGAAGGCCCCGGCCCGCGGCGACTCCCCGGCCTCGACGATGCCGCCCGGCAGCAGCCAGGTGTCTTGGTACACGGGCTCGACCAGCAGTACGCGCTGTTCGGGATCGGTGAGCAGGACCCCGGCGCCCATGTGCTTGCGGGGCAGGGCGGCGAGCCACTGGGCGTGTTCGGCTTCGGTGTAGATCACCCTGCCACGCTAGGCGCCGACCGGCCGGTAGGCATCGGGGATGACGAGTTTCCCGCGGGCGGCGGTGAACCGGCCGCCAGGCCGGGGAACAGCAAGGTCGCGGTGCCCTCGGCGGGCAGGTCACCGGACCGTCGCTGCGCGTGGCCGCTGCCGTGTGCGAGAGCCTCCAGGTCGAGAGCCCCGTGCACGTCGCCGGCCGACAGCAGCACCGTCATCGGGTCACCGTAGCGGCACGTGCGCGGGAAAGTACCGCAGCGGAGGGGTCTTCGGCGTCGGTCTGGTGGGTGGGCCGGATGCAGCTACCGGGCCTGCGGATTCTCCTTGACGATGAACAGCTGGTACGGCTGGGGCCCGCCGGTGCTCCAGCGGTGCGGGGTGCCCCCGCCGAGGTAGAGCGAGTCGCCCGGCCCCAGCGTCACCACGTCGCCGGGGCCCAGGTCCACGAGCACCCGCCCGGCGATCACGTGGACGAACTCGTCCTCGTCGTGCTGGAAGTACTCGCCGGGGTCGGTGTTCTCGCCCTCGCTGAGCATCGGCTGGAGACGCCGGTCGCCGCTGGTCAGCAGGCGGGCGCGACCCAGGCCGTAGGGTCCGCTCACCCCCTCGCCGGAGCGCTGCACCCGGACCGGGCCGGGTGCCCGTGCGGCGGCGGGAGGCTCGTGGTGGCCGGTGGGCCCGCCCGGCGCGGGCCCGGACCCGGACCCGGACCCGGCCAGCAGTTCCACCTGGCTGGTGCCCAGGGCCAGGGCGATCTGGGCCAGGGAGGCCATGCTCGGGCTGGCCAGGCCGCGCTCCAGCTTGCTGAGGAATCCGTGGGTGAGCCCGGCCGCGTCGGCCAGCTGGATCAGGGTCAGGCCCCGGGCCCGGCGCACCTGACGGATCCGGGCGCCGAGCATCTGCTGGGTGTCGCTGACGGTGATCGCCTCCATCCGCAGGCTTTACAGCTTCGACGTCGCGCGTGACACGGCTGAAACGACAGGTGTCTAGATTCGCCGATGTTCCTCACAGGAACATCGGCGACATCCTACGCAAGATCAGTCCCGGGAGGGGAGTGCAGATGCCGGGTTTGCTCGAGAATGTCACTCGCCTGGCCGGTGCCACGCTGCCGGACGGCCGCACGGTGGACGTCGACATCGACGACGGGATGGTCACCGCGGTGAACCCCGCGGATGCCGGGCGCCCCACGGCGGTCACCGACCCTCACCGGCTCGACCTGACCGGCTTCCTGCTGCTCACCGCCCCCGCCGAACCGCACTCCCACCTCGACAAGGCCCTGTCCTGGGACGAGATCCAGCCACCGATGGGCGATCTCGGCCTGGCCATCGATTCCTGGCGGGCCCACAGCCGCGCCATGACCACCCCCGGTATCGCCGCCCGGGCCACCGCCGCCCTGCGGATGATGCTGGCCAACGGCACCACCGCCGTGCGCACCCACGTCGACCTGCTGCCCGGCCCCGAACCGCTGCGCGGCGTGCGGGCCCTGACCGGGCTCCGCGAACAGGTCCGCCACCTGCTCGACCTCCAGATCGTCGCGCTCGCCGCCCCCGACACCCCCACCGACGTCGTGCACGCCGCCCTGGATCTGGGCGTCGACCTGGTCGGTGGCGCCCCGCACCTGGCTCCCGACCCGCTGCGCGACCTGGACCGGCTGCTCGCGATCGCCCGGGAGCGGGGCGTCGGCGCCGACCTCCACACCGACGAGAACCTCACCGCCACACCGACCCTCGCGCACTACGCGCGATCGGTGACGGACTGGCCGGCCGACCGGGTGCGCTCGGCCGGGCACTGCGTGCGGCAGGGCACCATGACCGCAGCCGAACTCGCGCCCACCGTCGAGGCGGTCCGGGCCGCCGGCATCGGGATCATCTCGCTGCCGATCACCAACCTCTACCTCCAGGGCTGGGAACACCCCGTCGCCACCCCCCGCGGCCTGACCGCGCTGCGGGCCTTCCTGGACGCCGGTGTACCGGTGGCCGGCGGCGCCGACAACCTGCGCGACCCGTTCAACCCGGTCGGCCGCGCCGACGCCCTGGAGACCGCGTCGCTGCTGGTCACCGCCGGGCACCTGACCCTCGACGAGGCCTACCACGCGATCGCCGACGGCTCCCGCGCCGTGCTCGGCCTGCCCCCGGCCGGCGCCCGCGTCGGCGCGGTCGCCGACTTCCTGGCCGTGCGCGGCACCAGTCTCGGCGAGGTCGTGGCCGCCGGCCCGGCCGAACGCCGGGTGATCCACCGCGGGGTGCTGGTGTCCCGGTCGTCCGTCGTCCACGAAACAGCCCTGTGAACCACCCGGCGAGAGCGGAAGAGAGCATGCCCGACCCCACCCCACCCGATGTCCTGCTCGACTTCCGCGACGTGGCCATGAGTTTCGGCCCGACCCAGGCCCTCACCGGCGTCGACCTGACCGTCTCGCGCGGCGAGTTCGTCTCCGTGGTCGGCCCCTCCGGCTGCGGCAAGTCCACCCTGCTGCGCATCGCCTCCGGCCTGGAGCAGGTCTCCGCCGGCACCGCCACCGTCTCCTCACAGCGCATCGGCTACGTGTTCCAGGACGCCACCCTGCTGGCCTGGCGCTCGGTGCGCCGCAACGTCGAACTGCTCGCCGAGCTGCACCACGTGCCCAAGACCGAGCGCGCCGCGCGGGCCGCCGAGGCGATCGAGCTGGTCGGGCTCACCGGCTTCGAGAAGCACCTGCCCCGGCAGCTGTCCGGCGGCATGCGGATGCGCACCTCCCTGGCCCGCTCGCTGACCCTCGACCCGGAACTGTTCCTGTTCGACGAGCCGTTCGGCGCGCTGGACGAGATCACCCGCGAGCGCCTCAACGACGAGCTGCTGCGGCTGTTCGTCCGGCAGAACTTCGCCGGCCTGTTCATCACCCACTCGGTCGCCGAGGCCGTGTACCTGTCCACCAAGGTGCTGGTGATGTCCGGGCGCCCGGGCACGATCGTCGACACCTTCGAGGTGCCGTTCGCGATGCCCCGCGACCCGGACATCCGCTTCACCGCCGAATTCGCCACGCTGGTCGGCAAAATCTCGCACGCCCTGAGGGAGGGTCACCGATGAAACGCATCCCGTGGTGGCAGCCGACCATCGTGCTGGCCCTGGTGATCGGGGCCTGGTACCTGGTGGCCTGGTGGTACGACGCCGGCAAGCAGCTGGCGTTCGTGGTGCCCTACCCGCACCTGGTGGCACAGACCGCGTTCACCGACGCGCAGTTCCGGCAGTCGTTGCTGGAGAACCTGTTCCAGACCGTCGTGGTGACCGCCACCGGCCTGCTGATCGCCGTGCTGATCGGGATGTCGTGGGCGGTGCTGATGTCGCAGGCCCGCTGGATCGAGCGCTCGCTGTACCCGTACGCGGTGATCCTCCAGACCATCCCGATCCTGGCGATCGTGCCGCTGATCGGCACCATCTTCGGCTACGAGTTCACCTCACGGGTGATCGTGACGGTGATGATCGCGCTGTTCCCCCTGGTGTCCAACACGCTCTTCGGCCTGGCCTCGGTCGACAAGGCGCAGCGTGAGCTGTTCCGGCTCAACGGGGCCGGGCGCCTGACCACCCTGGTCAAGCTCCAGCTGCCGGCGGCGCTGCCGGCGATCTTCGTGGGGCTGCGCACCGCGGCCGGGCTGGCGGTGATCGGCGCCATCGTCGGTGACCAGTTCTTCCAGCGCGGCACCCCGGGCCTGGGCGTGCTGATCCAGGTGTCCAACTCCCGCCTCAACGGCGCCGGCACGTTCGCGGCCATCATCACCGCGTCGCTGCTCGGGGTCTTCGTGTTCCTGCTGTTCGGGCTGCTGGGCCGGCTGGTCACCGGCAAGTGGGCCGACCAGAGCTGAAACTTCCCGGAAGGAAACCGAAATGATGCGTCGCTCCCTGTCCACGAGCCTGGCGGCCGGCCTGTCCGCCGCCGCCGTGCTCGCCCTGGCCGCCTGCGGTGGCGGCTCGTCCTCCGGCACCGCGACGGCCGCCCCGGCCGCTGCCGGGTCGGTGGACCTGTCCGCCGACTGCCCGGCCACCGTCGTCATCCAGACCGACTGGAACCCGGAGGCCGAGCACGGCCACCTGTACCAGCTGCTCGGCGCCGACTACACGGTGGACGCCGACCAGAAGTCGGTGTCCGGCCCGCTGATGTACGAGGGCAAGTCCACCGGCGTGAACGTCGAGATCCGCTCCGGCGGGCCGGCGATCGGCTACTCCACGGTGACCAGCCAGATGTACCAGGACAAGGACATCATGCTGGGCTACGTGAATACCGACGAGGCGGTGCGGATGTCGAAGGACAACCCGATCACCGCGGTGTTCGCCCCGCTGGAGAAGAGCCCGCAGATGATCATGTGGGACCCGCAGACCTACCCGGACGTCACCGACATCGCCTCGCTCGGCAAGGCACTCAAGGCCAGCGGCGGGGTGACCCGCTACTTCGGCGGCGCCGCGTACATGGAGTACCTGATCAGCTCCGGCATCCTCGACAAGAGCGTCACCGACGGCACCTACGACGGCACCCCGGCCAAGTTCGCCGCCGCGCAGGGCAAGGACGCGCAGCAGGGCTTCGCCAGCGCCGAGCCGTACATCTACCAGAACGAGGTGCCGGCCTGGGGCAAGGCGGTCAAGTACCAGCTGGTGCACGACGCCGGCTACCCGTTCTACTCCTCCGCGATGACGGTGCGCACCGCCGACCTGGACCAGGACAGCGCCTGCCTGAAGAAGCTGGTGCCGGTGCTCCAGCAGGCCGAGGTGGACTACTTCGCCGACCCGGCCGCCACGAACAAGCTGGTGCTGGAGCTGGTCACCGAGTTCAACAACGGCTGGGTGTACAGCCAGGGCGTGGCCGACTACTCGGTCAAGACGCTGATCTCCGACGGCGTCGTGAGCAACGGCGACAACGACTACATCGGTGACTTCGACGCCGAGCGCATCCAGAAGATCATCGACATCGACACCCCGATCTTCACCGCGAGCAACACCGCGCCCAAGGACGGCCTGAAGGCCGAGGACCTGTTCACCAACGAGTTCCTCGACCAGACGATCGGCCTGAAGTGACGGGCGAGGTGACGGCGGCGGTGACAGCGGCGGTGACGAACGAGAACGTGCGGGCGCTCGCGGCCGAACTGCGGGACCTGCTCGGCGCGGAGAACGTCAGTGCCGACGCCGCCGCCCTGGAGCGGGCGTCGGTGGACGGCGCCAGGTTGTCGCCGATCATCGTGGAGCAGCTGCCGCTGGGCCGGGCCGAGCTGGTGGCATGGCCGACCAGCGCGGAGCTGATCGCCGCGACCGTGGCCGCGGCGGTGCGTCACCGGGTGCCGGTGACGCCGCGCGGCAAGGGCACCGGCAACTACGGCCAGGCGATCCCGATGAGCGGCGGGCTGGTGCTGGACACCACGCGGGCCCGGGCGATCGTGGAGTTCGGCGAGGGCTACGTGGTGGTCGAGGCCGGGGTGCCGATGGCCAAGATCGAGCACGAGGCCAACGCCCGCGGCCAGCAGGTGCTGATGTACCCCTCGACCGCGAACTCCAGCATCGGGGGCTTCCTCTCGGGCGGTTCCGGGGGCACCGGCTCGATCCGGCACGGCATGCTGCACCAGGACTTCGCGCTGGCCCTGGACGTGGTGCACGCCGACGGTGAGGGCACCCTGGTGCACGTGGAGGGCGCGGACGCCGAGCCGTACATCCACAACTACGGCACGGCCGGGATCATCGCCCGGGCGAAGATCGCGCTGGAGCCGTTGCAGCCGTGGCGCGGGTTCTTCGCCAGCTTCGACACGTTCGAGCAGGCACTGAGCGTGATCCGGCCGTTCGCCGAGCTGGAGCCCACACCGCGGCTGGTGTCGGCCGACCCGCCGGTGCTGGCGGCGGCGCTGCCGGCCGACGAGGGCATCCCGGCCGGCCGGGCGAGCCTGCGGGCGATCCTCGACGAGGCCTCGCTGCCGGCCGCGACCGCCCTGGTCGAGCAGGCCGGCGGCCGGGTCGAGCTGGTCCGGGAGGGCACCCAGGCGATGCTGAAGATCAGCCGGATCTCGTACAACCACCCGATCGAGTGGCTCCAGAAGTCGCACCCGGGCCGGTATTTCCACGTCGAGGTGGCCGGTGACGCGCTGGTCGACCGGATCGCCGAGGTGGAGCGGGTGTACGTCGGCGGGATGCTGCACATCGAGGCGCAGAAGGGCCGCCCGATCGGCATGCTGGCCGGGATCTACTCCAGCGCGCAGGAGGTGTACGACGGATTCGACAAGCTCACCGAGCTCGGCGTCGGGTTCCACAACTGCCACCAGTGGTACGTGGACTACCAGCCCGAGCGCACGGCGGAGCTGGCCCGCACCACCGACCCACTGGGGTTGCTGAACCCGGGCAAGCTCCAGCAGGAGCTGACGGTGCGCACGGGGAGGCAGGCGTGAGCGGCATCCACCGGCTGGAGGAGCTGTCCGGTCCGGCGGTGGCGAGCACGCTGACCTCGTCGTCCATCATGGTTCTGCCGACCGGGGCGATCGAGCACCACGGTGCGCACCTGCCCCTGGCCACGGACGCGCTGATCGCCGGGAAGGTGGCGGAGGCGGCGGTGCTGGAGGGACGTTCACGGGGCCTGGACCTGTGGCTGCTGCCCACGCTGACCTACACGAAGTCGGACGAGCACGCCTGGGCGCCCGGCACGATGTGGCTGTCGGCCGAGACGCTGTGGGCGACACTGATCGACCTGGGCCGCTCGATCGCCACCACGCCCGCGCGCACGGTGGTGTTCGTGAACGGGCACGGCGGCAACACCGCCCTGCTCGGCGTGGCGCTGCGGGAGCTGCGGCGCCGGTTCGGCCTGGCCACGTTCAGCATGCCGGCCGGGGTGCAGCGGGCGGGCCGGGGCGTGGACGGCGAGCCGGACGAGCTCGGCCTGGGCATCCACGCGGGGTTCGGGGAGACGTCCCTGGTGCTGCACCTGCGCCCGGACCTGGTCGACCTGAGCCTGGGCGAGCGCAACGTGCCCGAGCACATCGCCGGGCTGGAGTACATCGGTTTCAACGGCTACCCGGTGAGTTTCGGGTGGACCAGCGACGACTTCGGCTCGGGTGTGATCGGTGACCCGACCGGTGCCACGGCCGAGGCCGGCGCGGCCCTGTTCACCGAGTCCGTGCAGCGGGCGGTGGGGGCGTTCACCGAGATCGCGGCGTTCCACCCGTGATCGTCGAGGGTGAGGCGTGGGAGCTGCTGTCCGGGTGGCTCCCACGCGACGACGACCCGGAACGCCCGCAGATGCAGCTGGCCACGGTGGACGCCGGCGGGCTGCCCGACGTCCGGACGGTTCTGCTGAGCGGGTTCTCGCCGGAAGGGCTGCGGTTCCACACCGACGCCGGCTCCCGCAAGGCCGGGCACCTGTCGGCCCACCCGCCGGTCGCCCTGCTGCTGCTGTGGCCGGGTTTCACCCGGCAGCTGAGCGTGCAGGGGGTGGCGGAGGTGTCGGCGGCCGAGGAGATCGAGGCCGCCTACCGCGCCCGCTCGCCCTATCTGCGGCAGCTGGCCTGGCACAACACCCACGAGCTGGCGCAGCTGGACGAGCCGGGACGGGTCGCGGCCTGGTCGGCCTGGTCGCAGAACCCGGTGCCGTCCACCGCGCCTCCCGGCTGGACCGGGTACCTGGTGCGTCCCCGGCGCCTCACCTTCTGGCAGAGCCATCCGGCCACCGCCAGCCGCCGCACCGAGTTCACCGCCACCCCGGGCGGCTGGCGCAGGTCGTACCTGCCGGGCTGAGCCCGTTCCGGCCGGCCGAGCTCGTTCTGAGCTCGGCCTGAGTTCGTTCAATGCTCGTTCAATGACGTGACGGGCGGTCCCGGCCCGCTCGCGCTGCTTGGTACCGTGCGGCGGTGACTCCCGAGGCGGCTCTGGCCCACGCCCAGGCGTGCGACGCGGCCGTGGTGGTGCTGGTCGAGGGGGAGAGCGACCGGGGTGCGGTGGAGGCCCTGGCCCGGCGGCGGGGTGTTGACCTGACGGCGCTGCGGATCGTGGTGATCTCGATGGGCGGGGCGTCGGGGATCGCCCGGTTCGTCGGGCTGCTCGGGCCGCAGGGCGCGGGCCTGCCGCTGGTGGGCCTCTACGACGAGGCCGAGATCGGTTATGTGCGAAGAGGTCTGGAGCGGGCCGGGTGGTTCCCGCGGTACCTCGGGTCGCGGCAGAACCTGTTGGAGGACGACGCGGCACGCGCCGGCCTGGCCGCCGCCGGATTTCATGCCTGCGTCAGCGATCTGGAGGACGAGCTGATCCGGGCCCTGGGCGCCGGCGCGGTGCTGGACGTGGTCGCGGCGGAGGGTGAGGCGGCGCGGTTCGAGGCGTTCGCCCAGCAGCCGGACCACCGGGGTGAGCCGGTGGAGGCGCAGCTGCACCGGTTTCTCGGTACCCGGTCGGGCCGCAAGATCCAGTACCCGCCGCGTCTGGTGCAGGCGCTGGCGAGCGGGGACGAGCCGGCCTGCCTGGTCGCCGTCCTCAGTTCTGCGGTGACGTCGGCCGGGCGTGCAGGCGGTGCAGGGCGGAGCGCAGGCTGACGACGAACGCCTGGCGGGTGTTCTCGTCGAGGCGGTCGAGCGACAGGTAGGGGTTGAGGTCTTCCAGCTCGACGAGCAGGAGATCGCCCTCGGGGGTGCGGCAGGCGTCCACACGCTGGATGCCGTGCTCGATCGTGTTCCAGTCGATGAACCGCTGGGCGAAGGCCAGGTCGTCCGCGGTGGCCGGGTAGGGCTCCAGGTCCCAGCGCCGGTGCGGGTCGGGGGCGTGCAGGGCGTACTGGAAGTCGTGGTCGACGAAGTAGAACGAGACCTCGTAGCGGAACCGGATGCGCGGCTGCACCAGCAGGCTCCGGTCCGGGGCCGCGGTGCCGGTGAGCTCGTGACGCGGCACGACGCGCAGCCCGATGGAGTCGGCGCCGAGCTTGGGCTTGACCACGTACTCCTCGGCGGGCGGCAGGTCGCCGAGGTGGGCCGGGTCGTCGACGGTGGGGATCACCGGGTGCCCGGCGCGGCCGAGGTCGACGAGGTACTGCTTGCCGGCCATGTCGGCGCGGCCGGTGAGCTGGGTGAACACCCGGGCGCCGGTGCGGCGGGCGTGGCCGGCGAAGGCCTCGAACTCGTGCTGGTGGTGAATGACCGGGCCGCTGTTGCGCACGAGCACCAGGTCGAAACCGTCCATCAGAGCGCGGGCGTCGAGGGGGTGGCACAGCGCCACGTCGAAGTCGGTGCGCAACTGTGCGGCCAGACGGACGTCTTCGTCGCCGTAGCGGCGCCCGCGCGCGGGGTAGGTCAGGTCGGTGACGAGCAGCAGGCTGGGTCGGTCGGGCACGGGTGGGGTCTCCACGGACGGGATCTGGTGCCGGCCTGGGGCAGGTGCCGCTGACCGGACGGGCAGACGGGCAGACGGGCAGACGGGCAGACGGGCAGACGGGCGCGGACGGGCGGAGGGGCCGCCCTGGCGCTCGGGCGGCCCGTCATCTGCTCCGTCAGTTGTTCTTGATGATGTGTTTCATGATGGCGCTGATGTTGTCCTGGGTGCTTCTCACCATGACCGCGAGGGCTTCCTGGTTGGCCAGCATCTTGTCCTGGGTGAGGCGTATCGAGGTGACCTCGGCCGACAGCGTGTCAACGCGCTGTTCCAGGGTGTCGAAGCGTTGCTCGAGGGTGTCGAAGCGCTGTTCCAGGGTGTCGAAGCGCTGTTCCAGGGTGTCAAAGCGCTTGTCCTGCTGGTCGAACCTGGCGTCGTGACGGTCGAGGCGCTTGATGATATCGGTGATGTCTTCGTGCATCGAGGCGTTGTCGCGACGCATGCCCTCGACGTCGATCCGGATCCGGTCGACGTTGCGCTCGAGCAGGAGGGTGCGCTTCTCGATCGTGAAGACCGAGCGCTGAAGGTCTTTCATGTCGTCGCGGTGGGCCTCGAAGAGTTTCACCGTGTTGTCGATGCGGTGATCCATGCGGGAAAGCCGATCGTGAGGGGGGCTCTTGGTGATCTCCAACGTGTCCTCCAGGGTACCGATTCTTCGTGCCATGTCGCTCATGCCTGCGGCCATGCCGGTGAGCCTAGATCGATCATGGAGGGGCCCGTGGCCCCGTACGGGAAGGCGGGGCAGTAGGAGTGCAGTTCGGCGAAAGTTATTGAGGGGATATGGGTTTCTCGAAAACTACCGATGATAGCCCGGCGACGACAGTGGTCGTGAACGGGCGGTATCCGGCACCGGTGTAGAGGGCGACGGCGGCCGTCTGCCGTGCGGTGGTGTCCAGGATCAGTCGCCGCATCCCGAGCGTGCGCGCTCGCTGTTCCAGGGCGGTGAGGATCGTGCGGCCGTGCCCGCGGCCCTGGTGGGACGGAAGCGTGCGCATGCGCTTGATCTCACCGGTGATCGCGTCGACGCGGCGCAGGGCGCCCATCGCGATCAGGGTCTCGCCGGGCGGGAGTCCGGTGAGGACGAGGAACTCGGCGTAGTGGGTGAGCACGTCGCGCAGGTCGTCGTCCCAGGGGCCCGGACCGGCGTCGGCCCCGGCGGCACGCAGCGCGGTGAGGTGCAGGTCGATGACGGCGTCGTGGTCGCCGGGGCGGGCCCGGCGCAGGATGGTCCCGGTCATGACGGCCACCGTCTCATCCGGGTGTGGTGCCCGAGGCCTGGGCCGGGAAAAGGGCTTTCGTCGTCCACCATGGGGCATCGGCCGATCACCGGCAGCGGCGCTCTGGCCCGTGACCGGGCCGGGTGCCAGGCTGGTGACATGACGACGACGGAGCGTTTCGAGGTCGGCCGGCAGATCGCGGCGACGCCGGCGGAGGTGTTCGCCGTCCTGACCGACCCGCAGGGGCACGTGCGGATCGACTCGTCGGGCATGCTCCAGTCGGCCGAGGGCGAGCCGGTGGGCGGGGTGGGCGACCGCTTCGTCGTCCACATGGACCGCGAGTCCCTCAACGACATGCCGCTGGGCAGGTACGACGTCACGGTGATCATCACCGCCTTCGAGCAGGACGCCGCCATCGAGTGGATGATCTCCGGCATCGTCCAGCCGCCCATCCAGCACCTGTGGGGCTACACACTCACCCCGAACCACGAGGGCACGCTCGTCACCTCCTACTACGACTGGAGCCGGATCCGGCCCGAGTACCGCGAGGTGGTGAACTTCCCGGTGATCCCCGAGGCCGGGTTACGGGCGACCCTCGGCATCCTCGCCCGCACCGTCGAGAAGCACTGAACCGTGCCGAACACCCGAGGCACGGCAGACACCGCCGAGCGGATGACCGCCGCCGCCCGCGACTGGCTGGACAGCCTGAACCCCGCCCAGCGCGCGCGGGCGCTGACCCCGTGGCCCTCGGACGGGCAGGCCCAGCAGCGGATGCAGGAAGAACGTCACCGCTGGTACGACACGCCCACCGACCACGGCGGCCTGCCGCTGTCCGCGATGCGGCCCGGGCAGCAGGGCCTGGCGATGCGGCTGCTGTCGGCCGGGCTGTCCGAGGCCGGCTACGTCACCGCCTGCACGATCATCGGCCTGGAGAACGTGCTCGACCGCGCCGACGGCTGGGAGGTCGACTGGGGCCGCGAGCGCGGCCGTGACCCGCAGCTGTACTGGCTGCGGGTGTTCGGCGAACCGGGCCCGGACGGGCCGTGGTCGTGGCGGTTCGGCGGGCACCACGTGTCGGTGCAGCACCTGGTGCTGGACGGGCAGGTGGCGGCGAGCACGCCGAGTTTCCTGGGCGCCGACCCAGCGGCGTCGCCGTTGCTGGGCGGGCCGTCGCTGCGGCCGCTGGGCGCGAGCGAGGACCTGGCCGGGGAGCTGGTGCGCTCGCCGGACGCGTCTCAGGCGGCCCTTGCCGTGCTGGCGCGGGCGCAGCGGGAGGTGCTGCGGCGGCTGCTGGGCACGTTCGTGGAGCGGGTGCCGGCCTCCGTCGCCCGGCGGGAGGCCGCCAAGTACGCCGGGAACCGGCTGGACACGGTGCATTTCGCCTGGGCGGGCAGCACGGCGCCGGGGCGCCCGCACTACTTCCGGCTCCAGGGGCCGGGGCTGCTGGCGGAGTGGGACCAGACCCAGCGCGAGGCCAACCACGTGCACGCGGTGTGGCGTGACCCGGAGAACGATTTCGGGGACGACGCGCTGGGGCGTCACCTGGCCCTGTTCCACTAGACGGTCCCACTAGACGGTCCCACTAGACGGTGCCGGCGACGACCCCGGTGTCGGCAGCGGGTTGGGGGCGTCCCAGGTAGTAGCCCTGGGCCAGTTCACAGCCGATGGTGGCGAGCCGGTCGAGTTGTTCCTGGGTCTCCACGCCCTCGGCGACCACGTCGAGGTTGAAGGCGTGGGCCGCGGTGATCATCAGCTGCACCAGGGCCTGGGTGGCGGGGTCGTCCGAGCGCAGGAAGGACTGGTCGATCTTCAGGGTGTCGACCTGGAGTTTCTGGAGCTGGCCGATGCTGGTGTAGCCGGTGCCGAAGTCGTCGAGACTGACGGTGACGCCGAGGTTGCGCAGGTCGCGCAGGTGCGCGTCCGCGGTGGGCTCGTCGAGCAGCACGGTCTCGGTGATCTCCAGCACCAGGCGGGCGGCGTCCAGGCCGCTGTGCTCCAGGGCGTGGCGCACCTCGTCGACGAGCGACGTGGACGCCAGGTGCCGGGCGGAGATGTTGACGGCCATGGTGACGTGGCCGTGGCCGTGCGGGTCCTGGCGGGTCCACTCGGCCAGCTGCCGGGTGGCGTGATCGAGGACCCAGCGGCCGATCTCGCAGATCAGCAGGCTCTCCTCGGCGGCGGGGATGAAGTCGTTCGGCGGGATCATCCCGTGCTCGGGGTGCCGCCAGCGGATCAGGGCCTCGTAGGAGCGCAGTTCGCCGGTGGCCACGCTCATCACGGGCTGGTAGTGCAGCTCGAACTCGTCGGTGGCCAGGCCGGCCCGGATGTCGGCCTCCAGCTTGGCCCGGGCCTCCAGCTCGGTGCGCAGCGCGGCGTCGAAGATCTCGGCGCGCCCGCGGCCGTTGCTCTTGGCCCGGTAGGCGGCCAGGTCGGCGTCCTGGAGCAGTTTCTCCGGGTCGGTCTCGCCGTCGCGGGCCAGGGCGATGCCGACGCTGGCGCCGACGGAGGCCTTGCCGGCCCCGGTCATGATCGGCACGCTGACGGCGGTGACCAGGCGCTCGGCGATGTCCATCAGTTCGGCCGGGCTGGGGACAGGGTCGATGAGGACGACGAACTCGTCGCCGCCCTGCCGTCCGATCACGTCCCCGGCGCGCAGCACGCTCTTCATCCGCTCGGCGGTCACCCGCAGCACCTCGTCGCCGGCGGCGTGGCCGAGCTGGTCGTTGACGCGTTTGAAGAAGTCCAGGTCGACGAACAGCAGGGCGACCTCGCTGCCGCTGCGCCGGGACCGGTGCATCAGGGCGGCGAGCTGTTCCATCAGGTAGGCGCGGTTGGGCAGGTCGGTGAGCGAGTCGTGGGCGGCCTGGTGGGCCAGGTCGTCGCGGTAGGCGTCGCGCTGGCGGGTCGAGGTCTCCAGCTGGCGCATCGACATCCACATCCGGGCGGGCACGAGCACCGACAGCAGGGCCGAGGCGATCACCACCGGCATCCGGGTCAGGTCCAGGCCCAGCATCTCGTCGGCGAACAGCACGATCGGGACGTTCAGCAGGGCGCCGTACATCGACATCAGCCGCAGTGGTGACAACGCCGGCGCCGTGGCCGGTTCCGGGGCCGGCCGGGGGGCCCGCACCGCGGACAGCCCGGCGCCGGTCAGGGCCACGTACAGCACCAGGTAGGGCATCAGGCCGGCGCGGTTCTGCACGGTCAGGTTGCCGCCGCTGAGCCCGTAGAGGGTGTCGCCGACCAGCTGCCCGGCGGCGGCCAGCACGAGCCACTGCGCGGTGACGGTGGCGATCACGCCGGGTGGGCTGGTCAGCAGCCACACGGCGCAGGCCAGCAGCAGGATGTTCACGACCGGGTAGGCCAGCGAGGTCAGGGTGGCCGCGGTGGAGGTGGTGTTCAGGTCGCGGCCCAGGGTCAGCCACAGCAGCAGCCCGCCCGAGACGGTGACCACGGCCGTGTCCAGCACCCCGGCCAGGTCGCGGGGGCGCCCGCGCTGGAGCAGCCCGATCCCGGCGGCCAGCAGGGCGCAGCCGCTGAGGTATCCGGCGTCCTCGAGCGAGGGGTAGGGCACGGTGTCGCCGGTGAGCTGGTACCAGGCCTGCCCGACGTCGCCGAGCAGGGTGCAGGTCAGCCCGGCCGCCAGTACCGTCCAGGCCCGCCGGTGCGGCCGGTCCCGGGCGGCGGCCAGGGCGAGTGCGCTGATTGCCGTGCCCTCCAGGAGCAGCTGGAGCACGTTGCGGGCCAGGCCCTCCGGGGCCAGCCAGTAACCGGCGGCCAGGACGGCGAACACCACCGTGTACCGTCGGCCCGGACCCATCCCCATGACGGGATACTTCGGAGCGGTACGGCACCGGGTGAAGCGGGTGATCTTGACGGTCACGCGACCGGGCGCATGTCCGGTGGCGGCCCGGTGGCGGCCCCGACGTGGATGACGGGTCCCGGATCCGGGTGTCAGCAACGGGTCGTAAGGTCCGGTATCGGTGCGCCGAAGGACCCGAGCAGGAGCCCGCCCGGCGCTCCTATCGTGTGCTCATGAACGCCGGGTACGAACTTCCCCTTCCCGCGGCGGAGATCGTCGAGCACCTCAACGCCCGGCAGCGCATCCCGTTCAGCCCGTGGTCGCTGAGGGTCAGTGCGCTGGAGCTGATCCCGCGGCAGGGCCGGTTGCCGCTGGTCGAGCTGACGGTCGACGTGTCCGCCGAGGGCGCCGACGGCGGTGCGGGTGACATAGGGCCCGAACGCTGGGCGGTGCGGGTCCCCGTCCGCAAGCAGGCGCTGGTGCCGGGGGCGTCCCCCCAGCCGTTCCTGCTGTTCCTGCGGGTACGTCTGGAGGAGTGGTGGCTGACCCGGGCCCGCAACCCCAAGGCGCAGGCCCGCCGGCTGGCGTGAGCCGCCCTACCGGATGCCCCTGACGGCCTGGGCCGACAGTCCCGGCCGTTTCGCCCGGGGCAGGGTGTCGACGACCAGGGTGTACGACGTGCGCACCAGTTCGTCGAGCAGGTCGCCGGTGATGTCGTCGCCGGCCTCGATCGAGATCCAGTGTTTCTTGTTCATGTGGTAACCGGGGAAGATCGAGGTGAACTCCTCCTGGAGGGCCAGGCTGTACTCCGGCTCGCACTTCAGGGTGACCAGGGGCTCGCCGCGCAGGTCGCCGGTCAGCAGGAACACCTTGCCGGCGACCTTGCACACCTCGGTCTCCGGCCCGAACGGGAAACCGCTGGTGGCGGCGGGCAGCCCGGTCGCGATCCGCAGGGCCAGGGCGCACAGGCTCGATCCGTCCATGCCGGTGATCCTAGGCGCGGCCGGATGCTCTGCCGGGTTCACTGCTGGGCCGGCGCAGAGGCCGGGTGTGGATCTTCGCCAGGCACGGCGCCAGCCCCGCCGCAGCACCCGGCCCGCCGGGCTGCCCGTCCTCGGTGTGGGCGGCCCGGTAGGCGCTGGGACTGAACCCGGTCAGCTCGCTGAAGCGGGAGCTGAAGGTGCCCAGCGAGGAGAACCCGACGGCGAAGCAGACCTCGGTGACACTCAGGTCGCCGCGGCGCAGCAGGGCCTGGGCCCGCTCGATACGGCGGGTCATCAGGTAGCTGTAGGGGGACTCGCCGAACGCCGCCTTGAAGCTGCGGGAGAAGTGGCCGGGAGACATCAGGGCGAACCTGGCCAGGGCGGGCACGTCGAGCGGATCGGCGTGGCAGCGGTCCATCAGGTCACGGGCGCGGCGCAGCCGCACCAGGTCCTCCAGCGAGGTCACCCGGTCAGCATGGCACGGGCGGGCCGGTCAGGAATCGAGAAGTCCCGGCCGGGCCGGTGGCCCTAGCGTGAACGGCATGGACATCACGATTCTCCAGAGCTTCCTGCCGCACACCGACGCCGAGGCCTCACTGACGTTCTACCGTGACGTGCTGGGCTTCGAGGTCCGTCTCGACGTCGGCTACGAGGGGATGCGCTGGATCACGGTCGGCCCGGCGGGCCAGCCCGGTACCTCGATCGTGCTCTACCCGCCTGCGGCCGACCCGGGCATCACCGGCGAGGAGCAGAAGGTGATCGCCGAGATGATGGCCAAGGGCACGTTCGCCAGCATCAACCTGGCCACCCAGGACCTGGACGCGGCGTTCGAGCGGATCCAGGCCGGTGACACCGAGATCGTGCAGGAACCCACCGACCAGCCCTACGGGGTGCGCGACGCCGCGTTCCGCGACCCGGCGGGCAACCTGGTGCGGCTCCAGCAGGTCACCTGATCCAGGGCCGGGCCGCCCGGGGGACGCCGGGGGACGCTGTCAGGCGTCGACGGAGACGGTCACCTCCCGGTGGGCCTCCAGTTCGGCGAGGCGGGCGGTGAGTGCCGTGCGGATCTGCCGGTACGGTCCGCTGCCCAGGGCCAGGCGGGCGGGGGCGGGGGAGACGTCGGCGACCGCGATGAACTCCTGCGCCACCCGCTCGGGGTCGACCCAGGCCAGCTCGCCGTTCTCGACGGCCCGGCGGGTGTCGCCGGACGGCGTGTGCGCATACACCTCGCTGGCCGGTGCCAGGTCCAGCGCGTCGGCGAAACCGGTGTGTGAGGGCCCGGGTTCGAGCAGGGTGAACTCGATGCCGAACGGTGCCACCTCCTTGGCCACCGAGTCCACGAAGCCCTCGATCCCCCACTTGCTGGCGTGGTAGGCACTGAAGTTCGGGTAGGTGATCTGCCCGCCCTCGGAGGCGACCTGGAGGAACCGCCCGCCGCCCTGCGCCCGCAGGTGCGGCAGCGCGGCGCGGATCAGCGCGATCGCCCCGATCAGGTTCACGCCGATCACCCGGGCGATCTGCGCGTCGGTGAGTTCCTCCGCAGCGCCGAAGGTTCCGTGCCCGGCGTTGCCGACGACCACGTCGACGCGGTCGTTGGCGGCGAACGCCTGGTCGGTGGCCGCGCGCACCGACTCCGGGTCGGTCAGGTCCAGGCGCACCACCTGAAGACGCTGTTCGCCGTGTTCGGCGAGCAGGTCGCCGAGCGCTTCGGGCCGGCGCACGGCGGCGATCACGGTGTCACCGCGCTCCAGCAGCTGCTGCGTCATCAGGCGGCCGAAACCGCCGGTGGCGCCGGTGATCATCCAGGTGCGGGTCATGGGGTGGGTCCTTCCACGGGTTGGCCGGGCTGGTGTCCACGACGCTAGGAGCTCGAGTGGACTCGAACGCAAGCCGTTCTCGCGGTGAAGTCCCCGCAAGGTCTTTTACAGTGGCGGGATGACCCCCGCCCTGAGCATCGGCGACCTCAGCGCCGCGACCGGTCTGAGCGCGCACACCCTGCGGTTCTACGAGCAGGAGAACCTGTTCGTGCGGCCGGTGGCCCGGGACGGCGCCGGCCGCCGGGTGTACCGCGCCGAGGACGCGCAGTGGCTTGTGCTGGTCACCCGGCTGCGGGACTCCGGCATGGCCCTGGCCGTCATCGCGCACTACGCCGCGCTGGTGCGCGAGGGCGAGGGCACCGAGAAGGAACGACTCGGCCTGCTGCGCGAGCACCAGCAGCGCGTCCAGGCCGAGATGGACCGCCTCGCCGCCGGCCTGACCGCCGTCACCCGCAAGATCGACCTGTACGAGCGAGCGCTCGCGGGTGAGGGGGCGCTGCCCGGTGGCGCGGCTGGTGATGCTGTCGAGGGTGCGGGTGGCGGGGCGGTGAATCACGGGGTGGATGTCGCCGAGAGGGCCTGGACCGGCCTGGACGGTGAGTGCCTGGTGCCGGCTCCCCCGGCGCGGGCGGGCCGTCAGCTCCCGCCGGACCGTTCGCGCCGGCGTACCGGGTAGGGACGCCCGTGGCCGGGACGGATTCCGGGTCACCTGCCGGGTCACCTGCCGCGGCGTCGATAATGGGCCGGTGAGTGATACTTCAGGGCTGTCGGCCCTGCCGGGTGCTGGATCGGCCGAGCAGGTGGACGGGCCTTCGGCGGTGCCTGCCCCCGCCGTCCCCTCGTACAAGTTGCGGCGTGGGCGGATGGGCGTGGTGCGGCGGGACGCGCTGGCGGAGCATCTGTCGCGGTTCGAGGTGCCGTCCGGGGAGGGAGCGCTGGACCTGGCGGCTTTGTTCGGGCCCGGGGTGCCGGTGGTGCTGGAGATCGGGTTCGGGTCGGGTGACAGCACGATGTCGATGGCGGCGGCCGATCCGGGCACCGGGGTGCTGGCCGCGGACGTGCACACGCCGGGGGTCGGCAATCTGGTGCTGGCGCTGTCGGAGAGCGGGCTGGAGAACGTGCGGGTGCTGAACGGGGACGGCGAGGAGCTGCTGCGCCGGCGTATCGCGCCGGGGAGCCTGGCGGGGGTGCGGGTGTATTTCCCCGATCCCTGGCCGAAGGCCCGTCATCACAAGCGCCGCCTGGTCACGCCCCGGTTCGCGGCGCTGGTGGCCGGCCGGCTGGCGCCGGGTGGGCTGCTGCACTGCGCGACCGACTGGGAGCCCTACGCGCAGCAGATGACGGCGGTGCTGGCGGCTGAGCCCGCCCTGGAGCTGGAGAACGACGGTCCGGTGCCGCGCCCGGCGTGGCGGCCGGTGACCCGGTTCGAGGCGCGCGGCCTGGAGCGGGGGCACCGGGTGGCGGATCTGCTGGCCCGTCGTCGTCCCTGAAAGCTCTGAGGGCGCAGGCTGTTACGGCTGCGCCTCTTGGCTTCCGGCTGTGCCTGTTCGGCTGTGCCTATTCGGCGGTGCCGGCGTCGGCGGTGGTGGTGCCGGGGTCGCTGCCGCCGGTGGGTGCGGTGGTGGTGGGGGCGTCGGTGCCGGGGTCGTCGTCGCCCGGGTCGGTGGTGTCGCCCGTGGGGGTGTCGTCGGTGTCCGGGTCGTCGGTGTCGTCGGCCGGCTTGGTGGTCGGTGTGGCCGTCGCGGTGGTGGTCTTGGTGCGGCTCGGGGTGGGGCTGACGCTCTTGGTCGGCTTGACCGTGACGCTGATCGAGGCAGAGGGCTCGCCGCTGTTGTTGTAGTACGTGGTCGCGTCGGAGGTGGGGCGGGCGGCCGGGGTGGTGACGCCGACCGGCTCGGCCTTCTTGTCGTCGGCCGAGGTGGTGCCGGTGGGGGTGGCGGTGGTCTGGCCGGTCGGGCCGGAGACATTGGCGGCCGGGTCCTCGGTCTGGTCGCCCTGGGTGAACACCACCACGCCGCCGATGACGACGGCGATGATCAGGGCGGCCCCGGCGGCGGCCTGCACCACGGACGGCGAGCGCCAGCGGCCGGCGGCGTCGGTGGCCGGGTCCTGGCCGGGCTGGATCACCGGGTTGCCGCGGGAGGCGGTGGCCAGTGCGACCTGGTCCATCAGCGCGTCGTAGGCGCTGCCGGCGGCGACGGTGGTGCTGACCCCGGCGGCGGGGGTGAGCCGGGTGGTCTGGATGCCCACGGGCGGGGTGGGGCGCGGCAGGCGGGTGACCGGGCGCCCGGTACGGGCGGCGATCGCGACGTGCTTGGCGTTGGGCCGGTCGGCGGCGTCTTTCTCCAGGCAGGCGGCGATCAGGTCGCGCAGCGGCGCGGTGCCGATCGGGGTCATGTCGACCTCGCCGTGCACGGTGCGGTAGAGCATGGCGGTGGCCGGGCCGGTGCCGAAGGCGGGTTCGCCGGTGGCGGCGTAGTAGAGCAGCGCGCCGAGGGAGAAGATGTCGGTGGCCGGCCCGACCCGCTGACCCACGGCCTGCTCGGGCGACATGTACGCGGCGGAGCCGGTGATCTTGCCGGTGCTGGTGACCGTGCTGGCCTCGGCCGCGCGGGCGATGCCGAAGTCGATCACCCGGGGGCCCTGCGGGGACAGCAGGATGTTCGACGGCTTCAGGTCGCGGTGGATGACCCCGGCCCGGTGGATCTCGGTGAGGGCGTCGGCGACCCCGGCGGCCAGCTCGAGCACGGCCTGCGGGGTGAGCGGCCCGTCGGCGTCGACCGTCTGGAGCAGGTTGCGCCCCTCGACGAACTCGGTGGCCATCCAGGGCAGGCGGGCCTCGGTGTCGGAGGTGAGGACCTCGGCGGTGTAGGTGCCGGAGATCTTGCCGGCCGCCTCGACCTCGTGCCCGAACCGGCGCCGGAACTCGGGGTCGGCGGCCAGGTACTCGTGCACGACCTTGATCGCGACCTTGGTGCCCTCGGGGGACTCACCGAGGTAGACGGTGCCCATGCCACCACCGCCCAGGCGCCCGACGATCGCGAAGTCACCGATCTGCTCCGGATCCCCGGGCCGGAGGTCGTACACGATGAGTTCTTCTCCTGAGTTCGGCTGATGCCGGGTCAACGATGGTGGCGGCAGACTATCGGTCGGGTGTGGGTTGCGGAGGCCTATTCCACACCTCACGCACAAGCCTGAGATTGGTTTAGCACTCGCCTGACGGTTCGGGGGCCGCTTCGGGTTGCGGTGGGCACCCGAACGGGTGAAATCGCTTACATGATCCACAGGTATCAGCCGCGTCGCGGCCGCCTCAACCATGGGTGTACGCCTGTGCTCCGGATGTACGACTCCCGTCGTACCCGGGAATGCTCCTCCAGGCGGATGTGCTGTGGATCTTCAGCTAGCAGGCTTATGAAGGCCGACGGACGGCGAAGGGCTGTCCGGGGCCCGACCTTGGGGGAAACATCCTCATGTCAGAGACCATCGCCGACACCGCGGTCGACGCCGGCACCACCGGCACCGCCGTCGGCACCATCAGCGCCGCCCGGCCGCAGGACTACGAGTTCGCCACCGTGCGGGCGCCCCGCCGTCTGGAGTGGGTCTACCGCGACGCCTACCGTCACCTCGGCTGGGTGCTCGACGCCTTCGACCCCGACGGCAACCCGGCCGTCGCCCACGCCGTGGTGACCCTGCGTTTCCGCCGTGAGCTCGGCTATCCCAACCCGGAGCTGATGCGTGAGCTCCAGCGCGACTGCGACCAGGCCCTGGCCGTCATCGCGGCCCGGGAGCGGGTGCGCACCGCGATGGTGCACTCGTCCATGGTGCTGTCCGGCATCGTCGGGGCCGCCCTGGTGGCCGGTGGGGTGCTGACCGCGGTCGACGCCGGTTCCGCGGGCGTGCTCACCGCCGTGCTGCTGGGCGCACTCGGCGTGGTCACCTGGCTGATCGGCATGCTCGGGCGCCGTCACCTGGGCGAGATCGCCGCCACCCGCTTCGGTCTGGGTATCGAGGACCAGTACGCCACCGTGCTGCGCACCGGTGAGCAGGGGGCACGGCTGCTGGCCGGAACCCGCCCGGAGGAGATCTTCACGCTGGGGTCGTGAGAACGGCCGGGCTCACGGTGACAGCCGTCGGCAGAGTCCATTGTCGAAGGGCATGGATCCGCTCTAGAAGTAAATGGATCCAATATGGGAGGGTGGGGTCATGACCCCACCCTCTGTCGTGTCCGGCCCCGGGACATCCGCTCCCCGGGTGCCCGCGACGAGGCTGATCGCCGCCCTGGCTGCCGCCGGAGGTCTGGCTCACCTGGTGGCGGCCGGCGCGATGTCGGGTGCGATGCCGGGCGCGATGCCGGGCGCGATGTCGGGCTCCGTGTCGGTGGCCGTCCCGCAGACGCTGCCCGGCCGGCTGGCGGCGCTGCTTCCTTCCGGGCTGCACGGCTGGGTGTTCGCCGTGATGGCGCTGGCCTGTCTCGGCTGCGCGGTGCACCTGGTGCGGTGCGGGTCGCGACGGGCGCTGATGATGGCCTCCGGGATGGCGGCGGTGATGGTGGTCGCGCACCTGGGCTACCTGCTGGCGGTGGCGCCGGCCTTCGACGGTGCGGCCGCCACCACGACCAAGCATCACGGGACGACATCGCCGGTGAGCGCGCAGGTTCAAGCCAACGTCCACGCCCAGGCCGGTTCGGGGGCGACGACCACGGGGGAGGGGCACGTCTCCGCCGGGATGCTGCTGCCGCTGGTGCCCGAGCTGGCTGTGCTGGCGCTGACCGGGCCGGTGCTGCGCCGCTCGCGGCCCGGGGACGGCCCGGCGGGGATCGAGCTGCCCGTCCCCGGGATCAGGCATCCGGAGAGCATCAGCCCGGCCTGATCCTCGGCGCCTCCTGAGCTTCGGCTCTGCCGGAGTCCCGCCCCACCGGAGTCCCGCCCCACCGGAGTCCCGCCCCACCGGAGTCCCGCCCCACCGGAGTTTCGGCCCGCCGAACCTCCGTCCGCCGGTCCCCACCGATCCCTGCTGGTCTCGTGCGGCACGTCAGTCCCGGGTGTGATCGCGTCGCGGGGTGGTTGCGGGGTACCCGCGGGTCGGGTGGCTAGGGTCGCCGGCAGTCATCGGGGGACGGCCGGGAAGGGTTCCGGCCCGGTCATGGGGGAATGCCGCATGCAGGTCACATCAAGGGTTTTCGCGCGTCTTCGGGGTGTGTGGCTCGGTGCCGCGCTGGCCGGTGCCGCCGTGGTGGCAGGGGGGACGGCGCTGGGCCCGGCCGTCCCGGCGCAGGCAGCCGCCCGGCCGCAGCCGGCTGCCGGGGCGCAGCCAGTCGTCGGGGTGCTGTCGGTCGCCGTGGCGCAGCCGGCCGCGGCCCGGGCGGCCACCGTGCTTCTGGCGGGTAAGCCGCGCTCGACGGTCTGCTCGGTGGACTACCAGGACGGGGACCGGCGTCTGGGCCCGGCGCAGCTGCCGAACTCCGGCACGGTCGGGTACGAGCTGAAGGGGTACGAGCGCACGGGGGAGCTGACGGCGTCGGTGTTCCTGGCGACGTACTACGACAGTGGTACGGGCAGCTGGATCTACCCGCCGCAGAACGGCTACCGGCTGCGC
Organism: Kineosporia corallincola; assembly: GCF_018499875.1. Lineage (GTDB taxonomy): Bacteria > Actinomycetota > Actinomycetes > Actinomycetales > Kineosporiaceae > Kineosporia > Kineosporia corallincola. The sequence continues at coordinate 300,493 of NZ_JAHBAY010000002.1, read as the reverse complement.
CCGGACGGCACGCCCGAGGTCTGGCGCAAGAGCCTGGAGGTGGGGCGCGAACTGGACCGGTTCGGCAGCGAGTACGGGGGATTCCTGAGCCCGGCCGGCACGCCGTACGCGGAGCGGGCGATCCCGCCCTCGAACCTGGCGGGCACCCCGGCGGAGGGCTGCAACTACCGCCGCTACCGGGTGGCGAAGGAGTTCGACGTGGCGGCGGGCCCGATCGCGGCCTGGTTCGCGCAGCGGGGGGACGGCTGGCAGTACCAGCTGGCGGGTGCCTACCTGCCGGGGGCCCCGGCGCAGCCGAACGTGCTGTGGCTGGTGGACAACGGCTATCTGGAACGGGTCTCCACCACCTGAAACTCCCGATAACAGGCTATCGCCGAAGGGGTGATGAGGCGTGGAACAAGGAGCGCCACACACATCTGCCACCATGACGCCGTGAACGAGCTGGTGATTTCGGTGGACGATCTGTCCGACCCGCAGGTGGTGGCCCTGCTGGAGGGGCACGTGGCGCAGATGCGGGAGGTGTCCCCGCCGGAGAGCGTGCACGCGCTCGACGTGCAGGCGCTGAAAGGCCCGGAGATCACGTTCTGGGCCGCGCGGGACGGCGACGAGGTGGTCGGCTGCGTGGCCCTGAAGCGGCTGGACGATGAGCACGCCGAGCTGAAGTCGATGCGCACGCTGCCGTCCCGGCTGCGGCAGGGCATCGCCGGGCAGTTGCTGCGGCACGCGGTGCGCCAGGCTCGCGCGGCCGGGTACGGGCGGCTGAGCCTGGAGACCGGCAACGAGGACTTCTTCGAGCCGGCCCGCACCCTGTACGCGCGCTACGGGTTCGCGCCGGCGGAGCCGTTCGCCGACTACACCCACGACCCGAACAGCGCGTACTTCACGCTCAGGCTGTGACCTGCGCGGCCCTCGTCGTCCCTGATCGAGCATCGAGAACGGGGGACGACGAGGGCCGCGCGATCGGCTCACCGTGGTTCAGCCGGCGAGTTCGTAGTTCTCGTCCAGCGCCGCGCCGCGCTCGGGCTTGTACAGGTCGAAACCGCGCGGGTCGCACTGGAGCCCGCCGTCGATGCAGTGCTCGACCAGGGCGGCCAGGGTGGGGGCGTCCCAGCCGTTGAAGAAGTCGTAGTGCCAGCTCCAGTCGGTGCCGCTGGACAGGTGCACGTCACTCATGTCGCCGGAGACGTCGAACGCCATCTTGAACTCGATCATCGGCACGGCGACGGGATGGTCGGCGGGGCAGACCTTGCGGTATCCCTCGGTCACCGGGTAGGCCATGTGGCTCTTGTGGTCGGCGGAGTCCAGGTGCACGCCGTCCCAGCAGCTGGGGGCCTGCATGCGGATGTTCAGGTAGCTGCCCTCGGCGCAGTGGGCGGGGATCTCGAAGTTGTTGGCGCTGTCGCCGCACTCCCAGCCCTCCACGGTGCCGGGGTGGTTGCGGAACTCCTCCTGGGTCTGTGTGGGGCTGCCGACGACGAACCGCAGGCCCTGCGGGAACGCCCGCACCGTGCGGTAGTCGGAAACCCCGGACTTGTAGTAGATCGTCTGCTTGTACTCGGTGGTGACGAGCCGGTCGCCGTCGTAGACCGAGGGGTGCCAGTACCCGGACTTGTCGCCGGGGGTGATGCAGCTGGTGCCGCCCGAGCGCAGCGAGCCGGTGGTGGTGTCGGCGTCGGTGGTGTCGGAGCCCATGAACGTGTGCATGTGCGACTTGCCGGCCATGCCGGGGTAGACGATCGGGTCGTCGGCGGCGTGATGGCTCATGTAGCAGTTGGCCTGGAACTCGTGGTGCGTGGAGACGTCCGGGCCGGGCGCGAAGTCCGGGTCGGGTGCGATGCCCTGCACGGGTGGGGAGACGGTGTCGGACTCGCCGGGGTCGAGGTTCGGTCCGTAGTCCGGGGCGGCGCTCATCCCGGGCATGTCGTGGTCGCTCGCGTCGCCGGTGGACACGGTCGCCGTGGCCGTCGAACCAGCCGAACCATCCGTTGAACCATCCGTCGAATCAGCCGTGCCAGTGCCCGTACTCGTGCCCGTACTCGTGCTCGTGGTGGTGTGGGTGCCGGTGGGCCCGGCGGTGTGGCCGTGGTGGGTCGCGGCGGCCTTCTCGGCGCTGAAGGCGGGCACCCCACCGGCGGTGGCGATCAGTACCGCCGTCAGGGCCACGCCGATCACGCCGCCGGTCACGGTGAAGCGTCGTCTCACTGGTCAGGGTTCCCTTCGGGGCGCAGTGCGTTCTGGCGTCCCGATCCTGCTGTGCGCCGGCTGTGCTCCTCGCCGGTCGCGGGTCCCGGTTGAGCGCGCTCACGGGCCCACTTCTGTGGGCCCCCCCGGGGCGGTCACCCGCGGGACGACGAAAGAACGGCTCAGGCCCGGCCCTGCCAGCGGGCCACCGCCTGGGTACGGTGCCCGACCCCGAGCTTGGCGTAGACGTGGTTGAGATGGTTCTTCACGGTCTTCTCCGACAGCACCAGCTGCGCGGCGATCTGGGCGTTCGTCAGGCCCCGCACGAGCAGGTCCATGAGCTCGCGCTCGCGGCGGGTGAGGTCGAAGCGGATGCGGGCGGCGGACTCGCGTTCGGCGCGCTCACGCAGCTGCCGCACGGCCACGGCGGCGGCGACCGGGGCCAGCCAGCCCTGCCCGGCGGCGACCGCGCGCACGGCGCTCAGCAGTTCACCGGCCTCCAGGGTGGTGTGGGTGAGGAAGCCGCTGGCGCCCTGGGCCAGGGCGCCGGTGATCACCTCGTGGCTGTCGTCGGAGGTGAGCAGCAGCACGCGGGTCAGGTCGGCCAGGCGGGGCAGCACCGACAGGCCGTCGGCCACGGGCATGCGGTAGTCGAGGAGGGTGACGTCGGGGTGGTAGGCGCGGGCGGCGTCGAGGGCGGCGTTGCCGTCGGCGGCCTCGGCCACCACGCTCATGCCGTCCAGCTCGAGCATGGCGCGCAGCCCGGCGCGCACCATCGGGTTGTCGTCGACCACCGCGACCCTGATCGTCATGGCCGGACCCTATGCTCCGGCGCGATCTCCCGGCGCGCCCGGCACCGCAGAGGCGTCGAAGGCGTCGGAAGTACCGGTGGGGGCCCACAGCACGACCTGGGTGCCGCCCACGGTCCCCAGATCGGGACCGGACCACACCCGCAGGCGCCCGCCGATCTGCTGGGCGCGCTCGGCCATCCCGACCAGCCCGTAGTGGCCGTCGGCGGACAGGTCGGTGAGATCACCGGGAACGGTGAAGCCCTGTCCGTCGTCCCGGATCGTCAGCCGTAGCCGGGAGCCGTCCACAGTGAGGTCGACCCAGGCCCGGCTGGCCCGGGCATGACGGTGCACGTTCCCCAGGGCCTCGCGCACGATCCGCAGCACCTCGTGCCGGACCGGCAGGCCGGCGGCCACGTCGGTGAGGTCGGTGCTCACCGGCAGCCCGGTGCGGGCGGACCAGTCCTGGCAGGCGTTCTCCATGGCCTGGGCGAGTGTGGCGTCCAGGTCGTCGGCGCGCAGCATGCCCAGCAGCTCGCGGGCCTCGTCGGCGGCCGTACGGGCGCCCTCGGCCACCGTGCGGGCCAGGCCGGCCGCCAGCTGGGGACGCCGCGCGAGCGCCTCGGGCAGGGTGCTGGCGGCCAGCGAGATGCCCCGCAGTGTCTTCTCCACGGAGTCGTGCAGCTCCCGGGCCAGGCGGGTGCGCTCGGCGGCCACGGCCGACCGCTCGATCGCGTCCAGCGCGGACCGGGCCAGATGGACGTGACGGAGCACGGCGGTACGGGCGGTGGCCGCCGCCAGACCCGTCAGCACGTAGAGGGTCGGCACCCCGGACAGGTACACGGCCAGGGCGGCGGGCACGTCGTCGAGGCGGATGATCCAGGCGACCACGGCGTACGCGGCGACGGTCTGCGCCACCCAGACCGGCCAGGCCCGGGCACCGGCCACCACCCCGGCCACGGCCGCGGACCCGCAGGAGAACGAGAAGAACACCGGGCCGCCCTGCATGAGGGCCACGATCGCGGCACCCGCGGCCAGCTCCACGGTCACGAAACCCCAACGGTGGACGACGGAAACCGGCCGGCGCACCAGCACGGTCAGCTCCACCGCGGTGACGCCGGCCGCGACCAGGGTGCCCAGGAGCAGCCGGCCCGGCTCGGGGTCGATCAGCACGGCGGCGACGACCAGCATGAGCGTGGCGCCCAGCCGCAGCAGCAGCACGAACTGGCACAGACCGGCGATACTCTCGGTCGCGCCGCTCACCCAGCGCCGGGGCTCGATCAGCTCGCGGGAGCGTGGGGGCACCGGTGCAGCATAGGCAGGGGCAGGCCGGGCCGTCATGGCCTGGTCATGCTCTGGTCACGGTCTGGGACGTCACGGGCAAGCAGGGAAGCGAGGAACGCGGGTGCCGGGCTGGGCCGGGGAATGGACGGCGCGCCGCGCCCTGACAGCGGTGCTGCTGACGGCGTTGTTCGTGGCGGTGGCCGCGGTGGTGCCGGTGCTGATCCAGCCCGGCGACCCGCAGGCGAACCCCGTAGCGGGAACCCCGACCACGACCGCACCGGTGGCCTCCGGCACGCTGGTCACGAGCCCCTCGCCGTCCACCATCGGCTCGCCCACCCCCGCACGCACCCGCTCGCCGTTCCTGCTGCGCCCGGCCGTGAGCGCCCGGCCGGTGGGGAACCCGCCCCGGGCGGTGTACCAGGAGTTCCCCAGCACCTGCGCCCTGGTGCGTTCCACGGCCACAGCGCCCGTCCAGGGAACGGGCACGCTGGGCGCGGACGGGTACGACGTGTTCGGCAGCACCACGAAAACCCTCGCGAGCCCCGGCACCACACCCTCCGGGACGACGTCGTGCCTGAACCCGGGGGACCGCTCGGTGTACTGGGTGCCGTCGCTGGCGCAGGGCGGTGACAAGATCGTGCCGGAGTCGTTCGAGGTGCTCTACAAGGGCACGGTGGACGACTACACCAGCGTGCAGGCGTTCCCGGCGGGCCTGCGGATCCTGACCGGCGGCGTGGGAGCGGCACCCTCGTCGGCGGCGGAGAGCCGGGTGTCCTGGTCGTGCACCGGATACGACGCGACGAGTCTGCCGCCGGCGTCGGTGTGCGCCCCCGGGGACCGGCTGATCGCCCGGATCGCGGCGCCCGGCTGCTGGGACGGCCGCCACCTCGACGTCCCCGGGCACCGATCGCACCTGGCCTGGGCGGCGTCGGGAGGATGCCCGGCCACGCACCCGGTGGTCATCCCGACGCTGCTGGTGCGGGTGGTCTACCCGATCGACACCACCCGCCCGGTCCGGGTGCCCGGCCTGGCCCAGCAGGAGTTCGGGTTCGGCGCGGTCACCGGCTGGCAGCCGAAGACACTGAAGACCCTGGTGAAGGACTGCGTCAACGCCGGCCGGCACTGCGGGGCCGACGGGCGCCCCGACTGACACAGCCGACTCCCGCGCCCGGCGGCACCTGCCGGGGTGCGCCACCCCCCACCGCGGCCGAGGGATCGCCCAGGTCATGGCCACCCAGGGCGCGCTAGACGACGCCGCACCCGCACACGCCGCCACACACAGTCCGGCCCGCGCTCGCGGCCCTGCGGTCGAGAACGGCGAGAACCGTTGCGGTGGTGCGCAGTTCGTCGTCCATGCGGTTGCCGGTGGTGGCGCGATGCGCGCGGACAGCCGGGCGAGGCCGGTACGGCGGATGCGGGGGGATACGGGGGAGTGGGGCGTGACCGGCGCCAGAGCGGTGATCGCCGTGGGGCGACGGTGCACGGGACCGGTCCGGGCGGCACGACCCCCCAACGGTGCCGTGTCCGATCGGGCAGATCCATCGCCCTTTTCTCCGGTGTGAAGGGCGAGTAATCACACAGAGCAATGATGACATTTATTCGTGCAATGTTCGTCGGAACTCTCGGCAGTGGTCGGCCCACCCGAAGTGACGACACCTCGGCTGAATGGCTGAACTGGGCTTTTCCCTGTTCTCGGCGCTATCTTTCTCGCGAGTCGAGAGGTGGCGGTATCCGCGTCACCGGCGCCGCGGATACCAGTTGGTCAGTAACGAGGAGTAACGGGATGGATATCGACATCGTCACCACCACCGGGGAGCAATCCGTTGTCACGCTCACCCGCACCGGTGACGGCTCCAGCGTCGATGTCTGGTACTGCGACGTCCGGCACGCCCACATCCCCGTCGAGGAACTGCGGCGATGGCTCGCCCGGCGAGGCACCCTGCGGGAACCCGGCCGCTGGGGACGCGTGGAATTCACCGTCCAGCAGGGAAACACCCTGCTCACGGTCCGGCCGGAAGTCGTGGACCAGCCGCTCGTCCTCACCGACCTGTCCCACTTGACCAGCTCCGAATGGAGCACCGCGTAATTCACCGCCTGGCCGGGCCGGACCTCCGCCGGGCCACCAGAACCACCGATGAACCGAGTGATTGGAGAGCGGTCATGTCCGCAACCGGGATCAACCTGCTGAGTAATGACGACGAGTCGCTGAACTGGCGGAAGTCCTCCTTCAGCGCCATCAACGGCAACTGCGTCGAGGTCGCCTTCCGCGGCGCCGGCGACGTGGCCGTGCGCGACAGCAAGGCCAAAGGTCTCGGCCCGGTGCTGAACTTCAGCAACGACGCGTGGACGGCATTCCTCGACGGCATCGCCTCCGGGGAGATGCACGGCGCCTGAACACCTGATCGCGCAGGGGCCGCGCCAACACCCCTACCAGTTCACAGGCCCCCGGGCCTGATCACGTGGTGACGAGTACCTGGCCTGCACATGCCACGTCACGGCCCAGCGAGGCCACCGGCACGGCATGCGGAGGCGAGGCGGCCGACGCCCTTCGACCTGCCTGAATCCCACGGCACGCCGAAGAAGTCCCGGCCCTGCGAGCCGTGCTGAGCGCGCTCGCGTGTGCCCGCGACGACGGCTGCCCAGGCCACGTACTCGGCGCCAGAACCCTCACCGAACCGGGACACCCGGACGAGGGAAGCGCCGTGGCGATCAGTGGTGCGCCGGCGGGGGCGGCCCGCCGGCCACTGACACCCACCTGCCCGTCACCGACACCGGTCCCGTCAGACGGGCAACCACGGTGGGCCGGAGGGAAACGCACCGCACGACCGTAGAGGCCGGGCACACCCGCTGTCCGGCGAATGGCCAAATCGTGATCTGGCCGACCCGAAGTCGTAGGGTTCGGGCCGTGTTCACCCTCAGAACCGCGACCCCCGACGACATCCCCGCGATCCTCGAGTTCTGGCAGACCTCCGCCGAGAACGCCGGTCGGCCACAGGATTCCGCCGACGCCCTGAAGAGCCTCCTGGACCGCGACCCCCAGGCCCTGATCCTCGCCGTCGACACCGACGGCCACACCCTCGTCGGATCCGTCATCGCCGGATTCGACGGCTGGCGCTACCACCTCTACCGCCTGGCCGTGGCCCCCGGCCACCGCCGCCAGGGCATCGCCACCGCCCTCATCGACCACGCCGAGAACCGCTTCAGCGCCCTGGGCGCCACCCGCTCCGACGCCATGGTGCTCGACGAGAACGTGACCGCCCAGAGCGCCTGGTGGGCCCGCGGCTACCGCGTGCAGGAAGACTGGTCCCGCTGGGTCAAGCCCCTGCACTGAACCCGGCACCGGCCTCAGTGCGCCTCGGCCGGCTCCCGCAACCAGCCGGCCGAGGCCACCGCCAGCGCGATCGCCCCCAGCGCCAGCCCGATCACCAGCAGCACGATCCCCGCCCAGGCCCAGCTCTCGAACACCAGGCCGCCACCCCACCCGATCACGCTCGAACCCAGGTAGTAGAAGAGCGTGTACAGGGCCGCGGCCTGCGCCCGACCCCGGCTCGCCCGCGCCCCCACCCAGCCCGAGGCGATCGCGTGCGACCCGAAGAACCCACCGGTCAGCACCACCAGCCCGGCCACGATCGACACCAGGTCGTTCACCAGCGTCAGCAGCGCACCCACCGCCATCAGCGACGCCATCCCGGTGATCACCGGCCGCCGGCCGAACCGCATCGCCAGGATCCCCGCCTGCCGCGAGCAGAAGGTCCCGGACAGATACGCCAGGAACAGCAGCGACACCACCCCCGCAGACATCCCGAACGGCGCCGCCTCCAGCCGGAAACCCAGGAAGTTGTACACCGCCACCAGGCCACCCATCAGCAGGAACGCCTGCGCGTACAGCACCAGCATCCCGGCGTCCCGCAGATGCCCCAGCGCACTGCGCGCCACGTCGGCGGCACTCGTACCCCGCGCCCGCACGAAACCCCGCGCCTGCGGCGCGATCACGGCGAACGCCACGGCCGCCACCGTCGCCACCGCCCAGGCCGTGAACACACCCCAGCGCCACCCCCACGCCTGACCGATCGGGCCCGCCACCAGCCGCCCCGCGATCCCGCCCAGCGTCGTGCCGGACACGTACGTCCCCGCCGCCACCGCCGCCTCGGCCGGCCTCACCTCGTCGTGCAGATACGTGATCGCCAGCCCCGGCACCCCACCCAGCGCCACCCCCTGAAGCACCCGCAGCACCAGAGCCCCCTCAAAACCCGGGAACACGATCCACGCCAGACCGAACACCGTCGAGGCCACCAGCGCGGCCTTCATCGCCGGCAACCGCCCCACCCGGTCCGCCACCCACGACCACGGCAGCACCCCCACCGCCAGGCCGATCGTGCCCGCCGACACCAGCAACGCCGACTGCGCCTCCGACACCCGCATCGACCCCGCCACCAGCGGCAGCACCCCCTGCGGCGAGTACAGCGCGGTGAACGTCGCCACCCCCGCACACAACAGCGCCACCACGATCCGGCGGTACGAGCCGGACCCCAGGGCGTGACCCGCCCAGGGCAGCTCGGCAACGACATCAACGGTCGGAGGGGACGAATGCGCCGGGAACGTGCTCATGTCCCGGACGCTAGGTCGCACCCCCACCAGGCTCAAATGCATGAATGAGCACCACGCATAGCATCAACGCATGAAACCAGGTCAGGGCGCCCCACCCCCAGCACAAAGTCCCACCACTCACCCCCCAGCGACCCTCCGCACCGTGCTGTCCGCCCTGCCCCTCGTCGTCGCCGTCGCCGACACCGGCGGAGTCTCCGCGGCGGCCGACGAACTCGGCGTCCCCCAGTCCACCGTCAGCCGTGGAATCGCCCGCCTGGAGAAAGAACTCGGCCACACCCTCCTCGACCGCGACGGCCGCGGCGTCCGCCTCACCCCCACCGGCCAGGACTTCGCCACCACCGCCCGCCGCGCCCTCGACCTCGTCACCGACGCCCTCATCCAGCTCCACGACGACGCCGCCCGCCGCGACAACACCGTCTCCATCGTCTTCCAGAACTCCCTCGGCCGGGCCGTCATCCCCGCCCTGGTCAAAGCCCTCGTCACCCGCCGCCCCGGCACCCACGTCGACCTCCGCCAGGGCGGCCGCAGCTTCTGCCTCGCCGAATTCACCACCGGCACCGCCGACGTCGTCCTCGTCTCACCACCCCCCGACCCGACCCCCGACCTGCGCACTGTCAGCCTCTACACCGAACACCTCGTCCTCGCCGTACCCCGAACCCACCGATTCGTCACCCGCAGCACCATCCGACTCACCGAACTCGAAGGCGAAACCACCCTCGCCCTCGCCCCCGCCTACGGCCTGCGCGGCATCACCGACACCCTCCTGCGCGACGCCGGCGTACGCGTCAACATCGCCTTCGAGGGAGAAGAGGTCCAGACCCTGCGCGGACTCGTCGCCGCAGGCCTCGGCATCGCCATCGTCCCCCCGCTCGGACCCACCCCCGACGTCGTCGAGATCCCCATCGACGACCCCCGCGCCACCCGCGAACTCGCCGCCTCCTGGCACACCACGCACCCACCCACGCCGGCCCTCAAAGCCCTCACCGACGTCATCGACTCGCCCTACCTCATGTGGCTGCCCGACCACCCCCAATGAGGGACGACGGTGGCCCGGCCGGGCCACCGTCGTCCACAGAATCGGCCCGCCTCAGAACGCCGAGACCACCCGCTGACGCTCGCGGCGGCTGAGCGCCCCGACCACGGCCGACTGCCCGTGACGCCGTACCGACAGACGCGTCAGCAGGTGCACGACCGGCAGGAGGACGTCGTCGGGGAACTCCGGCGTGGGCACCCCCAGGCTCAGCGCGAGATCGTCGGTGTGCACCACGATCTCGACCATCCGGGTCAGCAGGAACTCGTCGCGCCGCAGCGCCCAGCCCTGCCAGGGGAGTCCCGCGCGATCCAGCCCGCCGCCCTCGGTGAACAGCGAATGGACGTCGGTGGCCGCCGTCGTCTCCCGCAACGCCTCCACGCCGAGCCGGGCCAGGGCGTCGTAGTCGCCGCGGTCGTTCTCCGGGTCGTCGGGGGAGGTGGTGGTCACCCAGGCGGCCCGTGCGTAGTGCTCGTCCGCCCCGCCCGCGAGCAGGGGAAACGTGGTCGGCTCGGTCAGCAGGGCGCCTGCCAGCTCGACGTTCCGGTGCAGGTGGTTGGCCAGCGCCCCCACGGACATCTTCGCCAGCACACTCTCCTGCTCCCAGCGCCCCGGGAGTGCCGGCTCGGCGATCAGGCTCCTGACCGGCGGCAGGGCCTGGAGGAAGGTGGCGTCGTAGCGGTACACGTCATCGGTCACGGGCCTCGATCCTGCCAGCGAACGGGGAGCGGGGGTGGGCGCCGGGCTGCCGGCACCGGTGCAGTGGCGCGGGAGTGGCGCGGGAGTGTTGGGGGAGCGGGGGTGCTGGCGGCAACTGCCCGCCGGTGCGCGTCACGGCCCCGTAGCACCTGCTCGGTCGCCTGAGCCGCCGGATCGGTACCTGTCCTGACACTGCTCCTGATGCAGCCGGACCCCGACGTCATCACGCCGGGCTGAATCGCGGTCGGTTTCCGAGGTTCTCACCGTCCGCTGCGCCAACGCCCGCCCCACCGATCGGCTCGTCAGGGCCAGAATCACCCGCCAGTTGTTGATAACAGGCTATCGCGATCAACGCACCACCAAAACTGAAACCCGCAGCGACGAAGAGACCCGACCTTCGTCCGGCTCAGATCTGGTCGGTCTCGGCCAGTGTGAGCAGTGAGCGGCGCAGGTGATCGAAGGACAGTGGCAGGTGGCTGACCGGGACGCCGTCACGGCCCAGAGGGAGCGAGCGGCGGGAACCGGCGGCGAGTTCGGAGTTGAAGTTCTTGGCCTGGCCGACGTAGCTGCGTTCCAGGCCGCGGGGGTGCAGGGGCAGGCCGGCTGGGCGGATCACGCCCTCGTCGGTGGGGGAGGCGCGCACCGAGACCCAGAAGCTCTGCGGGGGAGTGCCTTCCAGGCGGGAGACGAGGACCTCGCGCACCTCCAGCCAGCGCTTCACGAGCCGGCCGAGGGCGGGGTCGAGGGTCTCGCGGCCGGTGTACCCGGGAGGTGGCGCCTGGTCGGGTGCCAGGGGCAGCGCGGGGACGGTGACCTGGTCGTCGGTGATCTCCACGTCGTGCAGTGTCATCCGGCACAGGTCGACCGGACGCAGGGGAGTGGTGATCATGACGGCGAGCATGGCGCTGAGCCGGACCGCAGCCTTGGACGGCGGGTCGATGGCGACCAGGTCGAACGCGACGTGGCGCAGGGCGCGGGCGTTCATCGGGGTGGGGGTGCGCAGCTGGACGGCCGGTTCGGTGTGCGTGATCGGGGCGGCGCCGTGTGCCTGGGCCAGAGCGCGGAGTGCGGCGGCCCGGGCTCGGGAGGCGGCCTGACTGCGGGCGGCCCCCTCGCTGTGGGCGAGCACGCCGGTGGCGGCCCAGGGGAGGAACCAGGCCGCGAAGTCCGGGCTGAGGATCTCGGCCAGCTCGACCCGCTGGCCGGTGTCGTTCAGCTGCTCCGGGGGAGTGTCCCGCACCTGCTGGTCGGTGGGCACGTCGCCGTGGATACGCTGGAGCGCAGCGGCATTGACGGCCTGGCTGAGGGCCCACTCACGTTGTCTCCGGGTGGATCGTGAAGCACCGGCGCGCTCAAGCACGCTCAGGTAGGACTGAATCGCCGCTCTGGCCCGCATCTTCTCATGATAACAGGCCTATGCCATTGAGATTTGATCAACTCCAAAACTGCAAAGACGCTACGGACGGCGCCACGACGATGGTTACTCGGGGAGTGTCCACCGAGAGCACCCGCCGGGAACGTGAACCGGGTTGAGGAAGCCGGCCTTTGCGTCAGCCCCGACCTGGTGCTGGCACAGACCAGTCACTGCGGTGGTCATGGCTTGTGATTGCCCGAGGGCGGGTGTCGAGGCGTTCGGCGTGGGAGGCGATTTCGGTGAACGCTGACGAGAGCGATGTCGACTCGGCACGTCCGCGGCCTGAAGGGGCGGTGGAGTGGGCGGTGCGTTCGCGGAGCTGTTCCTGTGGGAGGTTGGGGTAGTCTTCGCTGATCCGCTCAGGGAGCTCTGTTCATCATGAAAAGCGTTGAGCAAAACCTGTTTTGATAACAGGCCCTTCCGCGAAAATTGCTTCCTTCCCTACAGCAGAACAAGCCCGCAACGACGTCGAGGGCGGGCATCTGCGCAGATGCCCGAATCGGCAGGCGGTCCCATACCGGCCATGCTTTACCAGGCCGAACCAACTCTGCTCGGCCTGGCTCGGTTGCATCGCGCCGCGCTGTGCCAGGCCTCTGGCCGCGCTGACCGAAGCCGCGCCCGGCACGTCATCCAGCACGGCGCCGCGGGGGAGTAGGCACTCTTGCCGGCGGGACTCGGCCATGGACAGGTCGGCCGATGCGGTGGGCTGCGCGAGACCGGACTTGGCCCGGATCATCGTGGCCCGGATCATCGTGGCGCAGATCCGGGGTCGGAGGCTGGCCGAAGTGCTCGTCGGGATCGCTCAGCCTGTGCAGAATCTCGACGCGTACGGGTGGGGGACTCATGCCTCCAGATTCAGGGCATCGAGGGCGCGGCCCAGATGGGGGTCGAACCGGACCGGGTCGGTGGCGCGGATCTCGTTGACCGGCCACCAGCGGATGGCCGCGAACTCGGCCGGGTCGGGGTGCAGTTGCTGGGTGGTGCTGGCGGCGAGCGCGAACCAGAAACTGATGTCGGTGTGCTGGTTTTCGGGGGTGTCTCGGGTCTGGGTGGCGGTGAGCAGGAAGGGTCGGCGGCCGTGGACGGGGTCGGGGGTGGCGGTGATGCCGAGTTCTTCGGTGATTTCTCGTTCGACGGTGGCGTAGGGGTGTTCGCCGGGTTCGACGTGGCCGCCGGTAGGGAGCCAGAGGCGGGCTTTGAGGTGGTCGCAGAGCAGGACGCTGCGGGCGGGGCGGTCGACGAGGAGGAAGTAGGAGACGAGGTGGGGTGTGGGGGTGGCGGGTTTGGCGCGGCGGTAGATGTCTTGGGTGCCGGCCAGCCAGTCGAGGGTGATGGTGCGGTGCTGGTGGGCGATCTCGTCGTGTGGGGTGAGGTCTGCGGCGAGTCTGGTGATGGTGGTGTGGAGGTCGTCCGGCTGCATGGATCGAGCATGGCAGGCACCACCGACAGTCTTGATCATGCTTGCTCGGGTGTGGTGGGTGGGTGGCTTTCGTCGTCCATGGATTGGTGGGCAGGGCGAGTTGCGGTGGGGCGGGGGCGCTGAACACTGGGCCTGAGTGGTTTGTCCGGTTTGTGGTCGGGGCGATGTGGAGGTGGGTCGTGTACATAGGTGGTGGGATCGCGTTGCTGGTGGTGGGTGGGATCCTGAGTTTCGGTGTGCGGGACCGGGTGAGCGATCTGGATCTGACGGCGATCGGCTGGATCCTGATGGCGGGTGGGGTGCTGGCGATCGTGTTGTCGCTGGTGCTGAACAGGCAGCGGACGAACACGTCGCACACCGAGGTGGTGGAGCGCCGGAACACGGGGAATCCGCCGGCGCCTCCGTTGTGAGGGGTCCGGTTATCTGTGGTGGGGGGAGGTCTTCGGCAGGCGAAATGTCATAATGTTCATTATCGGCGTTTCGGGGGAGCAGGCTGGAAGGGGCTGTAGGGGTGCCGGCGGCCTGTCACTGTGGATCGCATGATCGCCATGGACAAGGTCGCCTGGATTCATCTGAACGAGGGCACGGTTCTGAGTACGCGCTCCCGGGGCAAGGACGTGTTCTATCTGCCGGGCGGCAAGCGTGAGGCGGGTGAGAGCGACGTGGACACGCTGGTGCGTGAGGTCCGGGAGGAACTGAGCGTCGCGATCGTGGCGGCGAGCGCTGTGCACGTGGGCACGTTCGAGGCTCAGGCTCATGGGTTCGAGCCGGGGGCGCTGATTCGGATGGCCTGTTACTCGGCTGAGTACCGGGGTGTTCTCCGGGCGGATCATGAGATCGAGGATGTGGTGTGGCTGGGGTATGCGGACCGGGATCGGGTGGCTCCGGTGGATCAGGTCGTGTTCGATCGTCTGCGGGCGGCCGGCGTGCTGGACTGAAGGGGTGTGGGAGGTGGGTCTCCCCCGGTCTGCTGGGGGGCGTCCACCGTTACTGTCGGTCATGATGAAAGTTGTTGTGGGGCAACGACTTTGGGCACCTGATGCCTAGATAACTGTGATTATCTGGTAAACCCGTCGGATGACAGCACAGCATCAGCGTCTTGCCGCCTACGGGGTCTGTGTGCGGGAGGAGCAACTTCTGCTGGCCCGCTGGGCCTCCCCCGACCGTACGCGTCATCACTGGACGCTTCCCGGCGGCAAGGTGGAGCACGCGGAGGATCCGCTGGACGCGGTGGTGCGTGAGGTGGCCGAGGAGACCGGGTTCGAGGCCCGGGTGGAGCGGCTGCTGGGGGTCGACTCGCGGACGGGGCAGGTCGGGGTGCGGCGTCCGGGGCGGGGCGTGATGCATCACGTGGGGGTGTTCTACCGGGTCGGGATCGTCGGTGGGGCTCTGCGCAACGAGGTGAACGGCTCGACCGATCAGGCTCGCTGGTTCCCGTTGGAGCAGGTGCCGGAGCTGGAGCGGTCGGTGGTGATCGACATCGGCCTGGCGCTGCACCGGACGATGCCGGCGGACGGGCACGTGGCCCCGGTGCCGGTGGGTGGGTTGCTGCGCCGCTGATCTTCCTGTCCGGTTCTGGAAGAATGGACAGGTGTTCGATTCTCAGCTGGAGCCGGTGGAGGTGCCCGACGAGTTCCTGGTCGGGACCGGGGACGTGTGGCCGCATTTCGTGCGGGCCTGGCTGATCGCGCAGCGGGCGCAGAACACGGTGAAGACGTATGCGACGGCGGAGTTGCAGTGGCGGGGGTTCTGCGGGGCCCGGTCGCTGCACCCGCTGGAGGCGCGGCGGGGTGATGTGGACGACTGGCGGCAGCAGATCGCCGCGAGCGGGGGTTTCCACGGCCGGCCGGCGTCGGCGAACACGATCCGGCTGAAGCTGGCGGCGGTGTCGTCTTTGTACGCGTACCTGGTGGGTGAGGACATTCTGGCCTCCTCCCCCGCCGCGCACATCAAGCGTCCGCGCGGTGGTGACTTCTCGGCGACGGCTGCGCTGGACAGTGTGCAGGCGGCGAGGTTCTTGGCGGCGGCCGAGGGGGTCGGTGCGCTGGCGTACGTGGCGATGCGGATCCTGCTGGGGCGGGGGCTGCGGGCGACGGAGCTGGTGAGCCTGGACGTGGCCGACGTGCGCGAGCATTTCGGGCACGTCACGCTCACCGTCACGCACAAGGGTGGACGGCGTCAGGAGCTGCCCCTGTCCCCCGGTACCGGGCATCTGGTGTCGGAGTACGTCGGCGGGCGCACGGGTGGGCCGTTGCTGGTGAATGCGCAGGGTGGGCGGTTGAGTTACTGGGATCTGTACAACCTGACGGTGCGGGTGTCCCGTCGGGCGCGGGTGGGGCTGGATGTGACGCCGCATGTGCTGCGGGCGTCGCACGCGACGATTTACCTGGATCAGGCGGGGGCGCAGATCGATCGTCTTCAGGACGGTCTGGGGCATGCGAGCCTGAACAACACGAAGGCGTACGACCGGGGTGCGGGGACGTTGTCGCGGTTGGCGAGTGTGGCGACGGCGGTGGAGGACGCTTTTCTGGCGGGGTGACGGGAGTGGCCGGGGTCAGGGTGTGGTGTCGGTCCACAGGTCGGCGAGGCGGTGCAGGTCCGGGTCGGTGCCTCGGCCCAGGCGGTTCATGGCTTCGGTGGAGCGGATGTTGTGCAGGGTGATGAGGGCGTGGGCGGCGGTGGCCTGGACGTCGGGGGCGGTGTCCGGGGTGATGACCTGCAAGAGGGTGTGACAGCTGCCGGGGTCGCGCAGGTCGCGGAGTCCCTGGGCGGCCTGGGTGGCGAGCGCGGGGTCGGGGCTGCGCAGTCGTCCGAGCAGGGGGCGTTGTGCGCGGCGGTCGTGGCGGCGGGCCAGGGCGCGTAGGGCGGCGAGGTCGTCGAGTTCGGCCAGGGTGGCGAGCGCGTCGAGGGCTGCGGTGGCGGCCGGGGTGGGGGTCAGTGTGGGGGGTGGGGTGGGGGTGCCGGTGGCGCTCATGGATGCGGTGTCGGCCAGGGTGTTGGAGGTGGGCCACACGGCACGGTCGCCGGTGGTGGTTGTGGCCATCTGTTCCAGGGCGTCGACGGCGGCGAGGTGGGTGGTGGGGTCGGTGGCTGCTCGCAGGATGGTGGTGACGGCGGTTGTGGTCCGGTCGGGGTGGGTGGTCCAGCCGAGGGCCCGGACCAGGCTCGGGGTGGGGGCGCGTTCGCACAGGGCGATCAGGGCTGCGGTGGTGGTGGGGTGGTCGAGGCGGGCGGCCTGGAAGATGGCGTGTTCGAGGCCGGGTGGTGTGGTGCCGGTGGGGTTCGGGTCGTTGTTGCCGTTGTTGCGGATGATGCGCCGGCCTGCGGTGTCGCGGGGGTGATGTTCGTCGGGGGTGGTTGGGGGGTCGGGGGTTTCGGGGTGGTCGGGGTTGAGGGTGGCTGCCGTGGCGCGGCGCAGGAGCCGGGTGAGGACCTGGGCGTGTTCTTCGTGGGCGCCGAGCTTTTGCAGGGTCTGGGCGACGTCGGCGAGGCGGGTTGTGCGTCGCTCGGTCGTCGCGAGCAGGGCGGGTACGAGTGCGGGGTCGCCGGGGCCGGCTGCGCAGCGGATGAGCTGGGCCTCCTGGGCGGGAGGGGTGCCGGGGGTGGTGAGGGCGTCGATCAGGCCGGGGACGGCGCGCCGGTCCCCCAGGTCCGCGAGTTGCTGGAGCAGGCGGGGGTGGCGGCTGAGGCTCCAGGCGTCGTAGAGGGCGTCGCGGCCCTCGGCGCCGACCCGGCCGATCACCCAGCTCTCCAGGTCGGGGCTGATCAGCAGGGCGACGGCGGCCTGCCGGGCGGCCGGGTCGGCGCTCGCGGCCAGCCAGGGCAGGGCTGCTGCGCGGACGCCGGGATCGGGGTCGGTGGTGGCCTCGATCAGTTCCCGGATCAGGTGCCGCAGGACGCTGGGGTGGGGTTCGCTGGGGCCGGGTGTGGTGTCGTCGTCGGGAGGGTGGGGCGGTTGCAGGGGGCCCAGGTGGGCGACGGCGACCCGGCGTACGCCCGGGTCGGGGCTGTGGGCCCATTCCAGCATCAGGTCCCGTAGGTGGCCCGGGCCGGCGGCACGGATCACGGTGCGCACGGCCACGATCCGGCTCAGCAGGCCGGCGGAGGGGTCGCGGGCGATGTGCTCGGCGGCGGCGAGTGCGTGGGTGATCTCGGCGGCCTCGCTCTGGCGTTGGTGCAGGCGGGTGCGGTGCCTGCCGGTGTCGTGGGCCAGGAGTGCGGTGAAGGAGCGGTGCCGGGTTCCGGTGGGGGCTGCGAGGTTCCAGGCTTCCCACTCCCCGTCCGCGCCGACCATCAGCGGGTTGAGCAGGATGTGGCCGCCGTTGTCGTCGTGGCCGATGTCGAGGGCGTACAGCAGGTGGCCGAGTTTCAGGCCGGTGCTGGTGCGTTCGGTGTCGAGGTAGCGGCGTTCGGGCACGGGACGGTCGTTGAAGTCGAGGTCGAACGCGGGGTGTACGACGCCGGTGGCGGCGTTCGGCGGGTGCGGGGCGATGGTGTCGAACACGAGGGTCTGGACGAACTCCGGGTCGCTGTCGCGCAGCCAGCGCACCGCGGCGGCCGGCAGCAGTCCCGGCTGTGGCAGTGCGCCGGTGCCGGGCTGGGCCAGGGCTCCGTCGCTGGTGAGCAGGAACGTCCGGTACGCCGGTGGCAGGCGGGTGCCGAGGCGTCGTTCCAGGGCGGCGACCGTGGTCTCGGGGGCGGGTTCACGCAGTACCGAGCCCGCCTGCGCGACGGGAGCCGGCAGGCGTCCATGCTTGAGACGTTCGTGGGCGCGCAGGGCGCGGTCCCACTCGGTGAGCAGTCCCGGTAGTGCTGCCGGGGCCGGCAGCCCCCAGGGCGCCGACACCGGTGGGTCGGGCGGGCTCGGGGGCGGCGGCGTGGACATCCCTGCTCAGATCGGCGCCCGCGCCCCCCGCCTGAACTCCCGGCCCGCCGCGCATCGGCGGCCTTGGCTTCGAGGGCTGCGTGGTTTCAAGGGCTGTGCGGTTTCACGAGTGGCGTGGCTCCAGGGCGGCGGGTACGAGGCGGTACCCGGTGCCGCGGACGGTGTCGATGCGAGCGCTGCCGGGTCCGGTGCCGCTGCTGGCGCCGAGTTTGGCGCGCAGGGTGGCGATGTGGACGTCGAGGCTGCGGGCGGTTCCTCGGGGGCGTCCCGCGGGCAGGTTCCACACCTGTGTCAGGAGGTGGTGCCGGGTCACGACCGCGCCGTGGCTGCGCATCAGGGCCAGTAGCAGGTCGCACTCCTTGGCGGTCAGGGCCGCGGTGCCGTGCGGGCCGTGCACCTGGCGGGCCTCGTCGTCCACCCGGATCCCGAACTCCACCCCAGCCACCCCTCTCGTGCTCACCCTTCGCGGCCCGGCGCGTCCTCGTAGGGTGCCCGGGCTGCGTTCTGGGCAGGTGCGGGCGCAGGAAAAGTCTGTGTGAACGTCCCTGGTCCGCTCATCCCCGGGCGGGGATGGTGCCCTCGTGGGCCGGGAGGGCGTTCTTCAGGCAGGTGGTCGCGAGCGCGTTGGGGTGTCTACCTGGACTCCTGGGGTTCCTGCCCGGTTGCGGCGTCGAGGGTGTCGGGGTGTTCGGGGGCGTCGGTGCGGTCGCGGTGCAGGAAGCACGGGGACACTGCGTCGGGGTGTTCGGGGCCGTCGGCGAGGGAGGCGTCGATCAGCTGGACGGTGTCGGGGGACGCGGCCAGCAGGATCTTGCGCAGTGCGTTGCGGAGCTGGTCGAACTCCTGCTCGGTGAGGGCGTCGACGACCAGGCGGCGGGCCTGCCGGACGTGGGCGGGTGCGGCCTCGACGATCTTGGCGTGGCCGGCGTCGGTCAGGACGGCCTCGACGGCTCGTGCGCCCTGGGTGCAGTTGCGGCGCTGGACCCATCCGGCGCGTTCCAGCCGGGTGACGGCGTGGGACAGGCGGGACTGTGAGCCCAGGGCGCTGCCGGCCAGGGCTGACATCTTCATGGCCCGGCCGGGGGCCTGTGAGAGGCCGGACAGTACGGAGTATTCGAAGAAGTTCAGGCCCGAGTCGCGTTTGAGTTGCTGCTCGATGGCGTTGGGCAGGGCGGTGAGGGCGCCGGTCAGGTGCAGCCAGTTGTAGAGCTCGGCCGGTGACAGCCAGGGGGTGTCCTCACTCACACGAACAGACTACTGGATTGAATGTTCAACTCGACGGTGGCACTATCGACTCCGCGGTTGAACATTCAACTCATCCTTGATCGTCGTCTGGAGCCCCCTGCCATGACCCTCTTGCGTATCGACGCCAGCATCCTCGGCCCCGCCTCGGCCAGCAGCGAACTGGCCGACCTGGTGCTGGCCGAATGGAGCGCCCAGCGCCCGGACGAGAAGGTCGTCACCCGGCACCTCGGCTCCGACCCCCTGCCCGCCGACGCCTGGGCCACCGCCGTCGGCGCCGGCTACACGCCCGCCGACCAGCGCAGCGACGCCCAGAAGTCCGCCGTCGCCCTGGCCGCCGAGCTGAACACCGAGTTGGCCGCCGCCGACGCCGTCGTCCTGGCCTTCCCCCTGTACAACTGGGGCGTGTCCCCGCACGTGCAGAACTGGATCAACCTGGTCATCGCCGGCGGCGCCCCCGGCAGCCGCATCCTCGAGGGCAAGCCCGTCATCCTGCTCACCACCCGCGGCGGCAACTACTCCCCGGGCACTCCCAAGCACGGCTGGGACCACAGCACCCCCTACCTGCGCCGCGTCCTGGACGAGGTGTGGGGCGCCGACCTCACCGTCGTCGAGCGCGAATTCACCATGGTCGGCGTCAACCCCGCCCTCGACCAGTTCGCCGAGCTCGGCGCCCAGCTCAAGCAGACCGCCCACGAGGCCGCCGTCAACGCCGGCAAGGCGCTCGCCGCCCGCTGAACCAGCGCTGCGCACACCTCAAAAACCTTTGAGGACGACGCCCGCGTCCGCCCCACCCGGCGAGCGCGGGCGTCCTGGGTGGTGGGGGGCTCAGGCGGCGGGGCGGCGCAGGCGGTCCTGGGCGACCTCGCTGAGCGTGCGGCCGCTGGCCGCGGCCTCGCGGGCCAGCGCGTCCAGAACCTCCGGCTCCACGTCGAGCACGAGCGTGGAGGTGGACGTGCCCGGCGGGGGCAGCAGGTGGGCGCCGTAGGCGGGCAGGTGCTCCTCGCCGAGGAAGACCAGCTCGTCCATGTCCAGCCGGGACCAGTCCGCCGCATCACCACGGCGATCAGTCAGGTGATCAGTCACGGTCGGCCTCCCACTTCTCCAGCTCCACCAGTTCCCGGTCGTTCAGCGCGCGAGCGCCGACGATTTCCCAGTCTCGCCCATCCAGGTACCGCACCGCCACCATCAGCGCCCGGCCCGGGCGGGTGCGTCCCCAGATCGTCAGGGGCCGTAGCCCGTTCGAGGCCGCCACCGCCGGCCGCGGCCAGCGTCGCGTCGCCTCCAGGACCTGCATCACCTCGTGCGGTTCGACCCCGGCCGCGCCCAGCCACTCCATCACGAAGAACGGCGCCCATTTCCAGCCCACGGCGGTGCCTCACAGCCCCAGGCTCTTGGCGGCCGCGCCGTCCCACAACGCGCCGCGGCGCATGTACCGGTCGACCGCCGCCGAGCGCCAGTCCCCGTCGGCCATGATCACGTGCCGGGCCACCCCGTTCTTGGCGCTCTGCGTCGCGAACCCCGCCCGCAGCGAGTGCGCGCCCCACGTGCCGGGCAGCCCGGCTGCCTGCGCCCGCTGCTGCACGATGGTGCGCACCACCTGCGGTGTGAAGCCTTTCGCCCCGACCGTGCCCCATCGGGTGACCGGCCGGAACACCGGGCCGGACTCGATCCCGGCCGCCTCCAGCCACGAGCGCATCGCGGTCACCGGGCAGGTGGCCCGGCTCGCCCCGCGGGGCACGGCCCGCGGGTGCCGCTCGGTGCCGGCCTGGTCGCGTTTGGTCCAGCGGGGGGTGACGACCAGGCCCTCGACGTCCTCGCGCAGGTCGGCGATCTCGATGCGGGACAGCTCCGAACGGCGCATCGCCGTGGCCAGCCCCACCAGGATCACCGCCCTGTCGCGGCGGCACACCAGCTCGGCCTTGCGCAGCGCCCGCTCGTCGGTCAGGTCGCGGCGGGCGACCAGTAGCTCCTCCTCCATCACCGCCAGGATCCGCTGCACGTCGCGGACCATCAGCGCGGACATCTGCCGCACCAGCCGTTCCTGGTCCTGCCGCGCGTACCCCTGAAGCCGCAGCCGCAGCTGCCCGTCCTGGCGCGCCGAGGGCAGCCCCGCCTCGGCGTGATGCGCCCAGATCGCCGACAGGTGCTGATTGATCGTCGGCAGGCTCGCCGGGGCCGGCCGCGAGCGCAGGTGCGCCACGAATGCCCGCACCGTGGCGGCCGTGGCCGGCAGCGCCATCAGCGAGTTCTCGCCCGCCCAGCCCTCGAACGCCTCCCACGCGCGCCGGTACGCCTCGCGGGTGGAGGGTGCCAGCGAGTCCTCGGCGGCCTGCGCGTCGATCGCGGCCAGCCGCGCCACGTACGCGTATGCCGGGTCCACCTGTGACCCGGCGGCGTCGGGGACAGCCAGTTGCGAACGCTCACGCCAGGTTTCGGGTTCAGGGTCGGGACCGCCGGAGTGCATGCGCCCCATTGTGCCCGGTGTGTGCCGGATCGGCCCGATCGGGCACCATCAAGATTGTCGGACCCGGCTGGTACCACTTTGGGCATGCCGAACCTCACCGTCGTGCGCGCCGGGAACGACCTGCTCGCCGAACCCGCCGACGCACTCGTCAACCCGGTCAACACCGCCGGCGTCATGGGCCGCGGCCTGGCCCTGCAATTCCGCCAGGCCTGGCCCGCCATGTACGCCGACTACCGGCAGGCCTGCCGCAACGGCGAGGTCACCATCGGCATCATGCACGTGTGGGCCACCGGCCACGAACAGCCGCGCTACCTCATCAATTTCCCCACCAAGCGGCACTGGCGCTCGCCGTCACGACTGCCTGACATCCAGGCCGGCCTGAGCGACCTGGCCGCCACCGTCTCCGACCTCGCCCTGACGTCCATCGCGATCCCCGCCCTTGGCTGCGGCCTCGGCGGCCTGCCCTGGCCCGATGTCGAGGCCGCCATCCGCCACACCATGGCCCCTCTCACGGCCACCACCGACGTCACCGTCTTCGCACCCTCCCCGCACTCCCCGCACTGACCGCACTGACCGCACCAGCAGCCCGTTCCCACGCCCTCGCCCCCACCCGGTCCTCGTACCGATCCCCGACCTCGCACCGAAAGGAGGCCCCATGTCCAGCACCACGCTGTACCTGGTCCGCCGCGGCGAACAGCACCACCCCACCCACCAGGCCGACGACGGCGAGCCCGCCGAACCCGGCAGCGGCCTGACACCCCGCGGCCGCGCCCAGTCCCTCGCCGTCGCCCGCCGCCTGGCCGGTATCCCCTTCGGGTCCGTGCACCACAGCCCCCTGCGGCGGGCCACCGAGACCGCCGCCCTGATCACCGAGCACCTGAACACCCTCAGCGCCGTCGGCGCCGTCGATGCTGGGAACGACCAGCACCTGCGGGCCCACGCGTGCGAGCTGGTGCGTGACCGCACCCCGATCCCCGACGACCACCCGCCCCGCTACCGGCAGTTCCTCCAGGCCGTCCCGCCCGCGGAACGCGACCCGCAGGCCCGCGAGCTGCGGGTGGCGGTGCGCGAACTGTCGCGGATCGGCGAGCGCGAGCGCACCGACCTGATCGTCACGCACAACTTCGTGATCGGCTGGTTCGTGCGGCACGTGCTGGAGGCTCCCGAGTGGCGGTGGATCGGCCTGAACCAGGCCAACGGCGCCGTCACCGTGCTGCGGTGGGAAACCGGGCGGCCGGCAGCCCTGCTCGCGTTCAACGACACCGGGCACCTGCCGTCATGAGCTACCGGTACTGGCTGTGGCTGATGCGCACCCTCATCCGGCTGGCCCTGTTCCTGGGCCTGTGCGAGATCGTGCCCCCACCCATCACCCGGGCACCACGCCCCCCGGCCTCCGGCAGGTCTGACAGGTCTGACAGGTCTGGCGGGCAAGGGCGTTCAGGCCGGCTCACCCGCCCGGCACGCTCGATCCGCCCGCCCGGCCCGGCGACCTCACGGCGGCCCTGGGCCCGGGCCTCCCGGCACCCCACCGGGCCGCACCACGACGACCACGAGCGCGCCACCGCCTGGCGCACCACCTCCCCGGCCCGGTGCGGCGTGCGGGTGACACCCCCGGACGTGTCCCGCCCGCCGATCATCCCGCTGATCAAGCTGATCCACCCGCCCCGGCAGAACCCCGACAGCATGGACCGGTAACACCGCCTGAGACCCAGCCTGAGACCCAGCCTCGGGGTGCTGGTCCAGCGCCAGAGCTGACCCAGGACCGACCCAGAACTGACCAGGGCAGCACCCAGGGGCGGGCCCATACCGACGATCCCGGCAGTCGGACGCTGCCGGGCGATCAGGGCGTCCCCCGGTCCCTCCGGTCCCCTATATCCCCATCAGCGTCCCCACCAGCGTCCTGACCGACGTCCTGACCAGGTCCCCGCACGCCCCTCAGCGTCCTCAAGATGCCGGGGCCGGCGTCCGATGCTGGGGCCGTGAGCGATTTCCGGCTTCCGCGTGGTTCCCGGATGAGCGAGAAGTCATGGCTGGCACGGCATCGCCTGATCCGCGGCGCGGCCCTGTGCAGTGTGCCGGTCCTGGTCGGGGTCGGGGTGGTGGGGCCCTCGTCCTGGGCCGAGACCCTGCTGCTGCCGCTGGTCCCGGTCGTGCTGGTGGGCCTGGCCGCAGTGGCGCGGGGGCAACGGCTGACCTCGGAACTGACCAGCCTGGCGCTGATCTCGTGCGCGTTCATCGGGATCGACCTGTCCGGCGGCAGCCTGCACGCGCACCTGTTCCTGCTGTCGGCCGTCCCGTTCGTGGCGCTCTACCAGCGCTGGTCGCCGCTGCTGGTCACGGTCGGGGCGGTGGTCGTGCACCATCTGCTGTTCGGGTTGTTCGCCCCGGCCCGGGTGATGTCGATGTCCATGCACGGCACGCAACCCGAGACCCGGGACGTGGTGATCATGGTGGGCACGCATGCGGCGTCCGTGGTCGTGGAGATCGTCGCGGTCCTGCTGTGGTGGCACTTCGCCGAGATCACCGAGGCCGAGACCGAGACCCAGCGCGCCGCCCTGGACGCCGAGCGCGACGCCACCGCCCAGCTCCAGACCCGCAACGCCGAGGCCGAGACCCTCGTCCAGCGTGAGGCCGCCCTCGACGCCGCCCGCCGTGGGGAGGGCCTGGCCACGGACGCGGAGATCATCCGGGCACTCGCGGGCAGGGTCTCGGAGGCCATCGACGACCTGGCCGCCCAGTCCGGCACACTCGAATCGGCCGTGCACGACATCGCCCGGCGCTGCCAGGAGACCGCCGGCACCGCCCGGCAGGGCCAGGACGCCGCCGCGCTCGCCGCCGACGACGCCGCCCGCCTGGAGACGGCCGTGGCCGAGATCTCCGGCGTCAACGCCCTGATCGAGTCCCTGGCCGAGCAGACCAACCTGCTCAGTCTCAACGCCACCATCGAGGCCGCCCGCGCCGGTGAGGCCGGCAAGGGCTTCGGGGTGGTGGCGACCGAGGTGAAGTCCCTGGCCGCGGCCACCGCCGAGTCCACCCAGAAGGTCCGCGACGTCGTGGAGGTGGTCTCCCAGCAGGCCCACAAGGTCGCCGACAGCTTCCGCACCAGCAACGCCCTGGTGGGCCGGATCGGCGACTCCCAGGCCGCGATCGCCGCGGCCGTCGACCAGCAGGCCGCCGTGCTCGCCGAGGTCGGCCGGCGCACCGGCGAGGCCGCCGGCGCCGCCCGCGACATCACCCAGGCCCTGGAACGCATGCTCCACAACGCCGGGAAGTAACCTCCCCACGCAACTGCGGCCGGCCACGTCCCGGGGGACGGGACACGGCCGGCCGCGAGGGACGGTGCGAAACAGCGAGGGATCAGGCCTTCGGGATCGGGTCGCTGTAGGCGCCCGCCGGGCCCTGGTACAGCTTGCCGCTCACCCGCGGCCACGGGTTGGCCGTGCAGCCGTGCAGGCCGAGGGTCTGCTGCTGCATGACCGGCGCCTTCTTGCCCTTGGCCGGGCACTTCTGGTGGTGGTAGCCCAGCCGGTGCCCGGTCTCGTGGTTGATCATGTACGAGCGGTACGTCTCCAGCGACGCCCCGTACTTCGGCACCCCGTGCACCCAGCGGGCCACGTTCAGCACCACCCGGTCGCCGTTACGGCACGAGGTGTACCGGTCCGGGTCGGCCTTGGACGCGTCCTGGCACAGGGTGTCGCGGGTCTGCGGGGTGGCCAGGTAGATCGTGAAGTCGTACTTCGCCGAGTTCGGCACCCGCTGCAACCGCACCGTGCCGGTTCCGGTCCAGCTGCGCCGGTCCGCGAGCGTCTTGGTGACCCGGGCCGCGAACTGGTTGGCCGTGATCCCCGTGATCCCCTTCTCCACCACCACCCGGTACCGCAGCAGCGGGCCTTTCTTCCCGGCCACCTTGCTGCGTCCGGAGGCGTACTTCCAGGTGTTCTTGCCCGCCTTCGGATACGTGATCGCGGCGGCCTTCTTCGCCGTCTCCTGAACGGCCGCACCGGAGACCGCGGTCGTGATCGCTGTCGTGATCGCCACCGTCTCATGGTCCGGTGGCACGCCCACCGCGCCAGCCGACGGGGCAGGACCGGCGGAACCCGGGGAGACAGCAGGACCGGCAGAAGGACTCAGCACCAGCGCCCCGGCCAGGGCCGTGGTCGCGAGTGCTGTCATGAATAAATGAGGGACGACGCGGGTCGTTACCAGACGTGACACGCCAATGAGGCTAATGCGCCGTAAGTGCTTGAGAGGTCAATAGAGGCGGTTCGGGGCGGAGTGTGACGAACAAAAATCCCGCGATCGTGTGAACCCTTTTCTGTTGCAGTTTTTCGGTACCGAATCGGGCACGGCCGACCACCTGGGGACGCCCTCGGGTGCGGTTCGAGAACGAAGAGGCGGGCCTGTCCCACCCGGTCCGGGAGACCGGGCAGGACAGGTCACGGCTCAGCCTCGTCAGCGCAGCGTCACCGGGCGGGCAGCCGGCCTCAGCCGATTTCGGTCGGCCTCAACCGGTCTCGGTGACCGGCCGGGCCTGCTGCCACACGTGCCCGTTCAGCCGTTGCTGGGACAGCCAGTGCCTCAGCCGCGCCAGGTCACCGGCGTCGAGCAGATCCGGGTCGATCGTCGTCCTGGTCTGCACCGCCACCCCGCCGGCCCGGACCAGCGCCAGCGAGCGCAGCGCGGGCGCGGCACTGTTCGCGGTGGCCGTGATCCGGTCGTAGGCGCCGGGCGCGGACTTGATGTCGAAACCCACCCAGTCGAGCAGACCGGCGTCCACCAAGTGACCCAGCCGCCGCGGGAACGCGCCGCCGGTGTGCAACCCGACCCCGAACCCGAGCCGGCGCACCTGGCGCATCGCCGCACCCAGACCCGGCTGGAGCAGCGGCTCACCCCCGGAGAACACCACCCCGTCGAGCAGGCCGCGCCGCCGTTCCAGATGCTCCAGAACCCGGCGCCAGCGCACCGAACCGGGCGCGCGCGCGTCCAGAAGCTCGCGGTTGTGGCAGTAACCGCAGCGCCACGGGCACCCCTGGGTGAACACCGTGGTGACCAGCCGGCCCGGCCAGTCACACGTGGACAGCCGCGACCAGCCCCCGATCACCAGCCCCGCACCGTCCCGGTCACTGTCGCGGTCACTGGCCCGGTCCCGGTCACTCACGGCCGCGCCACCATCGGAACGAACGACGCAGCCGGGGTGCTGGTCTCGATGGCGGGCTCGATGAACGGCTCGAGGAAGGGGATGCGCTCGCCGTGCTCGCCCTTCTTGCCGATGTTGAACGACGAGACCGGCCGGTGGTAGCCCATCACCCGTGTCCACACCTCGCAGCCACCGCCGCAGGTCGGGCAGACGGTGTGCTCACCGGCGAGGTAGCCGTGCGCCGGGCAGATCGAGAACGTCGGGGTGACGGTCAGATACGGCAGGCGGAAGCGTTCCAGCGAGCGCCGCACCAGCGACCGGCAGGCCTGCGGGGTGGAGATCCGCTCGGACATGTACAGGTGCAGCACGGTGCCGCCGGTGTAGCGGGTCTGGAGTTCGTCCTGGCGTTCCAGGGCCTCGAACGGGTCGTCGGTGAACCCGGCCGGCAGCTGGGAGGAGTTCGTGTAGTACGGGTGGGTGTCAGTGCCGGCCTGGAGGATGCCGGGGAAGCGGGCGCGGTCCTCCTTCGCGAACCGGTACGTGGTGCCCTCGGCCGGGGTGGCCTCCAGGTTGTACAGGTGCCCGGTCTGTTCCTGGAACTGGAGCATGCGCTCGCGCACGTGATCCAGCAGCCGCAGCGCGAGCGCGTGGCCCTGGGGGTGGGTGATGTCGTGGGCGTCGTGGGTGAAGTTGCGGATCATCTCGTTGACGCCGTTCACGCCGATCGTCGAGAAGTGGTTGGTCAGGGTTCCGAGATACCTTTTCGTGTAAGGGAACAGGCCGCCGTCGATGAGGTCTTGCACGGTGACGCGCTTGATCTCCAGGCTGTCGCGGGCCAGGCCCAGCAGCCGGTCCAGGGCCTTGAGCAGGGCGGGCTCGTCGCCGGCGTGCAGGTGTCCCAGGCGGGCGCAGTTGATCGTGACCACGCCCAGCGACCCGGTCTGCTCGGCGCTGCCGAACAGGCCGTTGCCGCGCTTGAGCAGCTCGGTCAGGTCCAGTTGCAGCCGGCAGCACATCGAGCGGATCATGCCCGGTTCCAGCTCGGAGTTGATGAAGTTCTGGAAGTACGGCAGTCCGTACTTGGCCGTCATCGCGAACAGCCGCTCGCTGTTGGGGCTGTCCCAGTCGAAGTCCGCGGTGATGTTGTAGGTCGGGATGGGGAACGTGAACACCCGCCCGGTCGCGTCGCCGGCGGCCATCACCTCGATGTAGGCGCGGTTGATCAGGTCCATCTCGGCCTGGAGGTCGCCGTAGGTGAAGGGCATCTCCCGGCCGCCGACGAACGGCACCTGGCCGGCCAGGTCGTGGGGGCAGGTCCAGTCGAATGTCAGGTTCGTGAACGGGGTCTGCGTGCCCCAGCGGGAGGGCACGTTCAGGTTGTGCACCATCTCCTGCATGCACTGGTAGACCTGCTCGTACGTCATGGTGTCCTTGCGCACGAACGGCGCCATGTAGGTGTCGAACGAGCTGAACGCCTGCGCGCCGGCCCACTCGTTCTGGAGGGTTCCCAGGAAGTTCACGATCTGCCCGGCCGCGGAGGAGAAGTGCTGCGGTGCACCCGAGTCGATCTGCCCGGGCACCCCGCTGAAGCCTTCCTGGAGCAGGGTGCGCAACGACCAGCCCGCGCAGTACCCGGCCAGCATGTCCAGGTCGTGGATGTGCAGGTCGCCCTCCCGGTGCGCCAGCCCCACCTGCGGCGGGTACACCTGCTCGAGCCAGTAGTTCGCGACCACCTTCCCGGCCGTGTTCAGGATCAGCCCACCCAGCGAATACCCTTGATTGGCATTGGCGTTCACCCGCCAGTCGCTGCGCTCGAGATACTCGCTCACCGAGTCCACGGCATTGATCATGCTGGTGTGCGCACGGTGGTGCGCGTGCTGGTGCGTCATGTCGGCCCTCCCACGAGGCGTCCGGAACGAAGGACGCCCGCACCCTCACGGTGCGGGCGTTCCCGGCAGGTATCGGACTGCGGCCCCGAGAGGGGACCTCACCGTTGCGGGGCAGTTCCGGACTCACACCGGATTCCCTGTTACCTCGATCGCTACCCTGAGCGGGCGCCACCGAACCGGAGCTTGCGACGCTACATCTGGGACCATCGCGACACGCCGACACAACATCTAGAAAGGATCTTCGGACCCCGCACCCGGGACCTTCGCCCGGCCGACCACCAGGCCTCCACCGCCGATCACGACCAGGAACACGGGAGCGCGACTGACCTTCCCGACCTCGATCAGGTGATCAGGCCGCCGGCGCAGCGGCACGACGAACCGCGTCGAGAATCTGCTGCCCGAGTTCGTCCACACCCGAGTCGGCACCGTCACCGGGCCCGGAACTCCTAGGCCGCGCCCCAAGGGCAGAGGAGTGCCCAGCAGACCAAGACCGGTAGGCCGTCTCTACGGGTACGTCGAGACCGAGTACTACCGTCAGAGCGGACGCGGTCTATCAGCGGGCCTCGAACAAGGCCGCGAACTTGCAGCGGCAGATGGACGCTCTCGCCGCGGCCAGGTGCCTATCTTCTCCGAAGACGGGTCAGTCCGGATCGGTCCCCACCAGATCCTGGACGACATCAAGATCGCGCAAGAGCCCGGCACCACGGTGGCGATGGGTCGTTGCGCTCGCCGGACGGTCCCATGTGTACGGCCCAGGGGTTGCGCCGACGGTGCAGCCGGTCGCCGCTCCCCGTTCGGGACATGCCCCGGGTAACGCATCAGGGGAGTCTGCCCGGGCGATGACGTACGAAGACCAGACATCGGCAGCGGTGGGGCGAGGCCCGCCAGGGATCTTCACCCTCACCGTCTGGAGTGGATCCAATGTTCTGTCAGCGGCGTTCTCCGGATTTTCCGGGGGAGTGTCCTTCGGGCGCTGGAGTTCCCTGAGCGTCCGGTCGACACCCGGTGCTGACGCATCGCGTCATGATGATCGAACGGTGCGTGAGGTGTGTGACGTCGAGGCCCAGGTTCGTCCACGTCGTGGACTGCGCCCGGCCACCACCGTGCGGCTCCGGCTGGTGCGGACTTCAGGGCCCCCATCCCCCGGACGCCGCTTCTGGCATCACTCCTCGGGTGATCTCTCGCGCCGCGTCGTGATGCGGGGCTCTGCCTGGCCGCAGGATCCGGGGCACGGCGGGATGCGTGACACGACCAGGCCGGACACTACCCTCGGGCCAGCGACCCGCAGCCTCCTGATGCCGGGACCACAAGCACGAGGCCCGGCAATCAGGAAGCTGCGGCCGATCGAGCTCCCTGACCAGCGCCCGGCGCTGGTCAGGGCCCCGTCGAGGCACAACAGAAGGCAGCGGGCCCGGGAGTTGCCCCAGTCCCTGGCCTGCCCGAGCATTCGCGTCAGGCACCCGTAGCCACTCCCCGCCCACCAGGCGCTCCTTGATCAACCCCTGGCATATCAACTAGCTAGAAGTTTCCTTCTCGATAGCAAGTTTGACGACCTCTTGAAAATCGAATCGCGGCACGTGTTTTTATTAGTCGCGACGTGCAAGCGATATTAAGTTCATGCTGTTCGGTGGAGGCTCGGGGCGCGACATCACCAGGGCCGCTCGCGGAAACGCGTCAGCGGAGGCATGAAGCGCCTGCGAGCGGCGGGGATCCGTCCGGTGTGAAGAACCGGGCCGCTACTGCAAGGCCCCAGATCAGAGGGCGTGAGGGAAGGCGCTTCGCCGAAAGGCCGGACCTGGGAAGTCGGCGAGCGCACCGAGGCAGCACCGACCGGGTTGGCGCCCCGGACCGCGGTGAGTCAAGGCGTGGCGTCTCCGGGCCCGTCACGCGCCACATCACGCTTTGTCCCGGCGCACTCGGTGATCAGCCGACCGGGAGTGCGGGGGCGAGCCTTGGCGCCGTCAGGGACTCGTCCCTGCCCGGAACCGTCAGAAACGGCGGCCGTGACCATCGTGGGCCGGCTTGCGCGGAAACGACACAACCGCGACACCGTGACCATGCAAGTCGAGGGAGAAGTCATGGCGAACGAGTTACGGCAGCAGGGCGCCGCTCACGTCAGCGTCGCCCTGCCGGGTGTCAGCGCACAACAGTGAGCCAGGCGTCAGCACCTTGAACGGCGACGTTCCCGCCCTTTTTCTTCTTGACCTCGATCAGATGATCCTGACACCAGTCGTGGGCAATGGTGATCTTGATGCTTGCGCGGCCGTTGACATCGGTTCGACCAGAACCTACTGCGGGCGGATCCGCGCCCCCGCCGATCGATGGATCCGATGCGTTGGTGCGGGTCTTGCTGCTGAACGCCACGTACTTGGTGCGGGTCCGCAGCCCACTGACGACGACCCGAACCGTCGAACCGGCGTGGACCATGTCGGTGCCCAGCCCGAGGTCCGGCCGGGGCGGGGTGACGGTGAGCCAGTCGAGCCGGTCGGCCCTTTGATGGACCAGGTCGGAGCTCTTCACTTTCCGACCTCGATCAGGTGATCATGCCGCCAGCGCAGCGGCACGACGAACCGCGTCGAGAACTTGCCCCGTGAGCCGGTCTTCACCTGCGCCAGGACCCTGGCTGCCTTCGACGACTTCATCTCCGGCGAAGAGGAGTCGGCACGGGTCCGGTGGCTGATCAGCGCGTAGGTCGCCTTCGGCCGCAGCGCACCAGCATCTGCCCTGACCATTCAGAATGCACCGGGGTGTCAGAGTCCAGAGGTGCGACCCGTCGTCCCCCCGCTCCACGCACCAGTTCATCCAGGACAGCGCAGCCCCTCATCGACGCGTTGGGCGACTTTCCCGATCGCGATCGCGTAGCTCCGCACCGCGTTCGGGCTCCCGAGCGAATCAAAGAAAGGCCTCGGCGCACGATCTGGAACAGATGTTCCTCAGACCCGCCTCCCCCAACCCCCAAAGACTTGTTTGACGGTGCCGGTGGCCACTGCGACGCTCCGCAGGTGTCTTCCCTCGAACAACTGCGGGCTCTGGCCCATCCTGTGCGGTTACGTCTGCTGTCCCTGCTGACCGGCACCGCAATGAGCGCGGCCGAGGCCGGCCGCGAACTGGACCTGTCGCAGGCCGGCGTCAGTTATCACCTGCGGGTGCTGGAACGGGCCGGCCTGGTGCACGTCGTGGAGGTGGTGCGTCTGCGGGGTGGGCAGGCCAAGCGGTATCGGCACGACTCCTCGGCCCGCCCGTTCCAGGTGGATGACGCCCACACCCCCGGACCGATCGGGGAGGGCGCGGACGAGCGGGCTGCCTATGTGGAGGCCCTGGCCGCGGAACTGGTGCGGCGCTCGCAGCAGCGAGCGCCCGGGCTCCAGACATCGACCGACGCCGAGGTGTGGGTGGACGCGCAGACCTGGCGTCACGTCGTGGCTCTGGTCGGCCAGGCATCGGCGATGCTGCACGAACGGGCCCGTCCACCCCGGGCTCCGGGCACTTCCCCGGTGTCGATGACCGCCGCGTTGTTCCCGGTGCGCCGCTCATGACCAGCACCACCGGTGACGCGAGGGACGGCAGGACCGGCAGCACGACGGGCGACACGACAGATGGCGGGGGCACCGTGCGGAGTGACGTGCGGAGTGACGTGGGCACTCACCTGAGCGGGGACTGCGGCGCAGATGTGATCGGCGATCGCGACGGGGCTTTCGGCGCCGGGGTGAGGGGGCGCGGGCTGGGAGTGCGGGAACCGTTGCGGTATGCCGCGTTCCGGTGGCTGCTGGCCGCGCGCACGACGGGGATCCTGGGCAATGCCGTCGCCCCGATCGCGCTGGCCTTCGCGGTGCTCGACCTGACCGGGTCGGCCGCCGATCTCGGGCTGGTGGTGGCTTCCCGGTCGGTTGCGAACGTGGCGGTGCTGCTGCTGGGAGGAGTGGTCGCCGACCGGCTGCCGCGTCAGCTGGTCCTGGTCGGCACCTCGCTCGTGGCCGCGCTGACCCAGAGCACGGTCGCCGTTCTGGTGCTGACCGGCCAGGCCACCGTGCCGTGGCTGATGGTGCTGGGGGTGGCCAACGGAGCTGTCGCCGCGGTGAGCATGCCGGCGTCCTCGGCCCTGGTTCCCGACACCGTGCCACCGGAACTGCTGCGCCCGGCCAACGCCCTGCTGCGGCTGGGCCTCAACGGTGCGGGAATCCTGGGGGCCGCCGTGGGCGCGGGCCTGGTCGGCGCGCTCGGACCGGGATGGGGCCTGGCCGTCGACGCAACCGGATTCGCGCTCGCGGGAGCGCTGTTCGCGGTGATGTCCCGCACGATGCGCCACGCTCCGTCGTCCCCGTCCCGCTCACCACGGACGTCCACCGGAACCTCCCCCGAAACGTCCCAGCGAGCATCCGGCACGGGAGGGCCCGGCGACGGCGAGGGTTTGCCGGCCTGCGGCCCGGCGGCCTCGCGAACCCCCGCGACCGACGCACAGGCGTCCACCGGCGAGCGGGGTGGGGCCTCGGTGCTGGGGGATCTGCGGGAGGGGTGGCGGGAGTTCTCCGGGCGTCGCTGGGTGTGGGTGGTCGTGGCGCAGTTCGGTGTGCTGAACGCGGCGTTCGTGGGGGCCACGACGGTGCTGGGGCCGGTCGTGGCGGACGCCTCGTTCGGGCGGGCGGCGTGGGGCCTGGTGGTGGCGGCGCAGACCGTGGGGCTGGCCGGCGGGGCGCTGCTGGCCCTGCGCTGGCGGCCTCGGCACGCGCTGGGGATCGGGGTGGGGATGATGGCGCTGACGGCGGTCCCGGTGCTCGCGCTGGCGGTGAGTCCCCGGCTTGCGGTGCTGCTGGTGGCGTTCGCGGCCGGGGGCGTGGTGCTGGAGACCTTCGCAATCGCCTGGGACCAGGCGTTGCAGACCCATGTGCCGCGACAGGCGCTGTCGCGGGTGTACTCGTACGACGCGGTCGGCTCGTTCGTGGCGATCCCGCTGGGTGAGGCACTGGTGGGCCCGGCCGCTCACGCGGTGGGGACCCGGGCCACTTTGCTGGGGTGCGCGGCGGTGATCGTGCTGGCGTCGCTGGCCGCGGTGTCGGTGGGCAGTGTGCGCCGGCTGCCCACCGACGTCCCACCGACGTCCTCCAGCAGATCTGATCCGGTCTGACCCGGGGAAAATCGCTGGAACGACATCGGTGTCGGCCCGTACGGTGCAGTTACCGGACAGCCGCGCAGAACGGGAGGGCATGCCGTTGTACTCGGTGTGAGGTCTTGCGAGTGCTTGATGTCTGACCTGCTGACTTCTCATGATTGCCGGTGTACCTGCATGCCCAGAACCTGTTTCGTCCCCCGTCCCCTCCTGTCGCGTTCCGTGGTCCCGGTCGTCCTGGACCGCTCGCGGGTGCGGTTCCGTCCCGGTGTGCTGGAGCGGCTGCGCCGACGTGGTCATCACCGGGCGGGGCTGCGGGCCTGGCCGCTGCGTGACCCTCACCCCTACCGGCGGCACGCCCCCGGTGACCCGGGTGAGCCCGGCGGTGCCTGGCGCACGGGCCAGCGCGGTTCCCGCGGGAGCCGCAGGTTCGCGCAGGGCTGGGGCCGTTCGGTCCACCGCTACTGAACTCTCCCCCGAAACCCGCCGGGAGCCGGCGGATCCCGCCGTCCTGAGGGCGTCCCCGCACTGACCGCTGCTGACCGGCGGGTGCGGGGACGATCAGGTGAGGGTCTGGACGAGTTCGCTGCCGGTGGCGGTGTGCGTGATCCGGCCGTGGGCGCCGTTGACGATCGGCATGTACGGCTGCACGTGGCCGCAGTCGACGTCGGCGATGATCGGGACGCCGAGGCGGCCCAGGGCGTCCATGACCGCCTCGTCCTGGGTGAGAGTGGCGATGGCGGGGGCCGAGGTGCGCCCGACCAGGACCGCGGTGGCGGTGTCGAAGAATCCGTTCAGGCGCATGCCGTGCAGGTTGCGGCAGATGGTGGCCGCGTCGTCCCCGGCGGCCTCGACGTAGACGATCAGGCCCTGCGGTGACTGGCTCTCGGCGAACGTGGTGGCGTCGAGGTAGCGGGTGCCCGCGAGGTTGCAGAGGGTCTCGATGCAGCCGCCGATCAGCCGGCCCTCGGCGTGCACGTCGCCGTCGCCGTCCAGACGCCTCCAGCCGCCCTCGGCCGAGAGCGTCAGGTCCCGTACCTGCGGATGGCCGGCGTAGTCGACCCACTCGCTGGAGGGCCGGTAGCGGCCGGGCGGAACCTGCGTGAACGGCTCGCCCTGCGCGGCCGCGGTGATCTCGAGCCAGGACAGCAGACCCTGGGGCGTCCGGTAGGGGGTGTCCATCAGGTTGTTGCCGTGCACGCTGGCCGTTCCGGTCAGCAGCGTGAACGGGGCCAGGATCGTGGCCATGTCGGAGAATCCGACCAGCCAGGTCGGCTCGGCCTCACGCAGACGTTCCCAGTCCAGCAGGGGCAGCAGGTCGATCGCGGTCTCCCCACCCCACGGCGGCACCACGGCGCGGATGTCCGGGTCGGTGAGCATGGCCATCAGCTCGGCGGCGCGCTCGCCGGCGGGGGCGCTGACGTGAGTGGCGCCGTCCATGCACCGGCCCACGACCACCTCGTAACCGTGGGCCCGCACGTCGGCGATCGCCACGTCCAGGCGGGGACGCAACTGGTCGGGGACGCCGCTGGAGGGAGAGGTGATGCCGACCCGGTCACCAGGACGCAGGGGGCGGGGATATCGAACAGCCATCCCCCCAGTCTTTCAGCCGGCCCCACAGACGTGAGCAGACGTGAGCAGACGGGGCAGCAGACGTCAGCGCCGGCGGCGTGAGCGTTCCGGCGCAACGGGATTCGGGCCCAGATCCGCACCGCCGGTGATCGCCTGGCGTCTTACAGTGATGGCCGGGACGGCGAGGGGTGCCCTTTTGGACCATATTTGTGCAGAATATCGACGTCCGCACCGGGACGACCCGGGAATCAACCCTGACGAACGGATTCCTAGACCATGCGAAGAGTTTCCATCCGGACGATCACGATCGCGGCGGCCACCGCCGCCGCGCTGACGCTGGGCAACGGTGTGGCCGACGCGGCCGCGACGCCGGGCGCGCCGGGCGCGGGTGACGTGTACTTCCCCGACTACGGCAACGGCGGCTACGACGTCGGGCACTACGACGTGCGGGTGCGCTACCAGCCCGCGACCGACGAGCTGACCGGCACCACCACGATCGCGGCCGAGGCCACGCAGGACCTGTCACGGTTCAACCTCGACTTCGCCCTCGACGTCTCCTCGGTGCGGGTCAACAACCGGGCCGCGACCTTCCACACCGAGGGCGAGCACGAGCTGGTCGTCACCCCCGCCCGCCAGATCCCCGCCGGCAGTGACCTGAACGTCGTGGTCAAGTACGCCGGTATCCCCTCGCAGGTCGTGGCCGGCGGGTTCACCGGCTGGACCCGCACCGCCGACGGCGCCCTGGCGGTGAACGAGCCGGAGAGCGCCTGGTGGTGGTTCCCCAGCAACGACCACCCCAGCGACAAGGCCACCTACGACGTGTCCGTGCTGGCCCCCGACGACGTGCAGGTGATCAGCAACGGCACCCTGACCAGCGGGCCCACCGCCGAGCTCAAGGGCTGGAACCGCTGGTACTGGCGATCGGTCAAACCGCAGGCCACCTACCTGACCTACCTGGCGATCGGGAAGTACGACATCGAGACCGACACCGCCGCCGACGGTTCCCCGATCATCAACGCGTTCTCCACGTCGCTGGGCGACTTCGACGGCGCCGCCCGGGCCGGCATCAACCGCACCAACGAGATCATCGAGACCGAGGAACAGTGGTTCGGGGACTACCCGTTCGAGGCGCAGGGCGGCGTGGCCGCCCCGCCCGGGGCTCTCGGGTTCGCCCTGGAGACCCAGACCCGCCCGGTGTACGACGGACGGTTCTGGCGCCGCGGCGGCAACACCTACGTCGTCGCCCACGAACTGGCCCACCAGTGGTTCGGGGACTCGGTGTCGCTGGAGCAGTGGCGTGACATCTGGCTGAACGAGGGCTTCGCCAGCTACGCCGAGTGGCTGTGGTCGGAACACGAGGACGAGGGCACCCCGCAGGAACTGTTCGACTTCGTCTACGCCAGCTACCCCGCCGACGACGAGTTCTGGCAGGTCCTGCCCGGCGACCCGGGCTCGGACAAGGTCTTCGACGGCGCCGTGTACGACCGCGGCGCCCTCACCCTCCAGGCCCTGCGGGTGCAGATCGGCGACCAGGCGTTCTTCGAGATCCTGCACACCTGGCTGGCCGACCACCGCTACGGCAACGGCACCACCGACGACTTCATCGCGCTCGCCGAGAAGATCTCCGGCCAGGACCTGACCCAGCTGTTCACCACCTGGCTGTTCACGGCCGGGCGCCCCGACCTGAGCGCCACCACGAAACTGGCCCGCAGCAGCATCGCCGACACCGACGCCAGCCCGGCGCAGCCGAGGTCGTGGGACAGGATCCAGCAGGTTCACCAGGCACACGCCGCACTCGGCGCCTCGTGATGCACTGCGCTGCAACAGCATTCAGCTAGCCGTCCGACGGCGGGCAGCGGCAGGAACCGGCCGGCCGGTTCCTGCCGCTGTGGTGTCTGCCCAGGGTCAGGCTCAGGGTCACGCCGGGGGTCAACAGGGGACGACGCGAGCACCGGTACCCGCGCCGCGTCCGCCACGCCCGCGCCGCCGGCTGCCTGCCGCCGGACGTACCGGTCGGACCAGCCCCGCGAATAGGCCAGACTGCGGGGGTGAGCACGGAAAGCCCTGAACGTGAGACGAGCACCTGCCGGCTGGACGGGTGCGAGGAACCCCTGCCCCCGCGCCCCCGCGACGAGCTGGGCCGCCCCAAGGGCGGGCGCCGCGCCCGGTACTGCTCCAAGGCACACGCCGACGCCGCCTCCCGCCAGCGCCGCGCCAACGACCTGGCCGCCGTCGCCGACCCCCTGGCCCTGGCCAAGGAGGCCACCCAGGGAGTGCTGCCGGTCGCGAAACAGCTCAGCGAGCAGCTGACCGCCCTGATGGCCCGCTTCGAGCAGGCCGAGCAGGGCGCCCTGGCCCGCGTGCAGGCCGCCGAGACCGAGGCCGGCGAGGCCCACGCCGAGGCCGCCCGCGCCGCCGAGGGCGAACAGCAGGCCGAGCAGGCCCGCCGCGAGGCACTCGCCGCCGCCCGCACGGACCGCGAGGAGAAAGACCAGGCCCTGCGCCGCGCGAGCCAGGCCCAGGCCGAGGCCGAACGCATCCGCGACGAGACCTGGAAGCAGGTCGTCGAGCACGAACGCGCCCGCGGGCAGGCCGAGGCCGAGCTGAGCGTCGTCCACCAGCAGTTGGAGACCCTGCGCCGCGAGCACGGCGACCTGCTCGAGACCGCCCAGGAACAGCGCAACCGCGCCACCCAGCTCGACCTCCAGCTGGCCACCACCGGCGTCGAACTGCGCCAGGCCGGCGAGCGCGTGGCCGAGCTGAGCGCCCGCCTGGACCAGGAGACCCGGGCACGCGAGCAGGCCCGACATCAGGTCGCGGCGCTGGAGACGTCCCTGCACGCCGCCGAACAGCAGGCCGCGCGGCAGGCCCAGCACCAGGAACAGGCCCAGCAGGCCGCGCGCGCCGAGATCGCCGAGCTACGCGCCCAGCTGGCGGGTGCGGCCACCGCCGGCGCACCGCAGACACCGCCGGCCCCCGGGCAGCAGGTACCGGCCCGGCCGCCGGCCCGCCCGGTGGGAGCCCGCCGGCGCTCGCGGATCGCCGGGACCCGCCCGGCCAGGAACCCGCCGGGCTCCTGATCCCCGCGGTGCCCGGCGGCGCCCGGCGGCGAGGAGCCGCCGCATCCACCTGACCGCACGGCAGCCGGCTCGCGCCGAGCCGGCCGCGCGACCGGTGCGCCCAGCTGAGGTGCACCTGAAACGGGCCTGTGCGTCCGGGCCCGGCGAGGTCCGCGCACGCACGGGCCGGTCACAGCGGGAGGGATGACGACGGGTTTGCCCCTGGCGCCCGGAAAGCGTCCCCAGCATCATGTCCCGAATGACGGGTACGAAACACAAGATCAAGATCTGGTTCAAGTTCCCGCCTCGTCCAGGATGGCCCGACGACACCGAGGGCCTGTGGGCGACGCCGCTCAGCGGGCAGACCGCGCAGGTGGAGTCGGCGCCCTTCATGCAGGAGGGCGTGGCGCCCGGCGACGTGGTGCGGTTCGAGACCGACGAGTGGGGCCGGCACTGGGCCCTGGAACGGGTGCAGGCCTCCGGCCGGTGCGTGGTGCGCGTGCTGCCCGACGCCGCCGGGCCGCTCGGCGCCAGCGTGGAAGCGGTCAACGCGCAGTTCGAGGACTTCGCCCTGGCCTCCTGGGCATACAGCGAGGAACTGCCGCTGATCACGTTCGACGTGCCGGCCGACGCCGACTTCCGGGCGATCCGGGAGCGGCTCGATGCCGGCGCGGCCGGCGGCTGGTGGCAGTACGAGGTGGCCTGCGCCGACGAACACTGGTGGGCCGCCTGAACCACCCCGGCACGTCACGCACGGTAAATCAGGTGAAAACCAGACACCCGGGCCTCTAGGTTCACCGGGTGCGCCGAACCGCTGAGACCGAGGACCTCTCCACGCTCGTACCGGCTGCTCTGGGCCCGACCGCCCGGATCACCGGCATCGAACGGCTCCGCGGCGGCACCCGCAAGGGCGTGTACCGCGTCCACCTCGCCCCCAGTAACCCGGGCCCGGCCAGCGTGATCGTGTACAGCTGGGCCGCCGAGGAGAACTTCTGGCCCGGCGCCGGAACCCCCACCGCACCCGCAACCACCGCACCCGCAGCCCAGGACGAGCAGGGCGACCCGTTCGCCCCGGCCACCGGGCTGCGCCTGTTCCTCACCGCCCGCGACGCGCTGGACTCGGCCGGGGTCCGCACCGTGCACGTGCACCTGGCCGACGACTCCCACCGGCACTACCGCGCCGACGTCGCCGTGGTCGAGGACGCACCCGGCGGAACCCTCGAGCACCTGCTCTACCGCTCCCACGACCCGGCCGACCACGAACGCGGCCGCACCGCCCTGAAACACCTCGCGCACTCGCTGACCCTGATGCGCCAGTGCCGCGCCCCCGGGTACGGGCCGCTCGGGCATGCCAGCACACCCCGCGAGATTCCTTGCGAGCAGCTGATTCTCGAGCACGCCCTCGGCCACCTGGACGAGGCCGCCGACCGCGACCATCGCCTCGGCGCCGTGCGCGAACCACTGCGCGAGCTGCTGCACACCCTGCGCGCCCCGATCACGCCCCGCACGACGTACTCCCTCATCCACGGCGAACTCGGCCCCGACCACGTGCTGGTGGACGACGCCGGGCAGGCCCTCCTCATCGACATCGAGGGCCTGAAGTTCTTCGACGCCGAGTGGGAGCACGTGTTCCTCCAGATCCGCTTCAGCCCCGGCGACTACGCCCTGCTCGCCGGCCCACCGCACCAGACAGGCCTGGACCCGGCCCGGATGGCGCTGTACCGCCTGGCCATGCGGCTGTCGCTGGTGGCCGGGCCGTTACGGCTGCTGGACGGCGACTTCCCCGACCGTGAGGGCATGCAGGCCATCGCCGAGAGCAACGTGCAGGCCACCCTGGCCCTGCTCGCACAAGAACGAGCACGAGGATGAGCACGAGGATGAGCACGACCATGCGCGACTACGAAGACCTGGTGCACGAGGCCCTCACCGCCGACGTCACCGGCTGGGACTTCACCTGGCTCGACGGACGCGCCAGCGAGGAACGCCCACCCTGGGGATACACCCGGCAACTGGCCCAGCGACTGGCCCACGCCTCCAGCGCCCTGGACCTCGACACCGGCGGCGGGGAGATCATCGCGGCCGTCCCCACCCTGCCACCCCGGATGACCGTGACCGAGGGCTGGGAACCGAACGCCACCCGCGCCCGGGCCCTGCTGCAACCGCGCGGCGTACAGGTCGTGCACACCGGCACCGACCACCTGCCCTTCCCCGACGCCACGTTCGATCTGGTCACCAGCCGCCACCCGGTCGCACCCGCCTGGAACCAGATCGCCCGCGTCCTGCGCACCGACGGCACCTACTTCGCCCAGCACGTCGGCCCGGCCTCGGCACTCGAGCTGATCGAGCACTTCCTCGGCCCCCTGGCACCACCGTTCGCCCGCGACCCCGAACAGGAAACCGTGGACGCCCAACAGGCCGGCCTTCACGTCGTCCACCGTTCTACCGCCCGCTGCCGCATGGAGTTCCACGACATCGGCGCGATCGTCTGGATCCTGCGCAAGTGCGTGTGGTGGGTCCCCGACTTCAGCACCGAACGCTACGAACCCCAGCTACGCGCCCTGGACGCCCGGATGCGCGCGGGGGAGCCCGTGGTCGCCCACTCCACCCGCACCCTCTTCGAGGCCCGCCGGACGGAACGACCCGTAGCACAACCGTGATCATCCCCGGGCCCACCACCCCACACACGGGCAGGTGAGGTTAGCCTAAGCTCACCCCTCGTGCCCCCAGCGTCATCCCCACCCACCCGAACACCCCACCACCCCGCCGCCCTGACCACCCTGGCCGCTCTCACCCTCCTCGCGCTCGCCGCCATCGCCGCCAGCCTCATGTTCGGCAGCAGCCGCCTGGGCCCCGGACAGGTCATCACCACCCTCCTGCACCCCTCCGACCCCACCACCAGCGAACTGCACGCCATCGTCTACGGCGTCCGCATCCCCCGCACCGTCCTCGGCATCGTCGTCGGCACCTGCCTCGGCCTCGCCGGCGCCCTCATGCAGGGCCACACCCGCAACCCCCTCGCCGACCCCGGCCTCTTCGGCGTCTCCGCCGGCGCCGGACTCGCCGTCGTCATCGGCGTCTACCTCCTCGGCGTCACCGGCAGCAGCCTCGACGTCCTCTTCGCCCTGGCCGGCGCCCTCACCGCCAGCACCGCCGTCTTCGCCGTCACCGCCGCCGGCAGCGCAACCGCCAGCCCCGTCCCCCTCGCCCTGGCCGGCACCGCCGTCTCCGCCCTCCTCGACGCCCTCACCTCCTTCATCGTGCTGTCCGACCGCGACGCCCTCAACGCCTACCGGCTCTGGGTCACCGGCTCCCTGTCCGGCCGCGAACTCACCATCACCTGGTCCGTCCTGCCCTTCGCCCTCGCCGGACTCCTCCTGGCCCTCCTCAACAGCCGAGCCCTCGACAACCTCAGCCTCGGCACCGACATGGCCCAGGGACTCGGCGAGAACGTCATCCGCGCCCGCATCACCGGCCTGGCCGCCATCACCCTGCTCACCGCCGCGGCCACCGCCGCCGCCGGCCCCATCGGCTTCGCCGGCCTCGTCGTCCCCCACCTCGCCCGCGCCACCGTCGGCACCAGCCACCGCCACGTCCTGCCCGCCTGCGCCCTCCTCGGCACCACTCTCGTCCTCACCGCAGACGTCATCGGCCGCCTCATCGGCGGCATGGGCGAGATCGAGGTCGGCATCGTCCTGGCCGTCATCGGCGGCCCCTTCTTCATCGCCGTCGCCCGCCGCAAATCCCTGGCAGCCCTGTGAACACACCAGCCACCACCAACCAGCCCACCGACCAGCCCACCGACCAGCCCGGCATCACCCTCGGCCCCGTCGGCATCCCCTGGCGACCCCGCGCGCTCGCGGTCACCGTCGTGGCTCTGATCGTCCTGGCCGGCCTGATCGTCGCCGGCACCGCCGCCGGATCCGCC
Source organism: Kineosporia corallincola (assembly GCF_018499875.1). GTDB lineage: Bacteria > Actinomycetota > Actinomycetes > Actinomycetales > Kineosporiaceae > Kineosporia > Kineosporia corallincola. Next base: position 257,789 of record NZ_JAHBAY010000002.1, on the reverse strand, counting down.
AGCCTCAGCCCGGCCGACGTCGTGCGCACCCTCCTGGGCAACGGCACCTACCCCCAGCACCTGATCGTGTTCGACCTGCGCCTGCCCCGGATCCTCACCGGCGTCCTGGTCGGCATCTGCCTCGGCACCGCCGGAGCCCTCACCCAGACCTTCACCAACAACCCCCTCGCCACCCCCGACGTCATCGGCGTCACCGCCGGCGCCTCCACCGGGGCCGTGGCCGCCATCCTCGTCGGCGGCGGCTCCTACGCCGTGTCCGACGCCGTGCTCGGCAGCGGCATCCCGGTCGCCGCCACCATCGGCGCCCTCACCGCCTCCGCCCTCGTCTACGGCCTGGGCTGGCGCGACGGCATCGACAGCTACCGGCTCATCCTCGTCGGCATCGGCGTCAGCTCGGTCCTGACCGCCCTCACCAGCTACCTGCTCGTGCGCGCCCAGATCACCGACGCCACCCGCGCCGCCGCCTGGCTGGTCGGCAGCCTGTCCGGCACCTCCTGGACCAGCCTCACACCCCTGGCCGTCGTCACCGCCGTCGCGGCGCCCCTGGCCGTGGCCTGCTCCGCGCCACTGGCCGTCGCCCAGCTCGGCGACGAGACCGCCACCGGCGTCGGCCTCGCCGTCCAGCGCCACCGGCTGCTCGTCATCGCCCTGGCCGTCCTGCTCACCGGAGCCGCCGTCGCCGCCGCCGGCCCCGTCGGGTTCGTCGCCTTCGTGGTGCCGCAGATCGCCCTGCGCACCACCGCCGCCTCCCGCCCCCCGATCCTGCTGTCCGGCCTCCTCGGCGCCTGCCTCGTCACCGCCGCCGACCTCGCCGCCCGCACCGCCTTCCCCTACCAGGTACCCGTCGGCCTGCTCACCACCCTGGTCGGCGCCCCCTACCTGATCTGGCTGCTCGTCCGCCACCGCAAGGAGATCGCCCGATGACCACCACCGTGCTGCGGGCCCAGGAGCTGAGCGTCGCCTACGACGGCAACCCCGTCATCACCGGACTCGACCTCAGCATCACCCGCGGCCAGATCACCACCCTCGTCGGAGCCAACGGCAGCGGAAAGTCCACCCTGCTCAAGACCCTCGGCCGCATCCTGAAACCCGCCGCCGGACAAGTGTTTCTGGACGACGAACCGATCACGGCCCTGGCCACCAAGGACGTCGCCCGCCGCCTCGCCGTGCTGCCCCAGACCCCCACCGCCCCGGCCGGCATCACCGTGCGCGACCTGGTCATGCGCGGCCGCAACCCGCACCAGACCTGGGCCCGCCCCTGGTCGGCGCACGACGCCCGCATCGTCACCGAGGCCCTCACCGCCACCGGCCTGGACCAGGTCGCCGACCGCGACGTCGCGGCCCTGTCCGGCGGCCAGCGCCAGCGCGTGTGGATCGCCCTGGTCGTGGCCCAGCAGGCACCCACCCTGCTGCTCGACGAGCCCACCACCTACCTCGACCTCACCCACCAGCTGTCCGTCCTCAGCCTGGTCCGCCGGATCAACACCGACACCGGCGCCACCGTCGTCATGGTCCTGCACGACCTGTCCCTGGCCGCCCGCTACTCCGACCGCCTGGTCGTGATGCACGCCGGAACCGTGGTCGCCGACGGCCCGCCCGCCGACGTCCTCACCCCCGCCACCCTGCTCCAGGCCTTCGACCTGCACGCCCGGGTGGTGCCCGACCCGGTCACCGGCACGCCCCTGGTCGTCCCCGAGTCCCACTGAAAACCCCTCACACAGAAGGTCCCCCGATGAGAAAACCCCGTGTCCTGCTCGCGATCCTGGCCGCCGCCACCATCGCCCTGACCGGCTGCGGCTCCTCCGGCAGCACCGGCGACGCCGACAGCGGCAGCGGTGACTCCAGCTGGAGCTACACCGACGACCTCGGCAACACCGTCACCCTCGACCACACCCCGACCAAGGTCGCCGGCCTCACCGACCCGCTGGTGTCGCTGATGAACTACGGCATCAAGCCGGTCGCCGCGTTCGGCTGGTCCACCGTGGACAAGGACCCGCGCTTCGAGAAGTTCGACGTCTCCGGCATCACCACCCTCGGCGCCACCTACGGCGAGATCGACGAGGAGAAGCTGATCGAGGCCGCCCCCGACGTCATCGTCACCACCGTGTACCCGACCGACGAGAAGGGCACGATTGACGACTCCCAGCCGCTCTACGGCTTCAACGACAAGGAACAGCAGGAGAAGATCGCCAAGATCGCCCCGGTGATCGCGATCAAGATGGGCGGAAAGGGCGCCGACGTCATCGCCTCCCAGGCCAGGCTGGCCCTGGCCCTGGGCGCCTCGCAAGACACCGTGGACGCCGCCAAGGCCACCTACGACCAGGCCGCCACCACGCTGAAGGACGCCGCGGCCGCCACCGACGTCACCGTCACCGTGCTCTACGGCGACGCCGACGGCGCCTACGTGGTCAAGCCCGCCGACGAGCCGATCACCGAGCTCTACCAGGAACTCGGCGTCACGTTCTTCGAGCCCACCCCGGAGGGCTACTACTGGGGCATCTACTCCTGGGAGAACGCCGGCAAGATCGGCGGCGACCTGATGCTGCTCCAGAAGGACGGCTACTCGAAGGAGGAGATGGCCAAGCAGGCCACCCTGGCCCAGACCCCGGCCTTCAAGGCCGGCCAGATCGAGAGCTTCACCAGCCCCGGCCTCGACTACGTGTCCCAGGCCGACTACATGACCACCCTGGCCGGCTACCTGGCCGACGCCAAGGTCGTCACGGACTGACGAACCGCCGGGTGAAGGGGGACAGGCCGCCCCTTCACCCGGCGCCCAGCACCGCCCGCACCGTGGGATCGTCCGGATCACCGGCGGTGTACCCGAGTGACCCGTCCTCGTTCAGCACCAGCCACAGGTCGGCATCCAGGCAGGTGGACGTGGTCACCTCCCGCAGCACCACCTCCGCGCCGCCACTGAGCGCCATCAGCTCACCGGTGCAGCCCAGCGTCGGGTACTCACTCACCCCGACCAGCTCACCCGGCATCCCCGCCCGCAGCGTCAGCACCACCGGATACCGGCGTTCCCCCTGCGTCGCAACACCTTTCCAGGTGCCGAGAAACCCGGCCGGGATCCCCAGGGAAACACCGGTGGACGACGCGCCAGAAGACGGCGCCGCCGGGAACGACACCAAAGACGCCCCGGGAGACGGGGAAGCGGACGACGGGGGAGCAGCCTCACCGGCGTCGTCACCCCGACTCACACCCAGCGCCACACCCAACCCCACCAGCGCACTGACCAGCGTGATCACCGCGGTGGCCAGCTCGATGCGCGACAACGACCAGGCCGCCGCGTCACCCCGCGCCGAACCACGTGCTGAACTCCGTACGGAGCCCCTTGCCGAACCACGTGCCGGCGAACCCATGACGCGTCTCCCGGAAACCGTGCGTGGAATGTCCAGATTCGCACGTCGCTCGCGGCACCGGTGCGGTTTTCCCCGGGAAAATTTTCGCCCGCGACAAAGCCTGTTATCGAAACTTGCCGGGTCTCCGTAGCGAGCCGCGAGCGAGTATCGCAGACTCTGGGGGACACCGATCTCACCGGGAGGATCCCGAATTGACCTGCATCGTCGGCATCACGGACGGCCGGACCGTCACCATCGGCGGCGACTCGGCCGGCAGCGACGGCTGGCACGTCGCCGTGCGCTCCGACTCCAAGGTGTTCCAGGTCGGGCCCTACGTCATGGGTTTCACCACGAGCTACCGGATGGGCCAGCTCCTGCGTTACTCCCTGACCATCGGCGAGCCCGACACCTGGGACGTCGACCGCTTCATGGCCACCACCTTCATCGACGCCGTGCGTGAGTGCCTCACCGCCGGCGGCTACGCCAAGAACGACTCCGGGCGCGAGGAGGGCGGGCAGTTCCTGGTCGGCATCCACGGCCGCCTCTACCTGGTGGACGAGGACTACCAGGTCGGGCACACCGTCGCCGGGTACGCCGCCGTCGGCTCCGGCTACCTGGTGGCCCTCGGCTCGCTGCACTCCACCGCCCAGACCGCCGAGCGGGCCGGACTCGACGCGCACCGCCGCGCGGTGATGGCACTGGCCGCCGCGGTCGAGCTGACCAGCGAGGTCAGACCGCCGTTCACGGTGATCCAGGCGTCCTGACCGTCGTGTACACCCCGGTCGGGGTGGAGTGGTAACCCTTCACCCCGACCGCCAGGGCCAGATCACCCCGCCACTCCCCCCGCTCCAGCGCCCGCTCGGCCACCGTGGCGAAATCGTGCACCGGCTGCCAGCCCAGTTCGGCCCGGGCCAGGGAGCTGTCGTACACCCGGTCCAGCACCGGCGGCAGCTGCCAGCCCCGCTCGTCGAACCGCGCACCCAGCCGTGGGAACAGCCGCCGCACCAAGCCCGCCGCATCGCGCCCGAGCATCTCCCGGTCGGCCTGCCCGAACGGCGTCGGCGCGCTCACCACGTACCGGCGAAAACCCAGCTCCGGCGCCCTTTCCGCGGCCAGCAGGTGCGCGCTCACCACGTCGGACAGCTCGACCCGCCGGTTCAGGAACTCGTTCACCTTGAGGTTCACGTCGGCAAAACGCTCCCGCGCGTCGTCCTGGTCGTCGGCCTCCGGGAAGAACCGCGACGTCTTCAGCACCACCACCGGCAGGCCCAGGTCGCGGGCCGCCAGCTCGCACAGGTCCTCGGCCGCCACCTTCGTGGCCCCGTAGATGTTCTTCACCAGCGGCCGCACTGCCTCGGTGATCCACGCCGCCGGCTCCCCCGGAGCCGGGCTCAGGGCCCGGCCGAACGTGCTGGTGCTGCTGGTGAACACGACGCCCCGCACACCGGCGGCCGCTGCGGCCTCCAGCACGTTCAGTGTGCCGCTCACGTTGACGTCGACGAAGTCCTGCCGCCCGTGCGAACCGACGTGCGGCTTGTGCAAAGTGGCCGTGTGCAGCACGAACTCCACGTCGTCCATCAATTCACGCACCAGCGCGCCGTCGGTGACCGACCCCACCACCGTCGTGAACGGCCCCGGCACCACGTCCAGCCCGACCACGTCGTGCCCCTGCTCGCGCAGCGTGCGGGCCAGCCCTTCACCGAGGTGCCCCGCCGCTCCGGTGATGAGGTGTCTGCTCATGATGAAGACCGTAGCTTGTAGCCTGTTATCACGACAATGGCTTATGGACGACGAAACCCCGCAGCCACTCGCTCGAGCAGCTCGACCGCCTCGTGCAGACCGGCCCTTTCCCCACCCAGGGCCTCGCCGACCAGCCCGGCCCAGTGCCGGTGCAGCCTGGTCACGTTGGAGGCCGCCAGCTCGGTCGGGTACAGCCTCACCAGACGCTGGTCGGCCGGGTCCGGTGTGCGGGTCACCATACCCTTCGCCTCCAGCCCCCGCACGGCCGCACTGAGGTTGCTGCGCTGGAGCCGCACCGCCTCGGCCGCCGCGCTCGGCGAGGTGCCGGGATGCGCGTCCACCCAGCGCATCACCATCGCCTCGACATTGGTCAGCTCGATGATGTCCGCCCCACGGTGCCCGTGCGGCTCCACCTCCCGGGCGATCACGAACACCAGGTCGGCCAGCCGCGCCAGGGTCCGCTCCCCCGGCTCCAGGTCACCGCCCCAAACCCTGCCACCGGCGCCGCCTTCGATGCCGCCGCTGGTGCCGCTGGCGCCGCCCGCAGTGCCGCCACCGTTGCCGCTCGCTTTCGCAGGCCCACCGGAGACGCCACCGGAGCCGCCGCCCGCGCTGCCATCCGCACCGCCGCCCGTCCTGCTACTCGAACCGCGACTCGAACCGCCGCCGGCCATGGCACTCACCTCGGTCGCTCCCATGCGCCCGTCCTTTCCCTCACCGCTGCCGCGCTCTTCCCCGCTGCCCCGCCGCCTCCCACTGCCGCCACTCCCCTGCCCCCCACTCCTCTGCCCCTCACCCCCTGCCCCCAAAGCCCTGCCCCCACAGCCGCGCTCCCCCACAGCCCTGCTCCCCCACAGCCCTGCTCCCCCACAGCCGCACGGCAGCACCGCCCAGCACGGGCCCCAGTTTGGCCCACCAGCATCAGTTATGTTTTCATAACTAACCTCTGAAGGGAGAATCGTGACAGAGGAATCCACCCGCACCACCCCGCAGGCGGCGCACACCACCCCACCCGCCCGGCCCGCCCAGGACGGTGGTGTCAGCGGCCCGGTGCTGCTGGTCCTCGCCCTGCTGTCGGCCGTCGCCCCGTTCGCCACCGACCTGTACCTGCCCGCCTTCCCGCGGATGACCGACGACCTGAGCACCTCCACCACCACCGTCCAGCTCACGCTCACCGCGTTCCTGCTCGGCATGACCGTGGGACAGGTCGTGTTCGGGCCGCTGTCAGACCGTTTCGGCCGCCGTCCGCCGCTGATCGCCGGTGCCGTGCTGTGCGTCGTCGCCAGTGCGGTCGCGGCCCTGGCCCCCAGCGTCGGCGTGCTCATCGCCGCCCGTCTCGCCCAGGGCCTGGGCGGCGCCGCCGGCATGGTGATCGGCCGCGCCGTCATCTCCGACCTCGCCCACGGCCGCGCCGCCGCCCAGGCCTTCAGCCTGATGATGATCGTCGGCGGCGTCGCCCCCGTGGTCGCGCCGCTGGTCGGCGGCTTCCTCGTGGACCCGATCGGCTGGCGCGGCATCCTCACCGTCGTGCTCGTGCTGGCCGGGCTGATGCTGGTCTGCGTGCTGCTGGTGATCCGCGAGACCCATCCCCGCATCCTGAACGGCACCACAGCCACCACCACCGGCGCAGCCACCGGGCAGCCGGCCGAGAGCCTGCTCCAGAAGGGCTTTCTGGCCTACACCTTCGCGTTCGCGTTCGGCTTCGCGGTGATGATGGCCTACATCTCCGCCAGCCCCTTCCTCTACCAGGACATGATGGGCCTGGGCACCGTCACCTACGGCCTGGCCTTCGGCGTCAACGCCCTCGGCCTGATGGTCGTCAGCGCCGTCGCCGCCAACCTCACCGCCACCCGCTCCCCCGCCGCGCTGCTCAGCGTCGGCATCGTGACGGTGTTCGCCTCCACCGTGGTGTTCGGCCTGCTGGTGCTCACCGGTGTCCCGGCCGGATGGCTCGCCGTGCCGCTGTTCACCGGCATCGCCGGCCTCGGCTTCGTGATGGGCAACGCCACCGCGCTGGCCCTGTCGTACGTGCGGCACTCCGCCGGACGCGGCTCCGCCGTGCTCGGTGCCCTCCAGTTCGGCCTGGCCGCCGTGGTCTCGCCCCTGGTCAGCATCCGTGGCGAGGACACCGCCGGACCCCTCGCCGTGGTCATGCTCGTCGCCGCCACCATCGCCCTGATCTCGATGATCGTCGCCCGCCGTGCCGCCCCCGCGCAGGCCTGATCACGCGGGCACGAAAATGGTGGACGACGAACGCTGTTCGTCGTCCACCATTGGTTCACCCGCGGCTACTCCCCCGCGTCGCCGGACAGCCGGCGGGCCACCTCGTCGGCCACCCGCCGCTGCAACTGCGCCAGCTCCTCGTTGCTCAGGCCGCCCAGATCGCCGGACGTCCCCTCACCGTCCCCGTCGTCCCCCGTGCCCCCGTCACCGTTGTCCGTGCCGGCGTTGCCGCCACCGGCGTCCACGCAGGCGATCTGCTCACCGCTCAGGTAGGTCAGGCACATCGAGCCGTCCCCGGCGATCTCGACCAGCCGGGTCACCGTGGTGGACTTGGTGATCGACGCGGTCCAGGTGTCGTTCGACGTCGGCACCACCTCGGTCAGCGAGAGCTGGTTGGCGTTCCAGTTCAGCTGGGGGAACGCCGCGATGATGGCGTTCGACAGCGTCACGTTGCCCTGCCGGGCCGAGGCCAGCTTGTGCACCGTCAGCCGGTTCAGGTCACCGGCGTGCACCTCGTCCGCCGCGATCGTGGCCACCGCCACCACCGACTTCGACGTCCCGCGCGGCGTCAGCGCCGTCACGTAGTCCCAGCCCGAGCCGTCCGTGCGCCGCAACAGCAACTCGGACTCGTTGCCGGAGTCCGGGCCGTCCGCCGACTCCACGGTCTCGTAACCACTGCGCCGGAACAGCCGGTCCAGATAGCCGTTCAGCGCGTGCGAGGCCTCCCGCTGCCGGGCCGCCAGCGAGATCGGGTACACCGGGCCGGGCAGCTCGCCGGCCTTCACGTCCTTGTGCAGCACCGCGCTGTGACCGTCGAACAGCACCACACCGCCGGGCACCGGATGCTGCTCGGGGAAACCGGCGTACCGGGTGACCGGCACCACCATCACTCCCTTGTCGCCGTCGCAGTACGCCCACACGTCCTGCGGGTCGGCCATCAGGTCGCCCCCGACGAACGACAGCGCGCGACGCAGGTTGTACTGGAACCAGCCCCGGGCGACCGGCACCTGCGCGTCGAAGTCGCAGGTGCCCACGGTGTTCTCACCGGGCGTCTGCACCACGATCTGGTTGAATCCCTTGATCCAGCCACGCGCCCGCACCGGGGTCACGTAGGCGCCGGTGGCGGGCAGGAACGTGGTGGCGTCCTCGTCGAACGTGCCCACCACACTGCCGGCCCGGCTGACCACCGAGTTGGCCGCCACCACCCACGGGGTGCGCCACTCGTACTCCGGCTGCGCACCCCCGGTGATCTCGATCGACTCCGACAGCTGCTGCGCCCGGTGGTACCCGCCCCAGACCCCCAGGAACGGGCTCAGTAACAAGACCACCAGGAACAGCGCCCAGGCATCACCGCCCCCGTAGTCGCGGCGCCGGGACCCGACCACCGCGAGCCCGAAGGCACCGACGCTCCCGAGGATCAGGACCTTCCACATCGTGGAGGCCCACACCGTGCGCAGCACCGCGTAGAACGTGCCGTGGAATGCCCACCAGCAGAACGCCAGCACCAGTGCGACCACCACGAGCCACACCACCGTGCCGGCCACGGCACCGCCCGAGCCGTACCCGTCGTAACCGTAACCGTCGTGACCGCGACCCCGCCGCCGGTACCACCGTCTTCCGCGCCGTCCGAAGATTCGCACGTCCACTCCCCTCAGACACCGAGAACCTGTCGCCATCGTGACGTTCCGGGCCGAAGGGGTGTTGCGGTCCAGGCGATTCGTTGAGGTGAATTCTGAGGTTGCTTCTAGCCTGTTATCGAATTGGACAGGCTGTGCCGTCTCTTGATCACCGAGTGCTCTCGATTAGACTCGCTCCGTGACCTCGACGGACGCGCCCTCCCCCGCGGCGCAGCACACGCTGAGCACCACCCACGACGCGCCCGCCTCCCCCGCCGCCCTGTGGGACGCCTGGGCCCGCGTGCACGAGTGGTGGGGGCCGTCCGGATTCCGCAGCACCGTGCGGGAGTTCGACTTCACCGAGGGCGGCCGCTTCGAGGTGGTCATGCACGGCCCCGACGGCACCGACTACCCCAACCTCTACGTCTTCGACGAGCTGACCCGCCCCACCCGGGTGATCTGGACCAGCACCGGCTCGCAGGAGTTCGGGCTGGCACCGTTCCGCTCGGTGCTGCACTGCGAACCGCGGGGCCCGCACACCCGCATCACGCTCACCGCGTACTTCCCCTCGGCCGAGGAGAAGCGCCGCCACGTGGAGGATTTCGGGGCCGAGCAGGGCTCCCGCGACCTGCTGCGGCGACTGGGCGAAGAGGCCGCCCGCAGCTGAGCCGGCCGATCAGTCCGATCAGGTCGGCGCTCGGGGAGTGAGCAGCCCCTCCCCCGCAGGCCGCACGGGGCGAGGCCACGAGCGGCGCGCTCGTGGCTCAGTCCTCGTGCGGGCCGCCCTCCGGCGGCGACAGGACGAGCTCGGCGGTCCAGTCGCCGTCCTCGTCCCGGTCGAGTTCCACGAACCCGGCCGAGGCGTACAGCTTGCGGGCGGCGGTGTTGTCGTCGTGCACCGACAGCCGGATGTCGTGCGGTTCGGGCAGTTCCCGCAGGTAGCCGATCAGGGTGAGCAGGGCGGCGCGGCCCACGCCGGTGCCCTGCTCCTGCTCGTCGACGAGCATGCCGCCGATCCAGTTACGGTCGTCGTCCTCGTCGTAGGCCCACATGATGTGGCCCACCACCTGGTCGCCGGCGTAGACGCCGAGCGACGTCCACACCCCCTCGCGCAGGCTGAGCAGCAGGTAGCGGGCCGCCGAGGTGGCCACCCAGTCCCGCTGGTCGTCGCGCGGCACGACGTCCGCGATGTCGCGCCAGTTCTCGTCGCCCACCCCGCGCAGGGTCACCGGCCGGTCGCGGCCGTCGGTCATACCCGCATCGATCGTCCTAATCACCGGCAGACCCTCTCACGGTGGCCATCCCCTCCCGTAATCGGCCGGGCCCCCGGGTGTCCAGGGCCGGTGCGGCAGCCGGCTGCGGGGCGCTGACGCTGCGGTCGCGGCCCTGTTCCTTGGCCAGGTACAGGGCGGTGTCGGCCCGGCGCAGCAGGCCGGTCGCGTCCTCCTGGCCGTCCCAGCGGGCGATGCCCAGCGAGACGGTCTGCCCGTGCGGGACGACCCGGCGCAGGGAGTCCAGGCGGTGGCGTCCCTGCTCCGGGTCGGCGCAGTGCACCAGGGCCACGAACTCCTCGCCGCCCCAGCGGGCGATCACCGGGTGCGGCCCGAGGGCGTCGTGCCAGCGGCCGGCGGCCTCGCGCAGCAGGTCGTCGCCGGCCTGGTGGCCCTGGGTGTCGTTGTAGCGCTTGAAGTGGTCCAGGTCGAGCAGCGCGACCAGCAGGTGGCCGCCGCCGGTGCGGGTGGCGCCCATCGCGCGGTCCAGGTCGAAGTCCCAGGAGCGGCGGTTGGCGACGCCGGTCAGCGGGTCGGTGCGGGCCATGAGCGCCATCTCCTCGGAGCGCCGGCGCAGCTGGGCGAGCAGGCCGGCGATGCGGGTGACGACCATGGCCAGCAACAGCAGGGAGCCCAGGCCCAGCCAGGTGGCGCCGTCGTGCACGCCGTTGGCCGCGCGGCCGATCACCACCACCGAGGGCAGTCCGGCGCCGAACGCGAGCAGGCCGAGGCGGGGCGCGGTCAGCCCGGCCTCGGCCGTCGTGGCCGGGTCGGGTGCGGGGCGGGGGCCGGGGTCGCGGCGGGAGGCCGCGGCGGCGAAGCCCATGAACAGGTAGGCGCAGGCCCAGACCACGTTCATCCAGACGGCGAACTCGTTGCCGCCGCTGGTCAGCTCGACCAGGTTCTGCGCGGTGTCGGCGACCAGGGTGCACAGCATCGAGGCCGCCACCCAGGACACGGCGGCGCCGGGCCGGCCGTGCGCGAAGATCCGCAGCAGCAGGAACAGCAGCATGACGTCGAGCAGGGGGTACAGGGTGCCGACGGTGCGGGCCACCAGGGGCTGGGCGGTGTCCCAGGCCAGGGGGAGGACGACGAAGACCAGGGCCAGGACGCCCACGCCGACGGCGACGATCAGGGCGTCCAGCACCGCCCCGAAGGCCGGGCGGCCGCCGCGCTGCCGGTTGAGCCCCAGTACGCCGATGGCGGTGGCCAGGTAGGCGGTCAGGAAGAACGCGTCCGCCGGGGTGGGCCAGCGGTCGTCGCCGGTGAGCTGGTAGTAGCCGAGCACGAGTTCGCCGGTCAGGCACAGGGCCATGTTGGCCATGATCCACAGCCAGGGCCCGCGGCGGGGGCGGGGCACGCGCAGCACGGCCAGCAGCAGGAACAGGGAGCTCACGGCGGTGGAGACGAGGTAGGTGCGAGCCATCGCGTCGCTGCCCTCACGTTCCCAGAACAGCGACAGCACGGTCAGCGTGGCCATGCCGCCGAGGATGGCCAGGCCGATGCGGCGTACGTGCTCGGGAGTTCCTTCCCAGGTCATGGCGGCCCCCCGCGACCGGCGACGGGTGCCCGGTCCGGGGCTTCGTCGTCCATGGTTGTGCCGTTCGTGATCGTGCCGTTCGTGGTCGCGCCGTTCGCCTCGTCGTTCGTCACGTCGGCGGCCAGCACCGTGCGGTCGCGCCCGGCGTTCTTCGCCGCGTACAGCGCCTCGTCCGCCCGGCGCAGCAGCACCGCGGGATCCTCGGTGCCGTCCCAGCGGGCCACGCCGATCGAGCAGGTCTCGCCGAACGGCACCAGGGCACGCAGACCGTCCAGTGTGGCCAGGCCGGTGTCCGGGTCGCGGGCGTGCACGAGGACGGCGAACTCCTCCCCGCCCCAGCGCGCCACCCGGCCGTGGCCGGCCAGGCCCAGGCTCCACTGCCGGGCGGCCTCGCGCAGCAGGTCGTCGCCGGCCTGGTGGCCCTGGGTGTCGTTGTAGCGCTTGAAGTGGTCCAGGTCGAGCAGCCCGACCAGCAGCACCGAGCGCTCGCGCAGCGCGGCGGCCATCGCGCGGGCCAGCTCGAAGTCCCACGAGCGGCGGTTGGCGACGCCGGTCAGCGGGTCGGTGCGGGCCATCCGCGCCATCTCGTCGGACTGCCGCCGCAGTTGCTGGAGCAGGTCCCAGATCCGCGCCACCACCAGCCCGAGCAGGGCCAGCGAACCGACGCCGAGCAGCACCGAGCCGGTGTACTGGCCGGTGGCGCTGCGCACGATCAGGACCACCGAGGGCAGGCCCGCGGCCAGGGCCAGCACGACCAGCCGGGTCACGGTCAGGCCCAGGTCGCGGCGCGGTGCCGCCGGGCCGTCGTCGTGCAGCGCGCCGACGGCGGCGAACCCGGTGAACAGGCCCGTCGCCGAGCGGGCCACGGCCGCCCAGGCCACCGGTCCGGAACTGGTCAGCTGGGCCGGGCCGGCCAGATCGGTCAGGTCGGTCACGTTGCGGGCGGTGTCGGTCCCGACCGCGCACAGCAGCGCCACGGCCAGCCACCCGGCCACCCGGCCGGGACGGCCCGCGGCCAGCATCCGGGCGAGCACGAACAGCAGCAGCAGGTCGAGCACCGGGTAGATCAGGGCGACGGCGCGGGCGGCCGGGGGCCGGGTGGTGTCGGAGGCCAGGGGCAGCACCACGAAGGTCAGGCTGAGCACCCCGACGCCGGCCACCACGACCACCACGTCGAGCAGCACCCCCAGGGGCGGGCGGCGGTGCCGTTGCGCGTCCACGCCCAGCACGCCCCAGGCGGTGGCCAGGTAGGCGGGCACCAGGAACACGTCCACCAGTGCCGGCCAGCCGCTCTCACCGCCCAGCCGGTGCAGCAGCGCCGTCACCCCGGCCAGCTGGGTCAGCCCGCACGCGGCCAGCAGCCACTGCCACGGCGCCCGGCGGTGTGCCGGCAGGCGCCGCACGGCCAGCAGCTGGAACACCGCGCAGCAGCCGGCCGACACCACGCCGCCCAGCAGCAGCGCGTCCGGGCCCGCCGCCAGCAGGAGCGGCCCGGCGACGGCGAGCACGGTCACGGCGGTGGCCAGCAGCCCGGCGGCCCGGAGCGTCGCCCGCGCCCAGGGTCCCTCGTGCGCGGGCTCGCCCGGGGGCGTGCGCGAGGGCTGGGCGGTCACTCCCGGTTCCTCGGCCGCGACCGGCCGGGCACGCACGGATCCCGCCCAGCAGAACCGGTTCGGATCAGTTCGCCCCGCGCGGCATCACGCACGGTGAGGGCATGCTCAGGCGGCGACCAGGCCGGCCACGACCATCCGGTCCCGGCCGCGCTGCTTGGCCTCGTACAGCGCGCCGTCGGCCCGGCGCAGCACCGAGGCCGCACCCTCGGCGCCGTCCCAGAGCGCCACCCCGATCGACACCGTCTGCCCGTCCGGCACCAGCGGCCGCAACCGTTCCAGCACGCGTTGTCCCTCGTCCAGGTCGCGGCAGGTCAGCGCGACCAGGAACTCCTCGCCGCCCCAGCGGGCCAGCACGCCACGCGCCCCGATCTCCCCGGCCCAGGCGCAGGCCGTCTCCCGCAGCAGGTCGTCACCGGCGCCGTGCCCGTGCGTGTCGTTGTACCGCTTGAAGTGGTCCAGATCGAGGACGGCGATCAGCACGTTCCCACCTGTCCCCGAGCCTGTTCCCGAGCCTGTGGGGGAGCTCAGCAGCCGGGCCAGCTCGGCGTCCCAGGTGCGGCGGTTGGCCACGCCGGTCAGCGGGTCGGTCGCGGCCATCGCGGCCAGTGCGCGGGTCTGCCGGTCGAGCCGGCGGTGCAGGTCCCAGAACCGGGTCAGCACCAGGCCCAGCAGGATGGTCGCCGCCGTCCCCAGTGCCATGCCCTCCACCGCGGTGCGCTCGCCGGGCAGCAGGAAGATCACCGTCGGCAGCCCGGCGGCCACCGTCATCGCCAGCAGCCGCCGGAGGCTGACCTGCATGCCCTCCAGCGCGGGCAGGTCGGGGGTGCGGGCCGGTGTCCGGGCCGGGCGGGTGCGGGCGGCCGACACGGCGGCGAGCGCGATGCCCAGGTAGAACAGCAGCCACAGCAGGTTGATCCAGCGCGGGAACATGATGGACGACGTGCGGGCGGCCATCACCTGTTCCGCCACGTCGCCCGCGAACAGGCAGAGCAGGCCGGTCACCAGCAGCCGAACGGCCGTGGTCCCGGCGCCGAGCAGACGCAGTGCGAGGAACACGATCACCACGTCGTAGAGCACGTAGACGGTGCTGACGAGTTGCCCGGCGCGGTTGACCAGGCCGGCCGAGATCATCGGCAGGATCAGGAAGACCGTGGCCATGGCCGCGGTGCTGACGGTCACGATCAGGGTGTCGAGCAGGCCGCCCAGGCGCAGGCGGCGCCCGCGCTGGCGGTCCAGGCGCAGCAGTCCCAGCATCAGCGGCACGTAGGAGACGCAGTAGAGGATGTCGGCGGGGGTGGGCCAGCGGGTCGAGTCGAGGAACTGGAACCAGCGGAAGAGGACCTCGGCGACCAGCGAGATCAGCAGCGAGGCGGCGAGCATCCGCCAGGCGGGGCGGGCGGGTGCCGGGATCGAGGGCAGGGCCAGCACGGTCAGCAGGGCGGCGAGGGCGACGGCGAGCACGTCGAGCGTCGCGGAGGCGGCGGTGCCGACGGCGGGCAGCGCGGCGAGCGGCACGGCGGCGCCGGCGAGGCCGGCCACGATCCGCACGGACGGCGGTAGCTGACGCACATTTCCCACACCCCACGTGTCGGCGCCATCACTCACAGCGACAGGTGAACCCGTGGGCGTCATCCGTGCGGCGCAATCGCTGACGCCGTGGTGTCGTGCGGACATTCCCGCGCACCCTGGGGCAGAATTTCGTCGAACTTTTCCGTGGTCCACGGCATCGAACGTCTCTGAGGCAGGAAGGGACCACTCGGGACCGGGCAGTGGCGGGGAGAAGCCATGCAGACGCAGTCAGGACAGCAGACACCGGACGGCTCGAACGGTGCGGGCAGCGCGGCCGCGGGGTGGGGCCGGCCGGTCACCCGGCGCACGCTGATGGCTGTGGCCGGGGCCGCCGGGCTGATGTCGGCGCTCGCCCGTACCGCCCGGGCCGGCACGGGCGGGGACGCCGTGGACTGGACGGCGCTGCGCCGGGCACTGGACGGGCCGCTCCTGCTGCCCGGTGACGCCGGCTACGCCGAGGCCGCGCTGCCATTCAACGCCGCCCTCGGCACCCGCGCCCCGGCCGCGATCGCCCGGGTCACCGGGCGCGCCGACGTGAAGCGCTGCATCACCCGGGCCGGCGGGCACGGCATCCCGGTCGCCGCCCGCTCCGGCGGCCACAGCTACGCCGGGTACTCCACCCCCGACGGCGGGCTGGTGATCGACGTCAGCCGGGCCAGGAGGATCCTGGTCAAGGACGACGGGACGGTCCAGGTGGGGGCGGGTGCGCGACTGTCCGACGTGCAGGCGGCCGTGGCCGCGCACGGGCGGGCCCTGCCCACCGGCTCCTGCCCCACCGTCGGTGTCGCCGGCCTCACCCTCGGCGGGGGCATCGGCGTGCTGTCCCGCCCCTACGGCCTGACCTGCGACCATCTGCGGTCCGCGCACGTGGTCACCGGCGACGGGGAGCTGGTGCTGGCCGACGCCCGGCACCACGACGACCTGTACTGGGCGTTGCGCGGGGGCGGCGGCGGTCAGACCGGCGTGGTCACCGACCTGACCTTCAGCACCGTGGCGGCGCCCACCGTCACCGTGTTCTCCCTGGCCTTCCCGCCCGAGGCCACCGTCGCGGCCCTGGCCGCGTGGACCCGGTGGATCGACAGCGCCCCGAAGGCCATCACCTCGGTGTGCCACGTCAACAGCGCGTCGTCCACCGATCCGCTGCCCACCCACCGCATCGTCGGCACCTTCGTGGGCACCCCGGCGAAGCTGCCCCCGCACCTGACCACCCTGATCGCGGCCGTCGGCAGCAAGCCCACCGTCAACCGCAGCCGCAGCTACACCTATCTGGACGCGATGCGGTACTTCGCCGGGACCAGCACCGGCCGCGAGCGCTTCCGGGCCGCCTCCCGCGTGCTGAAGGGCACCCTGACCGAGGCGAACGCCCAGCAGGTGACCGACCTGATGACGCAGCGGCGCGGCCTGGTGCTGCTGTTCGACTCCCTGGGCGGCGAGGTGGCCGATCTGGCGCCCACGGACACGGCTTTCGTGCACCGCAAGGCCCTGGCCTCGGTGCAGATCTACACCTCCGGCGCGAGCGGTGATCCGGCCGTGCTCGCGGTGCAGCAGGCCCTGACCCCGCTCACCGGCCCGGGCTCCTACGTGAACTACCTCAACGACGGGCAGCAGGACTGGGCGAGCGCCTACTACGGCAAGAACCTGGCGCGGCTGAAGAAGGTCGTGAAGAAGTACGACCCCTCCGGCGTCCTGGACTTCCGGCAGAACGTGCGCAACGCCTGAGTGAGGTCCCGGTTCAGGCCGCGCGCAGCTGGTCGCGTTCGGCCCGGCACATCAGGTTGCGCCCGTGCGCCTTGGCCTCGTACAGCGCCTGGTCGACCACGCGGATCAGCTCGTCGGCGGGCATCTGCCCGTCCCAGCGGGCCACGCCGATCGACACCGTCTGCTGCTGCGGCACCACCGCGCGCAGTCCGTCCAGACGCTTCAGGCCGGAGTTCTCGTCCTCGGCGCGCAGCACCACCGCGAACTCCTCGCCGCCCCAGCGGGCCAGCAGCCCGTCCTCGCCCAGGGCGTCGCGCCAGGCCGCGGCCGCCGCGCGCAGCAGCTCGTCGCCCGCCTGGTGGCCGCGGGTGTCGTTGAACCGCTTGAAGTGGTCCAGGTCCAGCAGCGCGACCAGCACCGTCTCCTCCCCGGCGCGGACCTCCGGTGCCATGAAGCGGGGCAGCTCGGCGTCCCAGGTGCGGCGGTTGGCCACTCCGGTCAGCGGGTCGAGGGCGGCCAGCCGGTCGAGCTGGCGGGCCTGCGCCTGCAACTGCGTGATCAGGCCCCAGATGCGGGCGGCGACCAGGGCGATCAGCACCGCCGACCCGGCACCCAGCTGGGCGCTCGTGATCAGGTCGGCCTGCGTCCACCAGCCGTAGCTGACCACCACGAGCGACGGCAGCATGGCCGCCACGGCCAGTACCACCAGCCGGGGCACGTTCAGGTCGCCGTCACCGCGGTCGCAGCGCACCGGGCGGGAGGCCTGACGGGGACGCCCGGCCTCCAGCGCCGCGAACCCCATGAACAGGTAGAACAGCAGCCACAGCAGGTTCAGCAGCGGCGGGTAGTGGAAGTAGTGGCCCGCCACGGCCTGCACGTTCATCACGGTGTCGGCCACGAACGTGCACAGCATCGCCGCCGCCAGCCAGATCAGGGACCGGCTGCGGGTGCGGCCGCTGCCCAGCAGCCGCGCCACCAGGTACACCAGCAGCACGTCGATGAGCGGGTACAGGCTGGAGACCGTCCGTACCAGAAGCGATTCCGACGCGTCCGTCACCATCGGCCGGATCACGAACACCACGGTCAGTGTGGCCACGCTGAGCGTCACGATCGCCGCGTCCAGCAGCGGCCCGGCCCGCAGCGTGGTCGCGTCCCGCCGGTCCAGGCGCAGCACGGCCAGCGCCAGCACCGCGTAGCCCACCACGTAGCCGATGTCGGCCGGTGTGGGGTAGGCGTCACTCTGCCGCCAGGTCGCGACCAGCGCCCAGATCTCGCCGAGCATCCACATCGACGCCGTCACCAGCATCAGGCTCCACGGGCCGCGCTGCGCCGCCGGGATCCGCCGCACGGCCGCGACCGTCAGCACCTGGCACAGGCAGAACGACACGAAGTAGGTGACGGCCGAGACCTTCTCGGAGAACGAGGGCAGCGTGGCCAGCGGCACCGAGACGGCCGTCAGCACTCCCAGGCCCACCAGGCCCGGGCTCCGCGCCTCGGGCTTCACCATGACCCACCGGTCGTCGCCCGTCACCGGGACGACAGCATCACCGGCGAGGTCGACCCGTCCGGCCCAGCCCGCCGGCACGGTGCGTCACCCTTCGGGCTCGGTCGCCACGTCCACCAGCACCTTCCCGACCGCCCCGCTCTCCACCGCGTCGTGGGCGGCGGCCAGGTCGTGGAGGCCGAACCGCAGCAGCGGCAGACCGTGCTCCTGCCCCACCGGCAGCGCCCTGTCGGCGACCGCGGCCGCCACGTCCCGCGCGGCGTCCGCCAGCACCCGGGCACCCACCGTGTACAGCAGGATGAACTGAAGACGCGCGTTGGCGACCAGCCCCGCACCGATGCCCAGCCGCACGGCGTCACCGCCGTCGTTGGCGTACACGGCCACCGTGCCGCGCGGTTTCAGCACCGCCAGGTCGATCGCCCAGTTCGCCGCGAGCGCCACCTCGACCACCACGTCCACCCCGTCGGGGGCGATCTGCCGCACCCGCGCGGCGACGTCCTCCTCGCGGTAGTTGATCACGTGCCCGGCCCCCGCGGCCCGGGCCAGTGCGGCCTTGTGCGGGCCGCTGACCGTGGTGATCACGGTGGCGCCCGCCCAGCGGGCCAGCTGGATCGCGGCGTGCCCCACCGCCCCGGCCCCGCCCGCGACCAGCACCACCCGTCCGGCCAGCGCGCCCGGTGCGAGGGCGGACGGGCCGTCCTCGGCGACCGTCAGCGCCCGGTGGGCCGTCAGCGCCGGCACGCCGAGCGAGGCGCCCAGGTCGAAGGACGCGTCGTGCGGCAGCTTCACCACGTGCCCGGCCGGTTGCACGGTGTACTCCTGCGCGGTGCCGGTGACGCCGTAGTCGGGGGCGGCCAGGTAGATCCACACCCGGTCGCCCACGGCCAGGTCACGCACGTCCGGGCCGACGGCGTCGACGATGCCGGCGCCGTCCTGGTTGGGCACCGACTCACGCGCGGTGCGCTCCCGGGTGCTGGACCCCCTGCGGCTCTTCCAGTCCGTCGGGTTCACGCCCGACACCACCACCCGCACCCGGACCTGCCCGGCACCCGGTTCCGGGACCGGCCGTTCCCGTACCGCCAGCACCCCGGAGTCCCCGGCCTCGGTGTACACAATCGCCTTCACGCCCTTGGCTCCCCGTCGTTCCCGGTGTATCCCGCCACTGTCCGGCCCCCCCGTGCGAACCCGTTCCCGCGTCCGCCTCTTCCCGGCGTCTCGCTCTTCCCGGGGTCTCAGCGTTTCGGGTGCACCAGGCCGGCGTCGTAGGCGGCGACCACGGCGTGCACCCGGTCGCGCAGACCGAGCTTGCGCAGCACCGCCGACACGTGGGACTTCACCGTGGCCTCGGTGATCCACAACCGCCCGGCGATCTCAGCGTTCGACAGGGCCAGCGCCACCAGCCGCAGGATCTCCACCTCGCGCCCGGTCAGCACCTTCAGATCGGGCCGCGGGCCGCCGGGCGACAGCGCCGTGAATTCGTCGATCAGGCGCCGGGTGACCGACGGCGCCAGCAGCGAGTCCCCCCGCACCACCACCCGGATCGCCTCGGCAAGGTCGGCCGGGCGCACGTCCTTCAGCAGGAACCCGCTCGCGCCGGCCCGCAGCGCGGCGTGCACCGCGTCGTCCACGTCGTAGGTGGTCAGCACGAGCACTCGCGGGCCCGGTCCGGCCGCGACGATGCGGCGGGTGGCCTCCAGACCGTCCATCACCGGCATCCGCACGTCCATGAGGACGACGTCCGGCTTCAGCGCGCCCGCCAGCCGGACCGCCTGGGCCCCGTCCGCCGCCTCGCCCACGACCTCCAGATCAGGCCGGGCGTCGAGCACCATCCCGAAGCCGCTTCGTACCAGCTCCTGGTCGTCGGCCACCAGCACCCGCACCGGACGCCCAGCCGCGGCCGTCATCAGACCCGCCCCCGCACCGGAAGCCGCGCGCTGACCCGGAAACCGCCCGGCCACCCGGGCCCGGCCTCCACCGGGCCCGCCTCCAGCACGCCCCCGACCAGGGCGGCCCGCTCCCGCATCCCGGCGATCCCCCGGCCCGGGACCGAACCAGCACCCGCGCGTCCGGCGTCCACCGTTGCGCCCCCCACCGACTCGCCCTCCACCGCGCCGTCGACCACGCCGTCCCGCACCCACACGTTGTCCACCAGCAGCTCCAGCCCTCGCTCGCCCACCGTCACCCGCACCCGGGCCGGAGCACCGGCGCCGTGCCGCAGCACGTTGGTCAGCGACTCCTGGATGATCCGGAACGCACTCAGCTGGACCCCCGGCGGCAGGCTCGACGGGTCACCCTGCACCTGCACCGCGACCCGCAGACCCGCCGCCTCCAGGGGGCCGATCACGTCGGGACCGAGGCGCTCCAGCGTCGGTTGTGGAGTGGTGTTCGCCGCATCCGCTTCGCTTTTCAACCTGTTGTCGCGAGACAGGAGGGTGCGGAGTTCGGTGAGGGCGTCCCGGCCAGTGGCCTCGATCGAGCGCAGGGCCTGACGGGCACGGTCGGGGTGGGTGTCGAAGACGTCGTCCGCAGCGGCGGCCTGCACCACGATCACCGAGACCCCGTGGGCGATCACGTCGTGGACGTCGCGGGCCAGGCGGGACTGCTCCTCCACCGCACTGCGCGCGGCGGCCTGCTCGATCATCAGCCGATGGCTGCGTAGCGCGAAGGCCAGAGCCCACACCGTCGCCGCCACCACGACGGCGAACTCCACATTGGCACGCACGTGCACGTGCGAGGGCAGCACCAGCAACGTCAGTCCCATCACCCCGGCGAGCGCGGGTAGCGACCGGACGACGGGACGACGGGCGGTCAGCGTCCACAGGGCCACCAGCGCGGCATAGGGAAACAGCGCCTCCGGCGCGATCACCTGGCTCACGGCGCCCAGCAGTAGGTTCAGGACCAGCACCCGTTCCGGATTCCGGTGCCGCCGGTACAGCGACATCCCGGCCGCCGACCCGGCCAGCAACCCGCACCAGCGCAGCGGTCCCCGGTCCGTGCTGTCGAGCACCACGCCCACGGTGAACAAGACGATCAGCGCAGGCACGGCGGCATTCAGCCCAGCGCCGACCGCCCGAGTCACCCGAGCCGGCCCCGCCGGACGCGACGGGCGGCCGGGCCACGAGCCCTCAGGACGCCGCGCACGAGGCCACCGCAGCCCTGGCCGGAGCCGCTCCGGCCAGGTGGGTGTCCAGGACGACAACCATGCAGGTGGCCGTGGTGCCTGCCGCCGTCGTCGCCGTCCCCACATTCGCCCTGCCACGTCGGCCACCCTAGGCAGGCGGACCGGCCCCGACATCCGTCTCAGGACGGAGATCGGTTCCGGGACGACCACCGTCGGATCGGTCTCCAGATTCAGCTCAGCGGGTCAGCGGGTCACTGCCAGGCCGGACGCGGAGACCGTCGCCGGCCCGCACCGAGCAGCGGCCGGGCCGGGCAGCGGCCGGGCAGCGCGAGTGCCGGGACAGGCGGCGGCCCGGCCTCGCGGCCGGACTGCCGTCCCCTTCCGGATCACCCCCGGTGCCCGCGCTCCCCGCGCCCGGCACGCCCGGCACGCCCGGTCTGCTCGGTGCGACGCAGCGCGTCGACGCTCACCAGGCCGGTGCCCGCCATGATCAGCAGGAAGCCCAGCCCGATCGCCGGCACCAGGAAGTACGGCGTCCCGGTGAAAGCCAGCCCGCCGTCGCCCGAGCCGGAACCCGCCCCGGCACCCGACCCGGCACCGTCACCGGAGTCGTTGCCGCCCTCACCACCGGTCCCCGTGCCCCCGCCGCCGTCGCCGTCGCCGTCGCCGTCACCGGAGTCGTTGCCACCCTCACCACCGGTCCCCGTGCCCCCGCCGCCGTCGCCGTCACCGGAGTCGTTGCCACCCTCACCACCGGTCCCGGTACCGCCGCCGCCGTCGGCGGCCACGATCGTCACCTGGGCGGTCTGGGTGACCGACTGCCCGAGCACGTCGGTGGCGGTGATCGTGAAACTGTCGGTACCCACCGCGTCGGGCGCGGTGTACACGCACGACAGGCTGCGGGCGCCGACCGTCACGGTGCCCGGCCCGGTCGGGCTGCCGCAGGCGTCCACCGTCAGCCCGGCGTACTCCGGGCCGCGCGGCGCGATCACCGACGTCGACCCGGTGACCACCTCCACCGTGAACGCGGCCGCCGACGGCTGCGGGATGAACGTGAAGGCCTGCACGAAGCTGATCGTCCCGGCCGCGTTGGTCACCGTCACGGTGACCGGGCCCTGGGCGTGGGCCGGTGAGAGCACGGTCAGCGTGTTCGAGTACGCCGCCCGGATCCCGGCCGGCACCGCCGCACCGCGCAGGCCCGCCCCGCCGACGTCCGGGCCGAGGGTGACGCCCTCACCCGGCACCCCGTCGAACGCGACCGTGGTCTGCTCGTCGAAGTTCGACCCGCTGATCGTCAGCACGGTGCCGCCCGCGACCGGCCCCACCTCCGGGGTGATCGACGTGATCTGCGGCAGCTCGGTCAGCGGCACATAGGTGTAACTGACGTCGTCCGTGCTCGTGCCGTTGGCCGTGGTGACCCGGAAAACCGCTGTGCCGGTGCCGTTGATCGGCACGGTGAGGGTGATCTCGGTGTCGCTGACCACGGTGAACGACACGCTCGTGCCACCCAGCGTCACCGCACTCGCACCGGTCAGCCCGACGCCGCTCAGGGTCACCGTGTCACCCCCGGCGGCCGGGCCGCGCGAGGGCGTCACCGCCGTGAGCACCGGCGCCGAGCCTGGCGCCACGTAGCGGTAGCCCTGGGTCAGGGTGCCGGTGCCGGTGGGCCCGGTCACCGTGACGTCGACCGGGCCGGCCGCGTGCGCCGGGGTGACGGCGGTCAGGGTGGTGTCATCGGTCACCGTCGGCGCCACCGTGATGCCGTCGAACGTCACCGCGGTGGCCCCGGTCAGCCGGGTGCCGGTGATCGTCACCCGGGTGCCGCCGGCGGTGGTGCCGGCGTAGGGCGACACCGCGGTGACGCCCGGCGCCGCCGTGTAGGTGTAGGTCGCGGCCGCGCTGACCGGCGACGTGCCGACCGGCGTGACCACCCGCACCGCGCGGTCACCGGCCTGCCCGGCCGGGGTGAGCGCGGTGATCGTGGTGTCGTCGACCACGGTGAAGCTCGCCGCCGCCGTGCCCCCGAACGTCACCTGGGTGGCGCCGGTGAACCCGGTGCCGGTGATCGTCACCGTGGTGCCGCCGGCCACCGGGCCGTTGTCCGGTGAGAGACCGGTGACCGCCGGGGCCAGCGGCGCGCTCGTGTACTGGAACCGTGCCGACGGCGAGGGCGCCGAGGTGCCGCCCGGGCCGGTCACGGTGATGTCGGCCGTGCCGGTGACCCCGGTCGGGGCGGTCACCGTGATCGTGCCGTCCGGGTTCACCGTGAACGCCGTCACCGCGACCGTGCCGAAGTACACGGTGGTGGCGCCGGTGAACCCGCTGCCGCTGATCGTCACCACCGTGCCGGCCGGGCCGGTGGCCGGCGAGATCCCGCTGACCGCCGGGACCGGCGGCGCCGACACGTACTGGAACCGCGCCGACGACGAGGTGGCCGAGGTGCCGCCCGGGGTGACCACGGTGACGTCGACCGTGCCCACGGTGCCCGCCGGGGCGGTCGCCGTGATGCTGCCGTCCGAGTTCACCGTGAAGCCCGTCGCCGCCACCGAGCCGAAGAACACGGCCGTGGCACCGCTGAACCCGCTGCCGCTGATCGTCACCTGGGTGCCGCCGCCCGACGAGCCGGTGGACGGCGAGACACCGCCCACCGTGGGCACCGGCGCCGCGGCCACGTACTGGAAACGGGACGACGGCGAGGTGGCCGAGGTGCCCGCCGGGCCGGTCACCGTCACGTCGACCGTGCCCGCCGCACCCGCCGGGGCCGTGGCCGTGATGCTGCCGTCCGAGTTCACCGTGAAGCCCGTCGCCGCGACCGCGCCGAAGAACACGGCCGTCGCCCCGGTGAAACCGCTGCCGCTGAGCGTCACCAGCGTGCCACCGGCCACCGCACCGCTGGACGGCGAGACCCCGCCCACCACCGGCGTGGCCAGGTAGCTGAACCGCGAGGACGGCGAGGTGGCCGAGGTGCCCGCCGGGCCGGTCACCGTCACGTCGACCGGGCCCGCCGCACCCGCCGGGGCGGTCGCCGTGATGCTGCCGTCGCTGCTCACCGTGAAGCTCGCGGCCGCCACCGTGCCGAAGAACACGGCCGTGGCGCCGGTGAAGTCGCTGCCGCTGACCGTCACCACCGTGCCGCCGCCGGACGGGCCGCTGGCCGGGCTCAACCCGGTGACGGAAGGCGTTGTCACATAGGTGAAGTCGTTCACCGTGCCGGCCGTGGCCGAGTCACCGTTGGGCGTGGTCACCACCACGTCGACGGAGCCGGACGAGGTGGCCACCGGCACCGTCGCCGTCAGCCGGGTGGTGCTCACGAACGTCACGGCCGCGCTGAGCGCACCGAACTTCACGCTCGCGTCGCTGGTGAACCCGGTGCCGTCGATGGTCACCTGAGCGCCTCCGGTCAGGGCACCCACGGACGGCGAGAGACCGGTGACGGCCGGCGCGGGCAGGTACTGGAACGCCGTCTGCGCGGTGGACTGCGAGGTCCCGCCGTCGTTCGTGATCCGCACGCTCACCGTGCCGGTACCGCCCGGCGACGTGGTGTGGATCTCGGTCGGGCTGACGATCGCGAACGACGCGGTGTCCGGGCCGAAGCTGACCCCGGTGGCCGAGTCGAACCCGGTGCCCCGCACCACCACGGCCGTGCCGCCGCGCTCGCCGCCCCGGTCCGGGGTCACCGACGTGATCGAGGGGATGTCGACGAAGACGAACGGTGTGGTCCCCGAGGTGCCGGAGGCGGTGCGCACCGCCACCTGCACCGAGCCGGCCGCGTGCGCCGGGGTGGTCAGCCGCAGCTGCGTGGCGCTGACGAAGGTGACCGCCGAGGCCGCCACCGGCGTCCCGTCGATCAGGATCTCCGAGGCGCTGGTGAAGCCCTGGCCGATCACCGTGACCACGGTGCCGCCGCCGAGCGCGCCGCGGGCCGGGTTGAGCGAGGTGAGCGTCGGCGCGCCGGCGTAGGTGAACCCGTCCGTCGCGGTCGCCGCGGAGGTGCCGAACGGGCCCTCGACGGTGACGTGGAACGTGCCGGGCATGCCCATCGCCGGGCTGGTGGCGGTGATCTGGCTGTCCGAGTCCACGGTGAAGGACTGCGCCGCCACGGTGCCGAAGTACACCTGCGTGGCGTTGGTCAGGCCGCTGCCGGTGAGGGTGACGACGGTGCCGCCGCCGGTGCCGCCGGTGTCCGGGCTGACCGCGGTGACGGTCGGCAGCGGCTCGTAGGTGAAGGAGGCCGGGGCCGAGGTGCCGCCCGAGGCCGTGGTGACCTCCACGTCCACCGCCCCGGCGGCGTGCGCCGGGGTGGTCACGGTCAGCTGGGTGGCACTGTCCCGGGTGACACCGGTGGCCGCCGCGCCACCGAAGGTCACGCCGGTGACGTCGTAGAACTGGGTGCCGGTGACGACGACCGTGTCGCCCCCGGCCACCGCCCCGGAAACCGGTGCCACGGAGGTGACCGTCGGCGTCCCCACGTACCGGAAGTCGTCCCGGGTGCCCGAGACGTCGGAGGTGCCGCCCGGGGTGGTGACCGCGACGTCCACCACCCCGGCGCCGCCGGCCGGTGAGGTGACGCGCAGCTGGGTGTCACTGACGAACTGCACGCCGGTGCCGGCGTTGGCGCCGAACGCCACGGTGGAGCCGGCGGTGAAGCCGGTGCCGCTGATCGTCACCAGGGTCGCGCCGCCGGCCGGGCCGGAGTCGGGGGCGACACCGGTGACGGTGGGCCCGGCCAGGTAGGTGAACTGGTCGGCGCTGACGGCCGGCGAGGTGGCGTACACGCCGGTCACCGTGACGTGCACGGTGCCGGCCGCGCCGGCCGGGGCCACCGCCGTGATCTGGTTGTCGTTGACCACGGTCGGGCTGCCCGCGGCCAGGTTGCCGAACCGCACCCCGGTGGCGCCGGTGAACCCGGAACCGCTGACCGTGACCAGGGTTCCGCCGGCAGTGCTGCCGGAGGACGGGGCGATGCCGGTGACGGCCGGGCCGGCCACGAACGTGTACCGGTTGGCCGGGGCGTCGGCCGAGGTGCCGCCGAGGGTGGTGGTGACGTGCACGTTGACGGCTCCGGCCGCGTGCGCCGGGGTGGTCGCCACGATCAGCGTGTCGCTGCGCCGGTCCACCGTGGTGGCCGCGGTGCCGCCGAAGTCGACGCCGGTCACCCCGATGAACCCGGAGCCGGTGATGCTGACCTGCTCACCGCCACCGGCGTCGCCCGCGATCGGGGACAGGCCGGAGACCACCGGGGTGCCCACGTAGGTGTAGTCGTCCGCACCCGTGTTCGGTGAGACACCGCCCGCCGTGGTGACCCGGACGTCCACCGTTCCGGTGCCGGCCGGCGCGGTGACCGTGATCCCGGTCGTGCCGTTCACCGCCACCACGGTCGCCGGGATGGCGCCGAAGGCCACGGTGCTGCCCGGGGTGAACCCGGCGCCGGTGACGGTGACCGTGTTGTTGCCGGTCACCGACCCGCTCGACGGGCTCAGGCCGGTCACGGCCGGGGCACCGAGATAGGTGAAGACCGTTCCGGCGGCGCTGGTTCCGCCGTCGGCGGTGGTCACCGTGACATCGGCGGCGCCCGCCCCGTGGGCCGGGGTGACGGCGGTGATCGTGGTGTCGCCGACCACGGTGTAGCTGGTGGCGTCGGTGCCGCCGAACTTCACCGCGGCCGCCCCGCTCGCGGTCAGGAATCCGCTGCCGGTGACGGTGACGGAGGTGCCCCCGGTGGTCGGGCCGGCGGCCGGGCTGACCGCGGTGACCACCGGCTGGGCGACGAAGGTGAAGTCACCCGCGACCGGGACCGTCACCGACGTGCCGCCGGGGCCGGTCACGGTGACCGGTACCGTGCCCGCCGCGTGCGCGGGGGTGGTCACGGTGATGCTGGTGGGCCCGCTCACGGTGATCGGTCCCGGTGCTGACGTCGTCCCGAATCTGACGTCGGTCGCCCCGGTGAACCCGGTACCGGTCAGCGTGACCGTGGTGCCGCCGGCGATCGTGCCGGTGCCCGGGGTGAGCGACGTCAGCACCGGCAGGGCCGCGTAGGTGTAGGTCTGTGCGTTCGAGGTGCCGTAGCTGGAGACCACGGTGACGTTGCGGGTGCCGGCCGTGACGCCGGACGGGACCTGCACGGTGATCTGGGTGTCGGAGTCCTTGCGCAGGTTGGTGCCCGCCGTCGCGCCGAACTGCACGGAGGTGGCGTTGGTGAAACCGGTTCCGGTGAGCACCACGTCACCACCGCCGCCGACCGGGCCGGTGTCCGGGGTGATGGACGTGAGGGTCGGGGTGCCGACGTAGGTGAACACCGACGACGCGGTCTGCGCGCTGGTACCGCCGTTGGGCGTGGTCACCCGCACGTACACCGGGCCGGTGGCATGAGCCGGGAACCCGAGCAGCGTGATCTGGGTGTTCGTGACCGACAGCGGGGTGACGGCGGTGCCGCCGAAGTCCACGCTGGTGGCGCCGCTGAAACCGGAGCCGGAGATGGTGATCCCGGTCAGCGGGTCGCCGGCGGTGGCGCCGGTGTTCGGGCTGATCCCGCTGACCACCGGAGCCGCGACGTAGGTGAAGTTGCTGGCACCCAGCACGTTCCCGGAGGTGCCGCCCGGGGCGGTGACCGTGACCACCACGGTGCCGGCCGTTCCGGGCGGGGCGGTCACGGTGATGCTGCTGTCGCTGCTGACCGTCAGCTGGCCGACCGGGACCGGGGTGCCGCCGAACGACACCCCGGTGGCACCGGTGAAGCCGCTGCCGCTGATCGTCACGGTGCGCCCGCCGGCCTCCGGGCCGGAGTTCGGGCTCAGGCCCGTGACGACCGGCGCGGCGACGTAGGTGTAGGGCCGGGTGCCGGAGATCCCGTAGGCCAGGCTGGTCACGCTCACGTTGACCGTCTGCCCGGCCAGGCTGCTGGGCACGGTCGCGGTGATCTGGGTGTCCGAGACCTTGGTGAACGTGGCGCCCTGGGCGCCGAAGTTCACGCTGTCCACGTTGGTGAACCCGGCGCCGGTCAGCGTCACGGTGTTACCGCCGGCCATCGGGCCGGAGTTCGGCGAGACCGACGTCAGCGTGGGCTGCCCGACGTAGGTGAGCACCGCGGCCGAGGTGGCCGCGCTGGTTCCGCCGTTGGTGGTGGTCACGGTGACGTCGGCCGGGCCGACCGCGTGCGCGGGGATCAGGGCCACAGTGATCGTGGAGTCGTTGACCAGGACCCCGACGACGCTCTGGCCGTCGATCCTCACCGACGTCATCCCGGTGAAGTTGGAGCCGCTGATCGTCATCGCCAGTCCGCCGGCGGCGGGCACGCTACTGGGTGACAGCGACGTGATCACCGGGGCGGCGGTGTAGGTGAACCGGTTGGCGCCGGTGGTGGTGAAACTGCCGCCGGGGGTGGTGACGGCCACGGCCGCCGGGCCCGCGCTGCCCGCGGGCGTGGTCGCGGTGATCTGGGTGGCGCTGTTCACGGTGAAGCCGGCCGCGGGCGTCCCCCCGAAGCTCACGGCCGTGGTCCCGGTCAGGTTGGTGCCGGTGAGGACGACGCTGGTGCCGCCCGCGACCGGGCCCGCGGACGGCGAGATCCCGGTCACCGTGGGCGATCCCGCGTAGACGTAGTTGTCGGCCGCGGTGTTCGCCGAGGTGCCGCCGGGGGTGGTGACCCGCACGTCCGCCGTCCCGGTGCCGGCCGGCACGGTGACGGTCAGGGTGGTCGCGTTGACCACGCTGAGTCCCGAGCCGTTGTTCGCCCCGAACGCCACCTGGGTGGCGCCGGTGAAGCCGGTGCCGGTGACGGTCACGGTGTTGCCGCCCGCGGTCGGGCCGGTGGCCGGGCTGACCCCGCTCACCGTGGGCAGGGCGATGTAGGTGAACTGGTCGGCGGCCGAGGCCGCGGACGTGCCGGCCGGGTTGGTCACGGTCACGTCGACCGTGCCGGCGCTGCCCGCCGGGGCGGTCGCGGTGATGCTCGTGGCCGAGTTCACCGTGTAGCCGGTCGCATTCGTGCCACCGAACTGCACCGCCGAGGCGCCCGAGAGCCCGGCGAAACCGGTGCCGGTGATCGTGACGGAGGTGCCACCGGCGGCCGGGCCGGTGCCCGGGCTGACCGCGGTGACGGTGGGCTGGCCGATGTAGGTGAAGTCGTCGTTCGCGGTGTTGGCCGAGGTACCGCCGGCGGTGGTGACCGTGAGGTCGACCGTGCCCGCGCTGCCGGCCGGGGAGGTGACGGTGATGCTCGTGCCGGTGTTGGCGGTGATCGTGCCGGTCGCGGTGCCGAACTTCACCGACGTCGCGTTGGCCAGGCCGGTGCCGGTGACGGTCACGACGGTGCCGCCCGCGAGCGCGCCGACGGCCGGGGAGATGCTGGTGACGGCCGGTGCCGCGACGTAGGTGTACTGGTCGGCGGTGACCACGTCGGACTGGCCGCCGGCGGTGGTGACGCGTACGTCGATCTGGCCGGCCGACCCGGCCGGGGCGACGGCGGTGACCTGGGTGGCGCTGTCCGCGCTGAAGCTGGTGGCCGCGGTGCCGCCGAAGCTGACGGCGGTGGCGTTGGCCAGGCTGGTGCCGGTGATCGTGACGGTGGTGCCGCCGGCGGTGGGGCCGCGGACCGGGGTGATCGAGGTGATCACCGGTTTCGGCACATAGGTGAAGTCGTCGGCGGCGGTGTTGGCCGAGGTGCCGGCCGGGTTCACCACGCGCACGTCGACGGTGCCGGTGCCGGCCGGGGCGATGGCCGTGATGCTGGTCAGCGAGTTGATGGTGTAGCTGGTGGCACTGGTGGCGCCGAACTTCACGTCGGTGGTGCCGAGGAAGCCGGTGCCGGTCACGGTGACGCTGGTGCCGCCCGGCTCACCGCCCTTGACCGGGGTGATGGCGCTGACCGCGGGAGTGGTGGGCACCGAGGTGCCGCACTCGCTGGTGCCGATGTCGAGGTTGACGTTGGCCAGGCCGGCGGCGCTGATCACGGCGCGCACGGCGATGACCTTCTTCGCGTACTGCCCGGAGCCCTGGTTGGTGGAGTCCTGGTAGTTGAGGATCAGCGACCCGGCGGTCAGTCCCGCCAGGGTCAGCGGGATGGTGTAGTTGGCGGGGATGACGCCGGTCGGGACGGCCGCGCCCAGGCTCAGGCCGCCGCCCAGCGACAGGCCGGTGACGGTGGACGAGCCGGTCACCCCGCTGCCGGTGGCGGCGCACTGCGAGTGCGTCGGGCCCAGGGAGATCAGGCCGCTGGCGACGTTCAGGCTGGCCAGGTCGGCGCTGGAGTTGGCCCGGTCGTAGAGCGGGTCGGCGGTGGCGGCGCTGTTGACCAGGCCGGCCGAGGCCACGGTGTCGATGCCCAGGCCGGAGAGGTTGGCGGCCTGGTTGGAGGGGGTGCCGGGATACTCGGACTTCACCACGCTGGTGATGTTCACCGTGGCCGCGGCGAGGAGTTTCACGCTGCCGTTGAGCACGTTGGCGTTGGAGATGACGGTGCCGCTGAACGCCGAGCCGCTCTGCGCGCCGGCCGGGATCAGCACCCCGGCCATCAGCAGGCCGACCAGGCCGCGGGCCGTGGCGGTACGCACGGGGCGGCCGGTGGCTGCTGGGCGGTTGCCTGGTGAACGGTTGCCCGCTGGAGAGGTGCCTGCCGGGGAACCGTCGCCAGCGGGGGGACGCTGGTCGGCGGGTGAATGCCCGGCTCCTTGCGTCAGGTCGGCGGACGCCGTTCCCCGCCATTTCGCTACCAGCCTGTTATCGCCGAGCCTGTTGACCCACGCGCGCATTCGTCAGTTCCCCCAGATTTCCCCATTGCAGCATGGGTGACTCTAGGTAACTCTGGAATTACAGAGAGGTAATTAACGCGGCGTGTCGCGGGAGCCAAACAGATGACGACGGGACGCGTGCGGCAAACCCAGCCGTTGGCCCGGGATCTGCACGGGATCTGCACGGGGTCTGGCGAACGGAGCAGGTGAGGACATGGGAGGCCGGGCCACGGAACCCGTGTGGCAGGCGCGAGACCCGGCACTCAGGGCCGGATCCCGCGCGTCCCCACTTTCTGGCGCTGTCAGACCCGGTCGGCCCGGGTGAACGCCACCGCGCCCTTGGCCGGCACGGTCACCTCGGCCGTGCCGTCGCCGGCCACCCGCACCGTCGGGCCCGAGCAGCGGCCGCCCCGGGCCACACCGGTGGTCACGTTGCAGTACGTCCCGGCGGGCAGGCCGGTGGAGAACGTGCGGGTGTGCGCGGCCCGGTCGTTGTTCAGCGCCACCCAGCCCGCCCGGCCGCGACCGAACGCGATCAGGTTCCCACCGTCGTCCCACCAGTTGCGCACCGCGGCGTCGCCCACCCGGTTGTGGAACCCGACCATCCCGGTGACCGCCGCGTCGGCGTGCACGCACACCCAGGCGGCGTCCGAGCAGTCGGTGTCGGTGATCAGGCCGTCCTTGCCGGACGGTGGGGAGGCGTCCGTGGTCTCCCAGGCGAAACTGCTGTAGACCTGCGGGGTTCCGTAGCCGTAGGCGAGCAGGAACTGCTGGGCGAGCAGGTTGGTGGCGCCGTCCTTGTAGTTGAGCGAGTCGCCGTTGCGCTCGGTGTCGTGGTTCTGCACGAAGCTCAGCGTCTTGTCCCCCGGGGTCAGTCCCGAGCCCTCGCCGAAGTCGCGCAGGGTGGCCAGGCTTCCGGTGCCGTCGGCCGGGTAGCTCTTGAACGCGTTCTTGATCTGGATGTCGGCGTCCAGCCCGAGCACCGCCGACCCGGCCTCGGTGAACGCCTGCGGCGACAGCGACCCCGGTCCCCCGCCGAACACCTCCAGCGCCACGTAGGGCCGGTCGCCGTCGACGGTGCGGTGCAGCTTCTTGCGCAGGGCGATCAGGTCGTCCTGCCCGACGTGCTTGGCGGCGTCCACCCGGAACCCCGAGACCCCGTAGCCCAGAAGCTTGTTCAGGTAGGCCGCCAGGGTGTCGCGCACGTGCGGGTCGGAGGTGTCCAGGTCGGCCAGCCCGACCAGCTCGCAGTAACGCACCTGCCGCAGGTTGTTGAAGTCCTCGATCCCACCGGTGGACGACGAACACTCCTCACCCCGGTGGTGGAAGTCCGCCGCGTCGTACAGCCCGTCGTAGGCGAAGTGGCTGTACTCGGTGCCCCCGTACGACACCGACCCCTGCCCGGTCATGTGATTGACCACCGCGTCGACGTACACCTTCACGCCCGCCGCGCGGCAGGTCCGCACCATCGCGCGGAACTCGGCCTCGGTGCCCATCCGGCTGGTCAGCTCGTAGGAGACCGGCTGATAGATCTCCCACCACGGATGCAGCACGGTGTCGCTGCCGTCGCCCAGCGCCGTGCGCCTGAGCGAGTCGGCCGGCTGCGACACCTGCACCCCGGCGTACCCGGCCGGGCCCAGTACCCGCGTGCACTCCGACGCCACCGAGTTCCAGTTCCACTCGAACAGATTCGCCATCACGTCCGAGCGTCCCGACGCCTTCAGCGGCGTGATCCCGGGCTCGCGGGTGCCGCCCAGCCCGTCCACGGCCGAGACCCCGGCCACCGACAGGCCGACCGCCGCGACCACGGCCAGCGCGGCCAGCACCGGGCGGGCGGCCCGGGACGCCCGGCGCCCGGGACGCTGCGCCGGGTGACCGTCGGGCGCCTGGCCGGACCCCTGCGTGGACCTTCGCGTGGCCGAATGCCCGGGTGAACGCCCAGCCGAATGCCCAGGTGAGTTCCCGGGCGCGTTCCCGGGCGAGTGACTCGGCGGGGATCCGGCCGCGTACCCGGGCGAGGACCCGGGCAGGTGACCGGCCGACGGTGTGGCCGGGCGCGCGGACGACGGCGTGGCGTGCCCGGCGGACTGCTGGGTGGACTGCTGGGCGGACCGATGGGTGGGACGTTGGGCAGACATGCAACTCCCCCGGGGTCGACGTTGACCCCACGAAGAGTAATCCCGAAATCACGAAGCGAGAACAGTCTTCCGCCGGCGGCCTACCCAGCCACTCAGCCGGCCACTCACCCGGCCACTCACCCGGCCAGAATGTGCCGCGCCCGCACCACCTCGTCGCGCCCCTCACGCACCAGCCGCGCCAGCCAGGCCGGGGGCTGAGCCTCGGCCAGGTACTGCTCGGTCAGCGCGGGCAGGTCGGCCCGGGCCTGCGCGGGCGGGTAGGCGCCCTTGGCGAAGGTCTGGGTGCGCTCGCTCGGCCAGGTGTCGGCCACGTTGGTGAGCACGTCGAAGTAGGCCTGCGCCCAGCCCTCGGTGAGCTGTGCGTGCTCGGGGGCGTGGAAGCCCGCGAGCGCCGAGCCGAGCGTGCCGAGCGGCTGTTCACCGGCGACGAAGGCATGCCAGGCAGCGGTTTTCGCCTCGGGCGTGGGAATCGCCGCGGCGCAGGCGGCGGCCTGTGAGCGGCCCTTGTCGGTGGGGTCGCGGCGCAGCTCGGCGTCGATCTGCTGCTGGGTGCCGCGGCCGGTGGTGACCAGCCGACGCAGCAGGCTCCAGCGCAGGTCGGTGTCGACGACCAGCCCGGGCAGGTTGGCCGTGCCGGACAGCAGTCCCTCGAGCACCGCCAGCTGCTCGGGCGAGGCGGCGCCGGAGGCGAACGCCCGCACGTAGGCGAGCTGTTCGTGTGAGCCGGGCGCGGCCGTGCCGGCCAGGTCGAGCAGCCCGGCGGCCAGGGCGGTGAGCCCGGCCTCGCGCCGGCCGGCGGGCAGGTAGTGCCGGGTGGCCGCGACCGCCTGGTCGAGCAGGTTGCGCCGGATGGCCGCGCTGGCCACCGTGTTCACGCCGGCCAGCACCAGCTGGGCGTAGCGGGCCGGGGGCAGCTCGCCGTCGCGCAGCATGTCCCAGGCGATGCCCCAGCACACGGCCTGGGCCAGCGGGTCGCCGATGCGGCCGATGCCGGTGAGCACGGTGTGCAGCGAGGCCTCGTCGAGCCGGACCTTGGCGTAGGTCAGGTCGTCGTCGTTCACCAGCACCAGGTCGCCGCGGGCCTGGCCGAGCAGCTCGGGCACCTCGGTGCGGGGCCCGGCCACGTCGAGTTCGACGCGGTGCCGGCGCACCAGTTCACCGGCCTTCTCGTCGTACAGGCCGATGGCGATCCGGTGCGAGCGCAGCGTGGGGTGCTGCGGGTCGGCGCCCTGCACGACGGCGAAACTGCTGAACGCGCCGGACTCGTCGAGGGTGAACTCGGCCCGCAGGGTGTTCGGGCCGGTGGTCTCCAGCCACTGCGCCGACCAGTCCGTCATGTCGCGGCCGGTCTGCTCGGTGAGGGCGGCGAGCAGGTCGGCCAGGGTGGCGACGCCCCAGGCGTGCCGCACGAAGTAGCGGCGCAGCGCGGCCAGGAAGGTGTCGGTGCCGATCGTGGCGACCAGCTGCTTCAGCACCGACGCGCCCTTCTGGTAGGTGATCGCGTCGAAGTTCACCTCCATCGAGCGGATGTCGACGATGTCGGCGGCGATCGGGTGCGTGGTGGAGAGCTGGTCCTGGCGGCAGGCGCGGGCCTTGGCCGCGTCGGCGAAGGTGGCCCAGGCGTCGGCCCAGCGGGTGGCGCTGCTCTGGGCCAGGGCGGCGGCGTAGGTGGCGAACGACTCGTTCAGCCACAGGTCGTCCCACCAGCTCATGGTGACCAGGTCGCCGAACCACATGTGCGACATCTCGTGCAGGACGGTGGAGGCCCGGCGCTCGTGCTCGGCGTCGGTGACCCGCGAGCGGAACACGTAGGTCTCGGTGAAGGTGACGCAGCCGGGGTTCTCCATGGCGCCGAGGTTGAACTCGGGCACGAACGCCTGGTCGTACTTGCCGAACGGGTAGGCCATGCCGAACGCGGCCTGGAAGAAGTCGAGGCCGCGGCGGGTGACGTCGAGAATCTCCTCGGCGTCGAAGTGCGGGGCCAGCGACTGCCGGCACAGGGCGCGCATTGGGATGACCACCTCCTCGCCGTCGACCGTGCCGCGGTACTCGTCCGCCACCACGTGGTAGGGGCCGGCGACCACGGCGGTGAGGTAGGTGGACAGCACCGGGGTGGGGGCGAACTGCCAGCGCCGTGCCCCGTCGGCCGTCTCGACCGTGACGGGGCTGCTGTTGGAGACCACCTCCCAGTCGGCGGGGGCGGTGACGGTGAACTCGTAGCGCGACTTCAGGTCGGGCTGGTCGAAGCAGGCGAACATGCGCTGCGCGTCGGCCGTGGCGAACTGGCTGTGCAGGTACACCCGGTCGTCGACCGGGTCGGTGAAGCGGTGCAGGCCCTGGCCGGTGGTGGAGTAGGCGACGTCGGCGACCACGCGCAGGGTGTTGTGCGCCGCCAGGCCGGGCAGCGGGATGCGCCCGTGCGGGTCGGCGGCCAGCGGGGTGCCGTTCAGGTCGATCTCGTGGCAGGTGGCCTCGGCGATCTCGGCGAACGTGGACGCCCCGGGCTGGGTGCAGTCGAACCGGACCACGGTGGTGGAGCGGAACGTGTCCGCGCCCGTGGTCAGGTCGAGCTCGACGGTGTACGAATGGACGGTGAGCAACCGGCTGCGCTGCGCGGCCTCGTCTCGGGTCAGGTTCCCAGCCATGGCCGAAGCCTATGCGCCGGGTCCGACAATTCGCGCGACCCCCTAATTGCCCGATTCATACCCTCTCGACCCGCTCACGACGGCCGCGGGCAGGGGGAAACCCGGCCAGGGCGGGCCGGCCCGTCGCACTAGGCTCACCCGCGTGCCGACTCCCACACCGACTTCCGCACCGGTCTCCACACCGACTTCCACAGACCTGCTGGCCTCGGCCGCCGCGGCCCCCGGTTTCATGCCGCCCGACGAGGGCACGGCCCTGTACCGGGCGGCGCTGGCCGCCACCTCCCCGGAGCAGGGAGTGCCCGGCCCGCTGCTGGAGGTCGGCAGCTGGATGGGCAAGTCCGCGCTCTACCTGGCCGCGGCGGCCGTGCGCAACGGCCGGCAGGTGGTCACGGTCGACCACCACCGCGGCTCGGAGGAGCACCAGCCCGGCTGGGAGTACCACGACCCGTCCCTGGTGGACGAGGCCACCGGCCGGATCGACACGCTGCCCGCGTTCCGCCGCACGATCGCCGGGGCCGGGGCGGAGGACGTGGTGGTCGCGGTGGTCGCCGCCGGCCAGACCCTGGCCGCGATCTGGGGCACGCCGCTGGCGTTCCTGTTCGTCGACGGCAGCCACACCGACGAGTCCGCGCAGCGTGACCTGCGGTGCTGGGCGCCG
Source organism: Kineosporia corallincola (assembly GCF_018499875.1). Classification (GTDB taxonomy): domain Bacteria; phylum Actinomycetota; class Actinomycetes; order Actinomycetales; family Kineosporiaceae; genus Kineosporia; species Kineosporia corallincola. Next base: position 221,387 of record NZ_JAHBAY010000002.1, on the reverse strand, counting down.
CACCTGGCCGTCGGCGGCACCCTGGCCGTCCACGACGTGTTCCCCGACCCGGCCGACGGCGGCCAGGCCCCGTACCGGATGTACCGCGCGGCCCTGGACACCGGCGACTACGAGGAGCTGCCCGGCACGAACTCGCTGCGGCTGCTGCGCCGGGTGCGCCCCGGCACCTGAGATCCGGCTCAGGAGGCGATCCGCAGGTCCTCCGCCAGCTCCCAGGGCCGGAAGATCAGGCTGCGCGCGGTGTTCCCGGCCAGGGCGTCCACGGCCAGGACCACCGCCGCACCGGTCCAGGTGCTGCGTTCCACCGGCCAGCGCACCCCGTCGTCCGTCACCAGACCGGTCCAGTACGAGCCGTCGTCGTGACGCAGGTGCTGCATCGCGGCCACCAGCTGCGCCGCCGTCTCGTTCTCGCCGAGAACCGTGTGCGCGAGCGCCAGTTCGCAGGTCTCGGCGCCGGTCACCCAGGGCCGGTCGGCCACGCAGCGGATCCCCGAACCGGCCACGACGAACACCTCGCGCCGCGTGGCCAGCCGCGCGCCGGCGGCGGCACCGCTCAGGGCCCCGCCGAGCACCGGGTAGTACCAGTCCATCGAGAAGCGGCCCCGGTCAGCAAAAATGGTGGACGACGAGAGACCGGCCCGCTCTGCCGTCGTCCCGACGCCCGCGCCCGGCAGACCCGTTGAGCCCGGCGCGCTCTCGCAGTGCGCCCCGATCACCCCCGCCAGCCGGCCGGCGGCCCGCTCCCACTCCGCGGCCGGGCCGTCCCGCCCGGTCAGCCGGGCCAGGATCACCCCGCAGCGCAGGGCGTGGTGGATGCTGGAGCAGCCGGTCAGCAGCGCCGTCGGGTCCGCCTGCCCCTGCGGCGAGCGCGCCCAGCCGATGCTGCCGTCCGGATTGGCCAGTCCCAGAACGAATCCCAGGGCCCGGCGCACGGTCGGCCACATCCGGGCGAGGAACTCCTCGCCGTCGGCCCCACCGGCGCCCAGCCAGTGGTGCAGCACCCCGACGGCGACGTAGGCGGCGTGGTTGCTCTCCCCGGTCGCGTCGGTCACCGTGCCGTCGGCGGCGTAGCGCGAGGCCCAGCTGCCGTCGGCACGCTGCGTGCGCCGCAGCCACTCGTACCCGGCCCGGGCCTGCCCACGCAGCCCGGCCACGTCGAGGGCCATCAGGCACTCCACGTGGTCCCAGGCGTCCACGTGCGCCCCGGCCTCCCAGGGCACCGCGCCGTCGCCGTGCTGGGCGGCGGCGATGCTGCGCGCCGTGGCCAGCACCTGCGCCCCGCTCAGCAGCCCGGGGTGTTCCGGAACGGCGCCGCTCACGCGGGTTTACGCAGGTACAGCACCACGCTCTTGCCGATCAGCGGGTTCAGCGCCCGCTCGGCCAGCCGGGTGGCCCGGGGCTTCTTCACGATGTCCCACACCAGCAGGCGGTGCCAGGCCCGCACGATCGGGGTGTCCTCCATCCCGAAGAAGCACTTCAGCCACCAGTACACGCTGTGCAGGGCGTGTGCGTGGCCGGTGCCGGTGTGCTCCAGCCCGGCGTCGCGGCACAGCCCGGCCAGCTCCGAGGCCCGGTAGATGCGCACGTGCCCGCCCTCGTTGGCGTGGTAGGTGTCGGACAGGGCCCAGCAGATCCGCTCCGGCAGCCAGCGCGGCACGGTGATCGCCGCCAGGCCGCCGGGTTTCAGCACGCGGGCGATCTCGGCCACCGCGCTCGCGTCGTCCACAATGTGTTCCAGCACCTCGGAGGCGATCACCCGGTCGAACGACGCGTCGGGCAGCGGCAGTGCCCGCAGATCACCCACCACCGGCGCGGTCCGGGTGCCGGCCGGCGGCTCGCCCGCCAGGTCCATCGCCCCGGTCCAGGTGCGGGTGGTGGCCAGGTCGGCGTGGCTCAGGTCGAGCGAGACCACGTGCGCGCCCCGCCGGTAGGCCTCGAACGTGTGCCGGCCCTCCCCGCAGCCGAGGTCGAGCAGCTGTGTGCCGGCCCGCACGTCGAGACGGTCGTAATCCAGCGTCAGCACGCGATTGTCACCTGTTCAGCTCCTCGATGGCGTCGTGGTACCACTGTGCGGTGCGGCTGGCGGTCAGCCGCCAGGTGAACCGCTCCAGCACCCGGGCCCGGCCGGCGGCGCCGAGCCGTTCGCGCAGGCCCGGGTCGTCCAGCAGGCGCCCGATCGAGCGGGCCAGGGCATCCACGTCGCCGGAGGGCACGTGCAGCGCGGCCAGCCCGTCCGGGCCGGTCACCTCGGGCAGTGCCCCGGCCGTGGTGACGACCAGGGGGACGGCGCAGGCCATCGCCTCCACCGCCGGCAGCGAGAACCCCTCGTAGCGCGAGGGAACCACCGCCACCTCGGCGCTGCGGAACAGCCCGGCCAGCGCCTCGTCCGGCAGCCCGTGCTCGAACCGCACCACGCCCTCCAGGCCGAGGCGGCTGATCGAGCGCTCGGCCGGGCCGCCCGGGCGGGCCGAGCCGACCACCACCAGCTCGACCGGGCGCTCCGCGGCCACCTTCGCGACCGCCTCGATCAGGTCGCCCAGCCCCTTGAGCGGCACGTCGGCACTGGCCACGGTCACCACCCGGCCCGGCACCCGCCGGGCTCCGGGGCGCGGTGCGAACCCCTCCTCGTCCACCCCGGCCCCGATCACCCGCAGGCGCTGCGGGCGCACCCCGAACGCCTTCACGATCTCGTCGCGCGAGGCCGCCGAGACCGTGGTCAGCCACGGCAGACGCCGCGAGACCCGGCCCTGCATGCGGCAGAACGCGTACCAGCGGCGCAGCGACAGCTGCCGCCCGCGGTCTCCGGCCGCGGCCGCCAGCTCCAGGTCGCGGTCCACGGTGATCGGGTGGTGCACGGTCGCCACCAGCGGCACACCCCGCCGCCGCAGCTCACCGCCCAGCCCGAGCAGACCGTAGCCGAGGGACTGGTTGTCGTGCACGACGTCGAAATCCGCCAGGCGCGAGCGCAGGTGATGCCAGGCGCGCAGCGAGAACGTCAGCGGCTCGGGGAAGGCGGCCGTGCACATCAGCCCCCACTCCAGGACGTCCACCGGCGAGCGGAACTCCGAGCGGTGCGGCGTGCGGAACGGGTCCGGCTCGCGGTACAGGTCGAGGTTGCGGATGTGGGTCAGCCGCACCCCCGGGTCGAGCTTGGGCAGCGGCGGGGAGGAGAACACCTCGACCCGGTGCCCGAGCGCGACCAGCTCGCGGGACAGGTTGCGGACGTAGACGCCCTGACCCCCGCTGTGCGGCTTGCTGCGGTACGACAGCAGCGCGATCCGCAGTGCCCGCCCCGACCCGTCATCGTTCATGGTTGGATGACGATAACGGCTGAAACCGCGTTTTCCGGCCCGCCACCGCCCCCGGCCTTCGTGGCCAAAGTCACGGCCCTGAGGGCAGACAGGGGCCGGATCTGCCGACCACCCGCCGGTCGTGCCGCAGGCGCGTCAGCCGCTCGTGCGCCTCCCGCGGACGCCCCAGCGGCACGTGCACCACGATCCCGGCCAGCACCTGCGGGTACTCGTCGGCGACGGCCAGCATGTGATCGGTGTCCTGGGCGTTGTCGGCCGACTGCACCAGCACGGTGCGGGCGATGCCGTGGCGTTCCAGGTGCGGCAGCAGCTCGGCCAGGGTGAAGGTCCGGTTCCACAGCGGCGTGGCCGGGCCCAGCCACGGGTACGGCGCCCGGTCCAGGTCCCACACGTGCTGGTGGGCGTCGATGATCGCCTCTTCGCCGGCCGGCTGCGGGATGTGCTTCACGTCAGCCTGTGCGAGGTCGGTGGTGCGCAGCCCGGCTCCTCAGAAGAACGTGTGCACCAGGTCGACCACCTGCTCGTCCTCGTCGACCACCGCGATGACGCGCCACTTGTCGAGCGTGGTGCAGGGGTGGGAGATGCCCACGTGCACCAGGTCTCCCGGGCCCAGGGCGCTGCCGGCCGGCACCCGCAGGAAGCCGTGCTGGTCGTTGAGCGCGGTCACCTCCATGTCCTGGGCCGGCACCCGCAGCCCGTCCCGGTGGCGCACCTCGCGCGGCACCGGCAGGCCCTCGTCGAAACCGGCGTCGCGGCGGCCGAGCAGCAGCAGGGCCAGCTCCGGCTCCGGGCGCGAGAGCACCGGCGCCCACACCGACAGCGCCGGGCGCAGCACCGGCCCGTCGGCCTGCCGGCCGCTCGGCGTCACCGAGGCGTAGTAGCCGTCGTCGTGCACCGCGTAGGCGCCGCTGCGCAGCACGATCACCGGATCCCCGCCGTACGCCCACAGTTTCAGCGTGTGCGTGACCACGTCGGGGAACGCGCTGCCGCCCGCCGACACCACGTAGCCGGGCGCCAGCAGACCGGCGCTGAACAGGTCGTCGCCGAGCCGGGCCAGCCCGGCCGCCCAGGCCGCCACCCGCTCGTTCTCCTCCGGCAGCCCGTGATGCCCCAGCGTGCCCTCGTAGCCGCTGACCCCGGCCAGGTTCAGGTCCGGGCACGCGGCCACCGCCACCGCCACCGCCCGGGCCGTCTCCACCGAGCGGGCGCCGGTGCGCCCGCCCGGGTGCCCCAGCTCGACCAGCACCTCCAGCGGCCGGCGGGCCCCCGCCCGCGACAGCTCCGCCGCCAGGAACTCCACCCCGGCCACCGAGTCCACGTTCACCCAGACCCGCAGGTCGGCGTCCACCGCCAGCTGCCGGGCCAGCCAGCCCACGCCGGCCCGGTCGGCCAGCTGGTTGGCCACCACGAACCGGCGCACGCCGTAGGCGTGGTAGGCCTGTAGCTGCGCGATGCCGGCCACGGTGATCGCCCAGGCCCCGGCCGCCAGCTGCTGGTGCGCGATCTCCGGCGACATGTACGTCTTGCCGTGCGGTGCCAGCCGCACCCCGTGCTGCTCGCACCACCGGGCCATCGCCGTGATGTTGCCCGCCAGTGCCGACCGGTCGAGAACGGCCAGGGGGAAGGTGAAGTCGCCGTCGTGCAGGCCGAGCGCGTTGGCCCGCAGCGACCGGGCCGTCACCACGCCCCGGCTCACCACGCTGCCCCAGCCCTTCTCGGTCACCGCCACCGGCAGGTCGGCCAGCTCGTCCAGGGCCTTGGCCCGGAGTCTTTCGCCGTTCACATCGTTGCTGCTGTTGTTGCCCACGTCTGAGGCCACCCGCTGTTCGTGTCGTTTCTCCTGCTGCCGCTCGAGTCAACACCACGATTTCGGGCGCACGCCAGGGGTGATGATGGTGCGATGTCAGTTGCTGTGATCGGTGCCGGAGTCGTCGGGCTGGCCACCACGGCCGCGCTGCTGGAACGCGGGGCCGACGTGGTCTGCTACGAGCAGGGTGCGGCGGTGATGGGCGAGCGCTCGGCCGGGGACTCGCGGATCTTCCGCTACGCCCACCGGGCGCCCGAGCTGGTCATCGCCGCCGGGCACTCCCGCCGGCTGTTCACCGGGTGGGAGAGGCGGGCCGGGCGGCAGCTCGTGGAGCCGGCCGGCACCGTGATCAGCGGTCCCACCGAGCAGGACGTGCTGCCCTGGGCGCGGGCCATGGCCTCCGCGGGGGCGCCGTTCACCGTTTCGTTCGAGGACGACGACAGGCCCCGGCTGCCCGCGGCCCGGCTCCCGGAACACTTCCTGGCCGACCCGGCCGGCGGGGTGATCCGCGTGGACCGGGTCCGGGAGTTCCTGTCCAGGATCTGCGCGCCGGCCGTGCGCACCGCGGCGGTGAGCGGCCTGGAGGAGACGTCGGACGGCGTGCTGGTGCGTACCCGCGACGGTGACTGCGGCGGGCGTTTCGAGACCGTGGTCCTGGCCGCCGGGGCGGGCACCTCGGCGCTGGCCGCGCAGGTGGGCCTGGACGCCCCGGCCGCGCTGACCCATCACGCCCGGTTCACGTTCCCGCTGCGGGAGCAAGCACCCGCCGGGCCGCCCGCCTGGATCACCCGCACCGCCGGCGGCCTGTCCACCTACCAGCACTCCAGTACGCCCGGGCACTGGGCCGTCGGCCTGGAGCTGGGCGCCTCGGCCACCCGCTGGGAGGTCGGCCGGACGGCCGCGCTGGAGGCGGCCCGGGCCGCGACCCTCGACTACGTGCGCGCCGAGCTGGAGCACGTGGAACCGCGGATCGTCGACGAGATCTACTGCACGCCGTACGCGGACCTCGACGACGGCATCCACTACCTGCGCCGGGACCGCACGATCGCGGTGTACGGCGAAAACCTGTTCAAGTTCGCGCCACTGATCGGGGAGCAGCTGGCCGGGGCGGTGCTGGACGGGGTGGTTCCGTCGTCCATCGACTGAGAGGTCAGACCGGGACACCGCTCTCCTGGCCGCGGGAGGCCTCCAGGCCCCGCACCAGCTCGGTCTCGATCGCGTTGAACCGGCGGCTGACCTGGTCGGTCCAGGTCAGGCCGTGCCGGCGGGCGTCCACCGCGAAGGTGAACACCGCCCGGAAGGCGGGCGGCAGCAGCACCCCGCTGACGCTCTTGCGGTTGCCGACGGCGATCGCCACGTGGTCGGCGGCGTGCATCACCTGCTGGAGGTGGTCGAACTCCCAGGTCTCCTGCCGTTCGGCGCCGCGGTACACGATGGCGTCGTGGCTGATCTCGACCCGCCCGCCGGTGTCCACCACGGTCGGCACCCGCGGCCCGTTACGGTGCGCGGCCCGCGGTTCCACCAGGGCGCAGTCCGCGAACGTCAGCCGGGTCATACCGGTCAGGCCGTCGCCGAGCAGCAGAAGACGGCGCAGCGTCTGGAGATTCGCCAGCGCCTCGGTGTACTGGTGCTTCTGGCGGCGCACCGCGGCCTGCTCGCGGGCGACGGCCTCCCAGCCGGCCCGGCGGTCGCGGTCGCGGCGGCCGTCCCGGGCCTGGCGCACCAGCCCGGCGGCCAGCAGCACCAGGAAGGTGATCCAGCCGGCCTCCAGCGACCAGCTCAGCACCGTGCCCAGCTGCGAGGTGTCCTCGCCGGTGACCCGCCGCCCGATCCACTCGCCCAGCCGGGCGGGCGCCAGGAAGAAGACCGCCGCGAGCGCGGCCCCGGCCAGCCAGAACCCGGCCCGGACCAGGATCCGCCGCCCGCGGCCGGTGGCACCGCTCCTGTTGTCGCTCATGCGTCCTGCGCCCAGCGGCTTCCATGCACGTCGTGCAACTTAGAGGACGATTCTGTTGCGTGGCGGTCCGGGAGCGGAATGCGACCGAAGCGATGGCAAGTTGTGACGGGATCCTGGTGGCCGGGCTCCCCGTCACCGCCGGATGAGCCCGGGCTCGGTGCGGTAGGTGGGCCCCTGCTGCCGGGCCTGCGGGATACTCACCACCGGCACCGGTTTGCCCACCGGGTCGCCCGTGGCCGGGGGCCGCACCTGGAAACTGAAGTCGCCGGTGGCGCCCTGCACCTCGAAGTCGCCGTTCAGGCTGCTCATCGCCTGCATGACGTCGTGGCGGGTGTTCTCGCCCGGGGTCACCCCCTCTTCCAGAGCCAGCTCGAGCGCGGTGGAGACCACCCGCACGGAGTCGTGGGCCGACATCACCGCGCCGTCGTCGAGCTCGGTGTCGTCGCCGAGACCGGCGTCGGCGAAATACTTGTGGAAGTCGCCGAACGCGGCCGGCGTGTCCTGCCCGGCGAGCCAGCCCACGGCGTCCGCACCGCTGGCGTAGACCAGGGTGATGTTGGCGGCGGCCAGGTCGGCGGACAGGTCGCGGAAGCGGCCGAGGTCGTCCGAGCCGCCGGTCATCACCGTCAGCTTCCGGTGGCCGCAGCGCTCGACCAGGATGTTCAGGAGCTGGGCCAGGTCGTTCGAGCGGCCGGCGTACAGCAGCAGGTCGTTGTCGTCGCGGCAGGCCTCCACGGCCTTCACGGCGAAGGAGTTGGGCTGCACACCCTGCGGGTCCTGGGTGCCGGTGAACTGGATGATCGGGGTCAGGCCGATCTCCCGGGCGAACGCCGTCCTCATGTCCTCGGCCAGGTTGGCGGTGAACAGGTCGTTGGACGCCGGTCCCTGGTCGGCCATCAGCACCGCCCGCTTCAGTCCCTTCGTGCGCTGCACGTAACTGCGCAGGCTGGAGACGTACTCGCGGTTGGGCGGCGACACCCGGAAGTACCCGTCGACGGCGGTGAGCTCGTCGGCGGTGGTGATCGTGCCGACCATCGGGATGCCGGCCTGCGACAGCCGCCGGGCGGCGTCCCGGGTCTGGGTGACGCTCACGCCCATGCCGGTGACCGCCACCAGCGGGTCTTCGTCGTCCACCCGTTCCACCAGACCGTCCACCACCCGCGACCACTCCTGCTCGTGGCTGCCCCAGTTCGCCACCACCAGCTTCATCCGCACGCCGGTGCCACTGGTGTTGTGCCGGCGCTGCGCCACGTAGGCCCCGGCCAGCTGGCGGCGCATCTCCGCCTTCGACACCGCGCTGGTGTCGTCGGTGGTGAACGACCCGAGCACGGCCACGGTGACCGCCGAACCCTGCCCGATCGAGGCGTTCTCCGCCGTGATCCGCGACATCACCCCGGCGTACTCGTCCTCGTCGAACACGAAACTGTCACTGACACCGACGCACTCGCCACCCACCGAGGTCACCCCCGACCCCAGGCCGCCGCAGGCGCGCACCACCGTGGCGATCCCCCAGCCGCCCAGGGCCAGCACCAGCGCGGCCACCAGCAGCAGGACGACGACACGACGGCGGCGTCCCGAGGGCAGCTGGAACAGTCCCTCGGTGTCCGCCTGCTCCAGCGCGGTCCAGTGGCTCATGGCCAGAAGTCCCTCTCCTCCTTGTAGCGGTTCTCTTCCCTGTCGAAAGGCGTGTTGTCGGTGCGAGAATCGATGCGCACGGCGGCCAGCTGACGGATCATCTGGTCGTAGAGGTACCTGCGGTGCGCACCCGCCAGCCGGTCCTGGGCGATCCACAGGGCGATGAGCCAGATCCCGGCCACCCGCAGCAGGGGCGGTCCCTGGTCCTGCCCGAGCTCCTCGTCGAACATCTCGCTGCGCCGGTGGAACTCCTCGATCGGCGGCACCTCCGGGGTGAGGGGCCGGTGCGGCGCCGCGGCGATCCGGTGCAGCCGGGCCAGCCAGTCGGCCGGCGGGTCGGCGCCCAGCCGGCCGGCCAGGTACGTGGCCGCCGGCCGCACCTCGCCGAGCGACACCCGGCACGCGACCTCGCGTTCCGGCGTCCGCCGTCCTGCTCGCGCGAGGGCCCGGAAGACGCTGTCCCAGCTGTCGTTCCGTCTCGCGTCCCGGGTGGCCAGCCGTTCCAGCAGAACCCGCCGGGCCACGGCGGCCGTGACGCCCCGGCCGGGGCCCAGCACCTTGTCCCGGTAGTCGAGGAGGTAGGACTCCCGCCGGCCGATCAGCGCCGCCAGGGCCTCCACCTCGGACCGGTCGGCGGCCGGCGCCCAGGTCACCAGGGTGTCCAGGTCGTGCGCCGGGCGCCGGGTCCCGGTGCCGTCGGGGGTCAGGTCGGAGGTCAGCTCCCCCAGCAGCCAGTCACGCAGTGACTCGCCCTGCCCGGCACCGTCGTGCACCGGCAGCGCCAGGATGCGCCGCGGCCATCCCAGATGTTCCGGGTCCCAGGAGCCGCCGCCGTCGCGGGCCGAGGCCCGGTGCAGCGCCTCGGCCACCCGGCGGGTGCCGAGCGGGTGCCCGTCCGTCAGCTCGTGCATCAGCCGGTGGGTCACCCGGGTACCGCCGCCGGGCACGCCCTCCTGCTCCAGGACCACCCCGACGTCCGGCCGCTCCAGCGCGGCCAGCCGCCGCAGCCCGATCCGCGTGTCCGGGTCCTGCGGGCGGGTGGGCCGCGGCTGCCACGGCTTCTCGTCGGCGTCCGACCCGAGGTCGATCACGCCCTCGCCGTAGGCGTTCTCACCGTGGTCGGTGACCACGACCGTCAGCGGGGTCAGCGGCGTCGAGGCGCTCAGCGTCTCGGCCAGGTCGGTGACGAACCGACGGCCGGTGAGGTCGTCGGCGTTGTCGAGCATCAGCACGCAGCCGTAGGCCAGCAGGCGGCGGGCCCGGCGGCCGGAGAAGTGCTCGGTCAGGTCGGCCAGGAAGGCCTCGCGCACCAGCTTGTCCACGTGCTCGACGTTGTCGGTGCGGTTGCGCACCGCGGGCCGGGTGCGCTGGTAGAGGTCGACGAGCACGTCCGCGGGATGGCCCGGCCCGCGGCCGGCCGTGCGCGCGTCGAACCAGGTGTAGCGCCGGCCGAGCACGACCTGACGGCCCAGCCGGAACCCGCGCAGCCGGCCCAGCAGCCATTCCGGCACCAGACGGGCGACGGCCATGATCAGGTCGGCGAACGGGCCCAGCGGCCCCAGCCCCCGCACCGCCTTGCCGACCAGAGCCCCCGCCGCGTCGGCGAACTCGCCCCGCAGCACGCTCATCGGCAGGCGGTTGCTCTGGAGCTTGCGCTCGATCTCGCCGCGGGCGCCCTTGCGGTCGGCCTGCGGGTCGACGCTCAGGGTCATGTCCATCACCTGGCGCACGGTGCCGAGCCGGGCGAACCCGATGTTCCGGTAGGGACGCCCCCAGTCCCGGCTGACCTGGTAGGCCGCCGCGAACACGATCTCCCGCTCCGTGGCCGGCCGGTTGCGCGCGAGATCCAGCTGTGCGAAAGGAATCCGGCGTGCCTCCAGCACCTCGGACAGCCACTCAAGGACCGCCGTCTTGCCGCCCCCGCGCCAGTCGCTCACCACCAGGACCGGCGGTGACACCGGCGTGCGACGACCCCGCACCACCGGCAGCCCGATCAGGGCGTCGAGCAGCCTGAACGTGCCCTGGCGCCGCTCCAGCGCCGTCCGGTCTCCCATCGTTGCCCCCGCATGCCGTCCCAGATCCCGCACCCCATGGAACTCAGAGTGCAATCATTGGCACTCAGCGCATCCAAGCGGGGCAAATACCGCAGGACGTAACCAGAAAGAAACTTACGGTGGACGACGCGGTGATCCGGCCCGGCCGAGCGAATGCGCGCCGGGCGGGCCGGATCTGGCGGGCCAGGCGTGGGGCGGGCCAGGCGTGGGGCGGGCCAGGTCTGGCGGGCCAGGTTGATGGCCACATTGATGGGCACACGCTGGAGTGGACTCAGGTTCGGTGGGGACATGACGAACGAGGAGGTGCCGGTGGGAAGTCCAGACCCGGAGTGCGGGGTGGGACGCCGCCTCACGCCATCGGCCCGGCGAGTCGTACGGTGCCCCCATGCACACGGACGACGAGGACCGGCCTGCACCCGCACCCACACCGCGCATCACCGCCACCGGCCAGACCACTCCGGAACCGGCCCCGCCCACCTCAGCCACCCCGGAACCAGCCTCACCAGAAACAGTTTCACCAGAACCAGCCTCACCGGAACCGGTCTCGCTGGAACCGGTCTCGCTGGAACCGGTCTCGCTGCAAACAGCCGCCCGGGAACCGGCCTCACTGGAATCAACCCCACCGGAACCGGCCGCCGATTCCGCCCCCGAAACCAGCACCAGCACGGACATCGGCCCGGACTCCATCGCCGGCACCCCGGGCGGCTCCAGCACGGGCACCGACTCCGATCCCCACCTCGGCCCGGGCACCGACCACGCCGCCGGCACCAACTCCGAGGCCGGCACGCACCTGGGCACGGACCCCAGCACCCACTCCGACGCCGGTTCCAGCACCAGCCCTGTCCCCAGCCACGGCCACAGCTCCGACCCTGCTGCCGGAACCAGCCCCGACTCCAAGCCCGTCGACACCGCCACCGACTGGCCCGCCCGCCGCCGCGAGGCCTTCGAGGCGCACGACCGGGCCCGCCGGCGCAGCGAGGCCGCGGAGTCGCAGCGGGCGCGGGAACTGGTGGCCGGGTTCCTGGCCCGGGCGCGCGAGCTGGGACTGCCGCCCGAACCGCTGAAGGCCCGGGCGTACAACGGGTCCGGCGGCTACCGCACCGGGCTGAGCGGCTGGTACCTCCAGGCCCGCGGTCCGCAGGCGGTGGGCGAGGACGGCGAGTTCTACCTGCTCATCGCCCCGGCCGGGCTGACGGCACGGCTGCGCGGGGTGCGGATCGCCCCGACACCACCACCTCTGGCGGTGGGCCGGGGCGCCCGCGACGGCGAGAGCATGTCCCTACGGGAACTGCTGGAACGCCGGCTGGCCGCCGGGCACGACTTCCGCCGGCTCCCCTGACCGGCAGGAGCGGGGACGTCAGCGGATACTGCTGCCGGTCAGCACGGCGTCGGTGCCCCAGCACTGGCTCAGGCCCATCCGCAGGCACAGCTGGTGCAGGACCTGGGAGTGCAGCTCGATCACGCGTTCTTGCCCGTCGTCCAGGAAATGCCCCTGCACGTAGGGGAACTCGGGTGATCCCTCGGCCGTGATCGAGCGCAGCACGGCCTGTGCGCCGAGGGTGGTGCCGTGCGGGGTGCCCAGCCCGAACATGGTGGTGGCGAAGGCCAGGGGGACGCCGGCGGGCGCCCCGGCGAGGCCGAGCGTGCCCGCGGTGACCGGCGCGTGGCCGGGCCGGCCCAGACGCCGGGCGATCTCACGCACCTGGTCGAGTTCGAGGGTGTGGGTGGTGGTGGCAGGCTGGTGACGGTGGCTCATGGTGTTCCTCCGGTGCCGGGGAGTCCCGTACCCGTACCCCGTTGTGCGGTCGGCCGATTCCGGCCGTCCAGGCGCCTCCCGGGACTCAGCTGCGAAGACGCCCTCCGATCATCGGCCGCGCCGGTCGCGTTGCCCTCGCCATTGACCCGCAAGGTGTTGCGGGTTTGCCGCAGACCTGGATCTACGCTGGCGGGATGAGTGAAGCCCCGGCCTGGCGCATCGTGCTCGCGGACGACCACACGATGGTGCGCACCGGCCTGAGGGCACTGCTGGAGGCCGATCCGCGTTGCCACGTCGTGGGTGAGTGCGGCAACCTGGACAAGGTGGCGGGCACGGTGGTGGGGGCCTCACCCGACCTGGTGGTGCTCGACATCGCGCTGGGCCGGGAGAACGGCCTGGACGCCGTGCCGACCCTGCTCGGGCTGCCGTCGGCGCCGCGCATCCTGGTGCTCACCATGCACGACGATCCCGGTTTCGCCCGCGAGGCGCTGGGCCGGGGCGCACACGGCTACCTGCTGAAAGACGCCGCGGCGGCCGAGCTGATCCGGGCGATCGAGGTGGTGATGGCCGGCGACACCTACCTCCAGCCGCAGCTGGGCGCGCAGCTGCTGCGGGCCGAGCCGGTCGCCGGGGGGCTCAGCGAGCGCGAGCGTGACGTGCTGCGGTTGCTGGCGCGGGGGCACACGAACGCGGAGATCGCGCACGAGCTGTTCATCAGCCTGCGCACGGTGGAGGCGCACCGGGCGGGTCTGCGGGCGCGGCTGGGCGCGCACCACCGGTCCGAACTGGTGGACGCCGCACGGCGTCTGGGGTTGCTGACGTGAGGACGCGGGTGGAACCGGACACGCGGCGCACGGTGCGGGCCTGGCTGCTGGGGGCGGCCGGGCTCGGGGCGGTGCCGGCGGTGCTGGGTCTGTGGCACGTGACCGGCCGCGACCAGCCGGTGCTGCTGCTGTTGCTGGTGCCGTCGGTGCTGTTGCTGGTCACGGCGGCGCTGGCGATCCGGGAGGCCGGGCTGGCCACCGACGCGCGGCGGGTGCGGCAGCTGCGGGCGCGGTTCCAGGGGCAGGAGGCCGAACGGCGGCACTGGGCACAGGAACTGCACGACCAGACGTTGCAGGACCTGGCCGCGCTGGAGCTGTGGCTGGCCGGGCTCTCGCGCACGCAGGACCCGGAGAAGCTGGCCGCCGGAGTGCAGGACGCGCGGGACATGGTGCACGAGCAGATCGGGGTGCTGCGGCACCTGATCACCCAGATGCGGCCGCTGGCCCTGGACGCGCTGGGCCTGACGGCCGCGGTGCAGGACCTGGCCCGGCGCAGTCAGGTGCCGGGCACACCGGACGGGACCACCGGCGTCACGGTCACTCACGACGTCGCCGGCCTGCCCGCCGACCTGCCGCCCGACACCCAGGTGGCGATCTACCGGATCGTGCAGGAGGCGCTGGCCAACGCGCTGCACCACGCGGCGTGCCGCACGGTGGTGGTGCGGGCGGGGCGCGAGGGCCAGCACATCGTGGTCACGGTGCGGGACGACGGGGTGGGCATCGGCGACGACGAGCCGGTGGACCCGGCGGGCACGTCGTTCGGGCGGATCGGGATGCGTGAGCGGGCCGACTCGCTGGGCGCCCGGCTGACCTGGACGACGCCGGAGGGCGGGGGGACGCTGGTGACGCTGCGGATCCCGGGCACCGACCGGCCGGTCGCCTGAGGCTACGAGATCTGGCGCACCGCACGGGCTTCCAGGTCGCGGGCGGTCTCCTCCTCGCCGAGGGCCCGCATCACCACGGCCAGGTTGCGCAGGTAGGTGTCGATGACGCCGTGCCCGCTGCTCTCCCCCAGCCGCAGCGCCTCGCGGGCCAGGGGGCGGGCGGCGATCGGCAGGTCGAGGTGCGCCGACAGCAGCACCGCGAGGTTGTTGGTGTAGGCCGCCGACTCCGGGCGGCGCACCCGGTCGAGCCGCTCGGCCAGCTGCGTGGCCCGGGACAGGATCTGCCGGGCGCCGTCGGCGTCGCCGGCCAGCAGCCGCGCCCTGGCCAGGTTGCTCAGCACGGCGGCCAGTTCCGGGCCGGCGGAGTTCTCCTGCTCGGCGATGGACCGGGCGCGTTCCAGCATGGACAGCCCGGCCTCGGTCTCCTCCAGCCGCAGGCGCACCAGGCCCAGGTTGTTCATGTGCCGGGCCACCCGCAGGTCGGAGCGCCCGGCCGCGGCGAGGGTCACGCCCAGGGCGCGTTCCAGCAGCTCGGCCGCCTCGGACCATTCGCCGACCCGGGTCAGGGCCACGGCCAGGTGCCCGAGCTGGGTGGCGGCGTAGGGGTGCTCGGCGCCCACGGCCTGCTCGGTGAGGGCGACGGCGCGGGCGGCCAGCGAGCGCACCCGGGAGCCGTCCTGGCGCAGGAACATGGCGAAGGCCACGCCGTTGCCGCGCAGCACCACGCGGGGGTGGGCGGGCAGGCCGGGCTCGTGCACCTCGACCAGGACGCGTGAGGTCAGGGGCCGTTCGTCGGCGGCGTCCCAGACGTCCAGCAGCAGCACCGCGACCGCGCGGGGCAGCGTGGACGCCGCACCCTGGTGGATGCGCAGGATCTCAGCCGTGTCTCCCATCCCCCCAGGCTAGCCGCGGGTGATCGGCTTCAGGGTGATCTTCACGGCGGATGTGCGGGGGCCTGCGCGTCGGATTTCTGTCATCCGCGCGGTCCGGCACCGTCGTACCAGGTGACCATGACCGGCCGTCCGAAAGCTGAACTCCCATGCGCTCACCGCGAACCGTCAACCGCCGCCAGCTGCTCACCGGGGCGGGAGCCCTCGGCGCCGTGGCCGCCGTCGGCGTCGCCGTCCACCCGGCCGCGGCGGTACGGCCCACGGCCGGCCAGGCCGCGGCGAAGCCCTTCGTGCACCCGGGCATGCTGCACACCGACCGTGACCTGGCCCGGGTGGGCCGCCGGGTCGCGGCCGGCGCACCGGTGGCGACCGCCGGATGGCGCCGCCTGGTGGCCAACGGCCGCTCGCACGCCACCTGGACGCCGCGGCCCCTGGCCACCGTGGTGCGCGGCGGCACCGGCGACAACTGCGCCCAGTTCTACATCGACGTGCACGCCGCCTACCAGAACGCCCTGCGCTGGCGGATCACCGGCCAGGAGGAACACGCGCGGGCCGCCGCGGGCGTCCTGAACGCCTGGTCGTCCACCCTGACCGAGGTCACCGGCAACGCCGACCGGTTCCTGGCCGCCGGCATCTACGGCTACCAGCTGGCCAACGCCGCCGAACTGCTGCGCGAGTACCCAGGTTTCGACCTGCCCGCCGCCCAGCACCTGCTGCGCACCGTGTTCTACCCGCTCAACGACCAGTTCCTCACCGACCACAACGGCGCCTGCATCACGAACTACTGGGCCAACTGGGACCTGTGCACCCTGGCCTCGGTGATGGCCATCGGCATTCTGTGCGACGAGCGTGCCCTGTTCCGCCGGGCGGTGCGGTATGTCAAGAACGGGCCGGGCAACGGCTCCATCCCGCACGCCATCCCGTTCCTGCACGGGAAGCTGGGCCAGTGGCAGGAGAGCGGCCGCGACCAGGCCCACAGCCTGATGGGTGTCGGCATGCTCGGCACGATCTGCGAGATGGCCTGGAACCAGGGCGTTGACCTGTACGGCTACGACGACAACCGCTTCCTCAAGGGCGCCGAGTACGTGGCGCGTTACAACCTCGGCAGGCCGGTGCCGTTCACCACCTACGCGTGGGGCAACGGCACCACCTGCGCGCCCCGCTCCCAGACCGTCGTCTCCGACGCCTTCCGCGGCCAGGTGCGCCCGGTGTGGGAGATGGTCTACGCGCACTACGTCAAGCGGCGCGGCCTGTCCGCCCCGAACGTCGCCGCGATCACCAGGAAGCAGCGCGCCGAGGGTGGTGGTGGGGACTACGGCACGGGCGGCGGCTTCGACCAGCTCGGTTTCGGCACCCTGATGTTCACCCGCTGAACCGTGCCCGCCGCTCACGCGGTGGGCCAGGGCAGGGTGCCCCTTCTTCTTTTTGACACCACCGTCGGCGCCAGGCCGGTGTCAAAACGAAAAGGGCATCCCTGTGCCCAGCGACCAGCACCCCGAGCACGACAGCGGGTCCGGGCCCTCGGCCGGTCCGGAGGGTGGCGCCCCGTCGCCCGCTGTCAGCCGACGCGGCTGCGGCGGGGCACCGTGGCCGGGTCGTCCGGCCGGGAACGGGTGACGTACTGCGGCACCGGCGACGCGTCGGTGCCGCGGTCGCGGTTCACGCCGTAGCGCACCCGGCCGGCGGTGAGGTCGGGGGCGGTCAGCAGGTCGTCGTCGATCGCCGCCCGGTCGAGCAGGTGCACGTAGAGGTTGTAGTCGGCGCCTCTCTCGTTGGAGGTGAGGGTGACCTCGCCGTCGACGTAGTAGTACTCGGACGCCCACATCTGCTGGGTGCCGTCCGGCAGCACCGCCTCGCCGGTGCCGGCGTCGCCCATCCAGGTGGATCCGCCGGGCTGTCCCGGTCTCTGGTCGTCCAGCCGGTACCCGCCGCCGGACGCGACGTGAAAGATCTTCCCCCGCAAGCCGGTCCAGGACGGCATGGTCACCGTGCCGACCCGCTCGGTGATCGCCATCGACCACTCGATCCGCACGTATCCCCGGCCGCTGAACCTCACCCACTCGTCCCGGTGGATCAGTGAGACCACGTCGGCGCGCGGATCGTTGTCGGCCGAGTCCGCGATCCCCAGCGTGCCTTCCGGCCGGGCCGGCAGCGGGGCCGGCCGGCGGCCGGCGGGGGGTGCGGTGTCCGCGGTGTCGACGGTGCTGCCGTACCGCACCGCCGCCGGGGTCATCGTCGTGCGGGCCTTCGTGGTGTGCACCGGCTGCGGGGTGACGCTCGTGGTGGCCGACTCGCTGTGCGGCACCGTGGCCTCAACGGTGGACGCCGGTGTCACCGCGACCGCGGCCGGCACCTCGGGATTCCTTCCGGGCCGCCCGTTCCCGGCCACCACCACCGTGCCTGCGGCGACCGCCCCCGCGGCCACCACCGCCGCGGCCACCCCGGCCAGCGTCTTGCCGGTGACGGCCCCGCCCAGCCAGCCGCCCGCACCCGCACCCGCACCCGCACCCGCACCCGCACCCGCCGAAGCAGACGCTCCCGCGCCGGAACCCGCGGCAGCCGCCCCGGCCACCCCGCCGGCCGCCCCCGCACCGGAACCCGCACCGGAACCCGCACCGAGAGCCGCGCCCGACGTCCCCGCACCGGACGCCAGGGCCGCGCCCGACGACGGCAGCAACCCGGGCAGCAACCCGGGCAGCGACAACGTCGCCGGCAGCATGACCATCCCGCTGAGCAGGCGTTCCGGCGCGATCAGCAGCGGCGGACCGCAGTGCCGGCAGTCCCGCAGGTGCCGGGCGATCCGCTTGCGCCAGACCGGGCCGGGTGCCCCGTCCCAGTCGTCGAGAATCCCTGCCAGGCCGGCACATCCGGGGCGGGCGGCGAGCGCGGCCTCGATCCGCCGGCACAGCTCCAGCTGCTCGCGCATCCGTTTCACCCGCACCGCCGCGTGGGCGGGGTCGGTGCCGGTCGCCTCGGCCGTCGCGGTGGCCAGGTCGGCACGGGTGATCTCGCCGAGCAGCTCCAGCCACCACAGCGACAGCGTGAACCGGGCGTCGGGATCCATCCAGCGGGCGGCCCGCGCCACCTGACGGCGCTGCCCGCTGAGTCCCAGCCGCAGGATGGTCAGGTCGGTGAAGTCCGAGGCCGGATCCGCCCGCTCGGGCGCGTCCTCCGGCTCGGGCCCACGCCGGCGGGCGGTCTGCCGGCGCCGCAGCTGGTCGGTGATCTCGCGCCGGGCGATCGCCAGCACCCACCCGGAGAAACGTTCCGGCTCACGCACCGACGGCAGTTTCTCCACCACGCTGACCAGGACGTTCTGCACCACGTCGTCCACGTCGGCGTGACCGTCCAGGGCCCGGCCGGTCACGTTGTAGAGCATGTCCAGGTGGTCGCCGACCAGCTCGGACAGGGCCTGCCGGTCACCGTTCTGGGCACGCCGCACCCGCGCCGCCAGCTGCGTCCGGTCGGGTGCACCGGCCTGCGTCGTCATCTCGTACCGCTTCCGTCGTCCATGGTTGTGCCTCACGGACGACGACGGAACGCCGGGCACCCGGATGACAGAAAGTTCAGCGCCGGTCGCCGTTCTCCAGATATTTGAGGACGGCGACCACCCGGCGGTCCGTGTGGTCCGTGGGCGCCAGGTCGAGCTTGGCGAAGATGCTGCGGATGTGCTTGTGCACGGCCCCGTCGGTGACCACGAGCTTCGCCGCGATCGCGGTGTTGCCCAGGCCCTCGGCCATCAGCGCCAGCACCTCGCGCTCGCGGGGGCTGAGCCGCTCCATCCCCGGATCGGACCGGTGCCGGGTCATCAGCTGGGCCACCACCTCCGGGTCGATGGCCGTGCCGCCCTCGGCCACCCGGCCGAGCGCCTCCAGGAACTCCTCCACCCGGCCGACCCGCTCCTTCAGCAGGTAGCCCAGCCGGTGCGCGCCGCCGGCCAGCAGGTCGGTGGCGAACGACTGCTCCACGTAGGCCGACAGCACCAGCACCGCCAGGTCCGGGTGCCGGCGACGGGCCTCGACCGCCGCGACGATGCCCTCGTCGGTGTGGGTCGGCGGCATCCGCACGTCGACGATGGCCACGTCCGGTCGCTGCTCGTCCACCGCGGTCAGGAACTGTTCCGGCCCGGGCGCCGTGGCGACCACGTCCAGGCCTTCCGCCCGCAGCAACGACGCCAGGCCCTCGCGCAGCAGGGCGTCGTCCTCGGCGATCACGATCCGCACAGCAACTCCACTTTCAGCACCGTAGGTCCACCCGCGGGACTGCTCACCACCACGCTGCCGTCGTGGGCCTCGACCCGCCGGCGCAGGCCCGCCAGCCCGGAGCCGTTGGACTCGTCGGCCCCGCCGCGGCCGTCGTCGGTGATCTCGATCAGCAGTCGCGCGTCACGGCGGCGCAGCCTAACAGTGGCCGAACCGGCCCCAGAATGCCTGGCCACGTTGGTCAGTGCCTCGGCCACCACGAAGTAGGCCGTGGCCTCGGTGGAGGCGGGGCAGCGCCCGGGCACGTCGACGTCCACCGCCGTCGGAACCCCGCAGTTGGCGGCCAGTCCCGACAGCGCACCGGCCAGGCCGCGGTCCTCGATCACCGGCGGCAGGATGCTGCGCACCACGCCCCGCAGCTCGGCGAGCGCGTCCTCGGCGGCGTCCTGGGCCTGGGCGAGAACCTGCTCGGCGGCGGCCCGGTCGTCGCGGGCCAGGGCACGGCGGGCGGTGCCGAGCAGCATGGTGACGGCGACGATGCGGTTCTGTGTGCCGTCGTGCAGCGAGCGCTCGATGCGGCGCAGCTCGGTGGCGTGGGCGTCGAGGGCGGCCGCGCGCGAGGAGGTGAGCTCGGCGATCCGGCCGGTCAGGTCGGTGCCGGGTGGCGGGGCCAGCAGCCGGCGTCCCGGGCGGGCCTGGAGGCGGGCCATCGCGGGGGTCAGGCCGATGATGACCGCGGTCCAGCCCAGGCCCATCATGAACACGACGAGCACCATCGGCCAGGTCCGGATGTCGGCGAGCTCGCCGATCGACACCGAGGCCCCGGCGTAGCCCTCGGGCAGCAGGGGGTAGTACAGCGGAAAAGTGGCGTCGCGCACCGCGAACAGCGGCAGCAGCAGACCGACGAGGCCGAGCAGCAGGCCGAGCGAGGCGTGCACCGGAAGCCAGGCCAGCTCGCGGCGGGTGGTCGGGTCGGCCAGTGCGGCGCGCAGGTCCACGATCTGCTCGCCCGGGCCGAGAACGGGTGCGCCCCACCGGGTCAGCCGGGCGCGTTCCCGGCCGGCCACCTGGTGCACGAACTGGAGGACGACGGGGGCCAGCAGGAGTCCCACGCCGGCCACGCAGAGCACGGCCGTGACCAGGACCAGGAACGACACCAGGAGCGCGAGCGAGCCGGTGGTGATCCCGCCGATCAGCTGTTCCAGGGCGGCGACGGCGCGGTCGAGGGCCAGCCGGCCGGACAGCTTGAGATCGGGCCGGCGGCCGTCCGGTGTGCTCACGGCAGGACGGTAGGGGACGGTGGGCGGTTGTGTCCCGTGCGGGTCCACCCAGGACCCTGGTCACGACTTTCCCGTTCGCCCCCGCGGGCGCGCGAGGTTGCCCTACTGTCACCGCCATGAAGCGCATTGCAACAATCAGTGTCACCGCTCTGTGCCTGAGCATGCTCGGCCTGGCCGGCGCGAGTGCCGCCGAGGCCGGAACCATCGCCCCCGCGGCGGCGGCGAAGAAGTACAAGAACTGCACCGCCCTGCACCAGGACTACGAGCACGGCCTGCGCAAGAAGGGCGCCAAGGACAAGGTGCGCGGTAAGACCGCCCCGGTCGCCACCAGGCTGATCCCGGTCCGCACCAAGATCTACAACGCCAACACCAAGCTCGACCGCGACAAGGACGGCGTGGCCTGCGAGGCTCGCTGATCCCGGCCCGGCAGGGCCCGGTGACGCACCCGGTCGCCGGGTTCTGCCAGGTCACCCCCAGAAGAGGGGACCCATTACTTTTCCATTCCTGCCCGAGTTTCAAACCTCTCCGGCAGACTTTTTTCCATGCAGGAACACCTTCCGGGCCCGGCGGCACACCGCCTGACCGCCATGGCCTCCACCCGCGAGAGCTGGCGGCTGGTAGAGGCTTACATCGAGCAGGAATTTCCCACCGGACCAACCGCCGTCGACCGCGAGATCCTCTCGGCCCTCTCCCCCACCGTGGAGGGCAGGAAGGGCCGCCTCCGCAAGCTCTTCCGCCGCCGCGTGCGCCCTTCCGACCTTCCCGAGCTCCCTGATCTTCCCACCGTGCTCGGCCTGGGCGTCCTTCGCCCGGTGGACTGAGAACCCCTCGTCCACGACCCTCCGGCAGCGCGACCGCGACATCCTCGACGTACCGTTCGGATCAGGCGACCGGAAGGTTCCGGGAGCCCGGTCACCGACGGAGGAGTTCGCCCCGTGCCCATGCTGGCCCGCACGTTCCGGGTGTTCGTCAGTTCCCCCTTCACCGAGCAGATCGCGGCCGAACGCCGGCAGCTGCGCCGTCTGGCCTTCGATCCCCTGGCCCGCGAATGCGCCCGGCGGGGTGTGCACTTCCAGCCGGTCGACCTGCGCTGGGGCATCAGCCCGCAGGCATCGCACGACCAGCGCACCATGGATGTCTGCCTCGGCGAGGTGGAGCGGTGCCGCCAGGCGTCACCGGAACTGAACTTCCTCTACCTCGGTGCCCGCCGTCGCGGCTGGCTCCCGGTCCCCACCACGGTGCCGCACGCCGACATGGAGCGGTTGCGCGGGCACTTCACCG
Source organism: Kineosporia corallincola (assembly GCF_018499875.1). Classification (GTDB taxonomy): domain Bacteria; phylum Actinomycetota; class Actinomycetes; order Actinomycetales; family Kineosporiaceae; genus Kineosporia; species Kineosporia corallincola. Next base: position 199,506 of record NZ_JAHBAY010000002.1, on the reverse strand, counting down.
GCCACGAACGTCTGCTGGTGGACCGCTGGTACCAGCTGGACCTCAACGCACTGCCTCACGCCTACCGGCTGATGCCACGCACCGGCCCTGAGCAGAACCGGGAGGCCTGGCGGCAGACGGAAGAGACGCTGCACCAGGCCTTCGCACACGCCTCGCAGAACCTGGATCCGCGCGACCGCGGCCGTTACCGGCGTTCGGCGACCGAGCAGGAGGTCGATGCCGCCCTGCCCGCCGAGGGCCCGGCACCGGGGATGTTCGCCGTGATGAACGCCGCCGGCGACGCCCCTGCCTGGGAGCTCGACGAGTACGTGCGCGCTCGGGTGGACCCCGGTCAGGTCTTCGACAGAGACCCGGCGACCACCCCCGAAGCGGTCGCCGGTATCGTCCACACCTGGTTCCTCGAGCGCATCGAGCACACGCTCGCGACCGGGGCCACCGTTCCCGCCCTCGTCGCCGTGCCCGGCACCGGCCCCGGCACCGGCCCGGACCTGGTCGCCCGCGGCCGGGAGCTCGCCCGGCTGGCCGCGTTCGCCGACGAGCCGGGCCCCGGTCTGATGACGGTGGACGGCGAGGCGGGCACGGGTAAGACCGCGCTGATCACGGCTGCGTGCGCGAGCTCGCGGTCACCGGGCACCCTGACCGTCCTGCGCCTGCTGGGGACCGGCCCGCGCACCAGTGACCTGCTGAGTGTGCTGAAGGATCTGGTGCACGAGCTCGCCGTCGGCCTCGGCGGGAAGAGCCGACCGCTGGTGACCTACGACAAGACGGTCGAGGCCTTCCACGAGCTGCTGGAGCAGGCGGACCGCCCGGTCCGCCTGTACATCGACGCTCTGGACCAGCTGTCGGACGTCCACCGTCCGCACGACCTGCTCTGGCTTCCCGACCCGCTGCCCCGCCACGTCCGGATCGTGCTCAGCACCCGCGACGCCCGATCTCTGCGCGGCTCGTCGCGCCAGCACCAGCACCTGCGACTGACCGGACTGTCGCGGTCCGACGGCGCTCGGTTGCTGCGCCGGTGGCTCGGTGAGACCGGCCGGACCCTCCAGCCCGGGCAGGCCGGCCCACTTCTGGACGCGTTCGCGGTCGAGGGCCGTCCGTTGTGGATGCGTCTGGCCGTGCAGGAGGCCGGCACCTGGACCTCACAGCAGGTTCCCGCGGGGCTTCCCCCACAGCTGGATGCCCTGATCACCCGCCTGTACGAGCGGCTTTCGGCGGCGAAGGCGCACGGGCCCGCGCTCGTCGGCCGGGCTCTGGGGCTGCTCGCCGCCTCCGGCGCCGGCCTGACCGAGCAGGAGATGCTCGACGCTCTCTCCCACGACGCGACCGTGATGGGCGAGGCGAGATCGCGCAGCCATGCGCGGTGGCAGGAGGAGATCGACGAGCAGCCACCGCAGGTACCCACGGTGCTGTGGGCCCTGTTGCGCTCGGACCTCCAGGCCTACCTGACCACCCGCGACGACGACGGCCTGGGGCTGCTGTCGTTCTTCCACCGCGAGCTGACCGATCAGGCCGCGCGAACCCGGCCGTACGCGGAGGACCCGTCGCTGGTGCACGCGTCGCTGGCCGAGATGTTCTGGCGCCGGGCCCGGCCCGGCGGGACCTGGCAGACCGGTGACCCGCGCGCCCTCCAGCAGATCGTGGTGCACCTGATCGCCTCCGGGCAGGACGACCGGCAGACCGAGGTGCTCACCGACCCGCAGTACCTGGAGTGCGCGGCCGAGGCCGTCGGGGTCAGTGAGGCGGCCGACGACCAGGGCTTTCGACGGTTCGGCGGGGTCCGCACGTGCGCCGGCCGGCTCGCAGAACTGAACCGGGCCCGGGGGAACACCTCCGGGCTGCCGGTGGACCTCGCGGACGCCCTACGGGCCGAGACGGACCTGCTGGAGTTACGGCCGGGCCTGTTCTGGCAGCAGATCGCCGGCCGCATGCGGTTCGGGCCACCGGCCGCCGTGGAATGGGTGAAGAAGGAGGAGGAACGCCGGGCGGGCAACGGCGAGCGCTGGCTGGAGCCGGTCGTCGCGCACCGGGAACCCCGGGGGCTCGAGCAGATGCTGCGGGCTCACCCTCGCGGCAGCAGCTGCGGCCTGTCCGAGGACGCGAAGCTGCTGGTGACCGGCTCCTACGAGAACTCCGCCCACCTGTGGGACGCGCGCAACGGCACCTGGCTGGCCTCGCTCGGCCGGCACGGATCCCGGGTGTCCGGCTGCGCGGTGACCGGAGATCCCGATGCCCCGGCGATCGTCACCGTGGAACGGGACGGCGTGATCCGGCGCCGGCGGTGGGACGGGCTGCGGGCCGTGGCGCTGGACCAGGTCCGTCTCCCCCTGGCCGGCCGGGTGCAGAACACCTCGTTCGGCCACGGCGAGACGGTGGCCGTGACCGACGGCCATGCCTGCCACCTGTGGCGACCCGGCTGGGAGGAGACCCGCGCGCTACCCGGGACCGTTCTGGCGCAGGCCTGTTCGGTAGCCAGGTCATCGCCCACGGTCGTGGTCGGCACCCTGGACGGCCGGCTCCACCGGTACGACCTCGCCGACGGCACCCAGGTTCGGGCCCCGCACCAGCAGGCGTACGAGATCCGGCACTGCGCGGTCGATTCCGAGGGACGGCGGGTTCTCACCGGCGGCCGGGGCGGTGAGATGCAGCTGTGGACCGAGGATCTGCGCCCCGACGGGCCGTCGCTACCGCGCTTCGACACGGAAACCGCCATCGGGCTCTTGTCCCTGGCGGTGGACGACGACTTCAGGATCGCCGTGGCGGGCCTGATGAACGGCATCGTTCTGGTCTACGATCTGCGGGAACGTTCACTCGTCGCGGCCTCCAAGCGGCACGGGCTCGCCACCGAGGGCGTGACGATCAGCCCGGACGGCAGGCTCGCGGCCTCCATCGGCCAGAACGGTGTCGCGCTGGTGTGGCGACCGCAACCCGATGCCGTCGCAGAACCGGAAGACACCTACTCCCACGCCGTCCAGCTGATCGAGTTCTTCGACGACGCCCGGACCGTCGTCGTGCTGGACGCCTACGGCTACCTGCACACCGTGGAGGCGGAGACCGGCCGGAGACGAGGCACGGTACTGACCGCCAGGGACATCTGCATGGACGCCACCCGGGTCGGCGACGTGATCGTGACGCTGGAGAACGGCGGCACGATTCACCGCCACCTGATGAATCATGGCGAACCGCAGCCGCTTCCGGACATGCTGCATCCGGGGGCCGAGCACTGTTGCGCGGTGGGCGCGGACCAGGTGGCGACGGATGCCCCCGACGGTCAGGTCGTCGTCTGGGACGTCCGCACCGGCCGCCCGCGCCATCGTCTCGCCGCCGGCCCCGGCCGTGTCCGTCTGGCCGGGGCGGACGGCCTGCTGCTGGTGGCCGGGTCCGCCCATCTCGATCTGTTCGACACCGGGACCGGGAGAGCGCACCGGCTGGAGCTCCCGGAACCGTGCACCACGACCGCCGCGCATCTGGAACGGGTGGGGGACGCACACGTCGCGGCGATCGGCACGGCCGACGGCCGGGTGCTGACCTGGTGGTTCCGGCAGGGCTGGGGCGCGGCGATCGAGCAGGACGGGAGGCACGGGGCCCAGGTGCTCCGGCTGGCCGGCGGTCCGGCCGACCGGCCGATCACCTCGGCCGGATGGGACGGCCGCATCGGCCAGTGGGGTACCTCCGGCGGGCAGGTGCGCTGGCTCGAAGGGCACGCCGGGCCGGTGCGATGCGCCCACCCCGCCGGCGCGGATCTACTGGTCTCCGCCGCCGACGACAAGACCGTGCGGATCTGGGCCGGCGGGCGCCAGATCGGCCTGCTGCCCATGGAGTTCGACGCGGCCTGGGCACAGGTGCACCGGCCCACGGGTCTGCTGGTCGCCGGCGACCAGGGCGGCAACCACGTGCTGTTCCGGATGCGGCCGGAGGACGGGTGGTGGGGCTGATCGGCGTCACGCCTTCCTGGCTGCCGACTGCGCCTGCTGCGTCACCGTGGTCACCGCTTCCCTGGTCTTCTTCTCGGAGGTCTGGGCTGCGTCCAGGCTGCTGACCATCCAGGCCTCGTTCTGGTTCGAGATCACGCTCTCGGCCGCGGCCACGAACCCGTCGTCCTCGGCGGCCAGCTGCTCGGCCGTCAGGCCGCCGAGAGCCCGCCGGGAGCTGACCAGCCGCTCCAGCTCATGCGCGGCCTGTGCGTATTCGAGCTGGAGGGCACCGTACCGTTGCACCGCCGCGTGGGCCGCGACCGCTCCGCTCACGGTGGTGAGCACCGCGACCCACGGGGCCAGCCAGGGGCCGGGAAAGATCAGGATCACCGCCGACAACACGGCGCCGATGTAGAAGAACAGACTCTCCATCCGGCTGAACCGGTCCGCCCGGTCCCCCATGACACGGGACTGCTTCTCGTAGTACCCGTCGCGCTGCCGATCGACCCGCTGCGTCACGTAGGAGGCGACATCCCACACAGCCGGGAGGTCACGCGGTACGGCTGCCTGGGTGCTGGCCCCGGCAGCCAGATCGCTGCCGGACCGCAGCAACTCGGACACAGCCGACTTCAGCGTCTCGTCGGCGCCGTCCCCGCGGTAGGGACCGACGCCGGCCAGGTAGGTGTACGTCAGCGATTTCAGGCTCTCGGACACCGAGCGTGTTCTCGTCCAGGCCGCCAGCCGGTCGCGCCCGAGGCTCATCCGCTTGCGGGCAGCGGCAGAACCGCAGACCAGGGCGGCCCCGACGGCGATCCGGCTGATCCACGGAGAGACCTCGGCCAGCGGCCCGGAGGCCGTGACCAGCACCGCGGCCGCGACCACCAGTACGAGGACGTCCCGCCGGTTCCGGTTGACCCCGGCCTTCAGCTCGTCGGCGCGCTGCGACCACCGGCTCTGCTCGTCCCACAGCCACCGCAGGTAGCGGTCCCCTTCGACCATGTTCGCCCCCTCACCGCGGGCCCAGACTAACCTCTACCGGGCCCGGTACCACCCGATCGTGTCGTGCAGTGCCTCCTCGTGCCCGGTCACCCGGAAGGGCCCGAAGGCCTGCTCGAAGGCCGAGTGGTCGACGACCCACGGCCGGGTGCGCTGATGGTTCAGCTCGCCGTAACCCCGCAGGCGCCGGTCGAACAGGGACATCAGGGTGACGGTGGCGGCCGGCATCCGCAGCAGCCGGCGCTCACGCCCGGCCACCTGCCCCGCGAGTGCCGCGAACCGCGAGACCGGCAGTGTCGGGGCGGCGGGTGTGTTCCAGACCCGGCCGTCGGCGCGGGCGTCGTCACCCAGCACGATCAGGGCGCGCGCCGTGTCGGGCGCGTACCCGAAGGTGTGCGGCAGCTCGCGCGGGCCGAACCAGACCGGGTTGCGCCCGCGCACCAGCGGTGCCAGCAGCAGCTCGTTCGGCAGCGTGTTGTGCGCGTCCGGGCCGTAGTAGTCGCTGATGCCCGCGATCGTCACCCGGGCCCGTCCTGACGCGTGAGCCCCCAGCAACGTCTGCCGCAGCCGCGCGCGCAGCTTCTCCTTCGGGCCCGCCGGACGCTCGGGGGTGGCTTCGGTGATCACCCCGTCGACCGGGCCGTAGGCGTACAGGTTGTCGGCGAAAACCAGTTTCGCACCCGACCTCTCGGCGGCGGCGATCGCATTGTCGACCATCACCGGGAACCGGGCGGCCCAGTCCGGGTAGGGGACGTTCGTGGCCAGGTGGACCACGGAGGCCCCCTCGCAGACCTCGACGAGGGACGCCCGGTCCAGCACGTCGGCCCGGCGGCTCACGACCCCGCCGGGAACCCCTCTGCCGGAACGGGTCACCCCCGTCACCCGGCGCCCCTCCGCGACCAGGCGCCGGGCGATCACGGCCCCCAGCCCACTCCCGGCCCCCAGCACCACCACATGATCACTCACGACGAGCCTCCTCGGTTACGACCTCTCGCATTAGTTAGAGGGTATAACAAAGATACGATGGCCCGGCACACGAAGGGCGAACTTCCGAGGGAGACCGATGCCAGCCGCGGCGGGCGGACGACGCGAGCGCCACCGCCGCGAGGCGATCGACGAGATCAAGCAGCTGGCCATGCGGCAGCTCGCCGAGTCCGGGACCACCGGCATCTCCCTGAACGCGATCGCCCGGCAGATGGGCATGAGCGGCCCGGCCCTCTACCGCTACTTCGCCGGCCGCGACGCCCTGCTCACCGCCCTGATCCGCGACGGCTACACCGACCTGGCCCAGACCCTCACCCGGACCACCGAGGACGGCGCCTCACTACCGCCGGCCCGGCGCCTGCACACCATGGCGGCGGCCTTCCGCGACTGGGCCCTCGCCGAACCACAGCGCTACCTGCTGCTTTTCGGCACGCCGGTGCCGGGCTACCGGGCCCCGGCCGACACCACCGAAACCGCCCTGCACTCGCTGGAGCTCATCGCGGCCGTCGTCGCCGAGCTGCCCACCCGCACCACCCGCACCGCCCGGCAGGAGGACACCCCCCTGGAGCGGGCCGTCGTGATGTGGACGCGCATGCACGGCGTGCTCAGCCTGGAGCTGACCGGCTCGCTCACCTATCTCGACCTGGACCCGGCGCGGTTGTTCGAGCGCGAGGTGGAGGCCGCGATCACGATGTGAGCCCCCCACATCAGGCCGGCAGCAGGTCGGGGGTAAATCGACACCTGTCGCACAAATGCCGGGCGCAGGCATATGCTGCGATCGTGACTACCTCGTTCGCCCAGGTCAACGGTGTCTCCAGTCTCACGATCCGCCAGGAGGAGGCGCCCGCCGCGCTGGATCCGGGCATGGTCGAGGTGAGCATCACCTACTGCGGGATCTGCGCCACCGACACGCACAACTACACCAGCGGCGGGCAGATCCCGGCCTCGGTGTTCGGCCACGAGTGGACCGGCGTGATCGCGGCCACCGCCGACGACGTCACCGGCCTGCCCGTGGGCACCCGGGTGATCGCGAGCGTCGGTGCGGCGTGCGGGGTCTGCGCCCAGTGCCAGGCCGGCCACCCCGGCCACTGCGACCTGGCCTTCGCCGAGGCCAACGGCGTGGCCCCGGGCTCACCGGCGCACGGCGCGTTCGCCCAGTCGATGGTGGTCTCCGCCCGCCGGGTGATGCCGGTGCTGGAGGGCCTCAGCGACATCGAGGCCGCGCTGGTCGAGCCCACCGCCGTCACCTTCCACGCGGTGCGCCGCACCCACCAGCCGCTCGGCGCGATCGTCGTGGTGCAGGGCGCCGGGCCGATCGGGCTGCTGGCCGCCCAGCACGCCCGGCACGCCGGGGCCGGGCACGTGCTGGTGATCGAGCCCAACGAGCAGCGCCGCCAGGCCGCCACCAAGCTCGGGTTCACCGACGTCATCGCCCCCGGTGAGGCGGCGAGGGCACACGTGCTGGAGCTGACGGACGGCCTGGGCGCCGACGTCCTGTACGAATGCACCGGTGCGGCAGCGCTTCTCCAGCCCTCCGCCGAACTGGTACGCCGGGGCGGGACGCTGTCGCTGCTCGGGTTCCCGATGACCGACTCCACCGTCAGCTACGGCGACTGGCAGATCCGTGAACTCACCGTGATCGGGTCGCTGGCCTACACCAGGGACGATTTCCTGGGCGCCCAGCGCGCCATCGCCGACGGCTCGGTGCGGGTCTCGGACCTGCACACCGGCACGATCGGCCTGGGTCAGCTGTCCGCGATGCTCGACGAGCTGGACTCCGGTCGTACCGAGCACGCCAAGGTGCTGCTCGACCCCCGGATCTGACCGCAGCTGATCCGTTCTCAGGCCTTCGCACCGGCGAAGGACCAGTGCCGGCCCGCGCTCTCGGTGGTGCGGGCACCGTCCAGGACACCCCGCGACAGCCGCTCGTCCAGCAACGACAGCAGTTCGCCGGCGGCCGCACGCACGGCCGGCCGGGGGTGCCAGAACGCGAAGACCCGCCGTTCCAGACGGCTTCCGCGCAACGTCTTGGGAGCGAACGCCTCGAATCCCATGCGCACCTGCGTCGCCCCCGCCGCGACGGCCTGCCGCAGCGGCCAGGCGTACACCAGCGTGGGGTAGACCAGCTCGCTGCTGCGGGTCTCGTGCTGGCCGAACACCATGCCGAGGTGCCGGTCCGCGTCGACCAGGTCGATGCTGCACGCGATCAGCTCGCCCCGGTCGTCGCGCACGCCCTTGACCCGCAGATTGCCGCCGAGCAGGCGGGCCATGGCCAGGCGCACGCCGATCAGCCGCTGCTGGTCGGCGGTGCCGCCGTGCTTGACCCGGTTGCCGGTCTCCAGCGCGACCACGTCGTGCACGTGCTCTTCCATGCCGAGTTCCTCCAGGGTCAGGCCCTGGGCGTGAAAGTCCTTCCACTCCTTACGGAACCGGTAACGGACCCGGCCGGGCAACGGGCCCAGCAGATCGTCGAAGGAGTCGCGCGGCGGCAGGTCGAAGATGTTGGTGGCCGTCACCGAGCCCAGCCCGAAGCCGGTCTCGGACAGGGCGGCGAGCAGCCCGGCGTCGGCGCGGTCGACATACGGAAAAGCCACCCCGAGGTCGCTGTCCGAGGCTCTGCGCTGGAGTTCGCGCAGCGTCGTGGCGGCCTCCGTGGAGGACGCCGGCGCACCACCGGCGTGCAGCACCTCGCTGGAGTCCAGGCCGCGCACCACGAGAGCGCCACCCAGCCGCTCGTGCAGGACACCCGCTCCCCCGGCGACGACGCCGGCGTCGCCACCGGTCAGGCGGGCCAGCAGCGCGTCGCGGTGGGCGGTGATCGCCGCCGCCTCGTCCGGCGCGACGCCGTCCAGGCGCAGGAACTGGTCGCTGCTCCAGAGCTTCCACGGGTCGCTGAACAGCCCCGAGGCCGGCGAGCTGACGTGGCCGCAGGTGATCACCGGATCGCCCGGCGACCCGACGGAGAGCACGAAGGTGTGCTCGCCCTCGACGACGTCCCGGAACCGGCGGAAGCGCCTGCGCCGGTCGATCGGCACGGCCGCGTCGTCGTCCCACCACCGCTCGGGGACCTGTGCGACGGAGGGAAACCAGTGGACCTCAGCCATCGACGGCCTCCGTCATCGGCTCGCCGGGCGGGACCGCCGGCGAGGGCAGTAACGCCAGCGACCTCACCGGGGTGGCGAAGATCTGGCAGGTCAGCACGAGCAGGGAGACGGCCACGACGGTGAGGGCGACCCGGCCGGGCACCAGGTCCAGCAGGATGCCCCCGATCAGCGCGCCCAGCGGGATGGTGCCGAACGACAGCATGCGGTAGGCCGCCGTCACCGGACCGAGGAACTCGGGCGGGGGCGTGATCTGGCGCAGCGACACGGCATTGACGTTGTAGAGGCCGAGGGCGAACCCGTTGACCGCCAGGGCGACGGCGAAGGCGGGCAGCACGTACCCGGCCGGCAGCAGCGAGGCCAGCAGCAGGGCGAGGGCCGCGGCCGGCAGCGAGAACGACACCACCCGGCCGAAGTGGAACACCCGGGCCAGGCGGCCGGCCACCAGGGCACCCAGCAGGGAGCCGAGGCTGGACGCGCCGACGGCGAACCCGATCGCGCCGCTGCCCAGGCCCACCTCGCGCAGCCCGTACACCAGAAACACCGTCATGAAGGCCTGCTCGTGCAGGTTGAAGACGGCCGACTGCGTGCAGATCGCCCGCACGTACCGGTCGCGCCAGGTGTATCTCAGGCCCTCGACGACCGACACCGGGGTGGTCACGATGCCGCCGGTGTTCACCGTCCGGGTGGCGAAACCAGCCGCCACCAGAAAGAAGACACCGGTGAGGACGGCGAACGAACCGGCTCCGCCGAGCCCGGCGACGAGGAACCCGGCCAGGGCCGGCGCCCCCATCTGCACCACCGAGATGCTGCCCTGCAAGAGGCCGTTGACCCTCTGGAGGGACTGCGGGCCGACGACCCGGGGCACCGTGGACTGGAACGTGACGTCGTAGACGATGGTGGCGGTGCCCACGACGAACCCGGCCAGCATGAGGTCGCCCAGCCCGAGCGATCCGGCCAGCGCGGCCACGGTCAGGTAGCCGACCGCCGCCAGCCGCAGCACATTGCTGACCAGCAGCAGGAGCATGGCGTCGAAGCGGGTCACCAGGCTGCCCGCGGCCAGGGAGAACAACACGACCGGCAGGAACTGCACGGCGCCCAGCAGCCCCACCTCGGTCGCGGTGGCGGTGGTGGAGGTGACGGCCACCACCGGCAGGAGGAACTGGAAGATCTGGAAACCGGTGCGTGCCCCGGTGTCACCGGCCCAGATCCGCAGCAGGACGCCGGTTCTCACGGGGCGCCGACCGCCTCGGGGGAACCGGCGGGCTGGTAGCCGACGTGCAGGCCGGCGGTGACGGCGGCCTCGTGGGCGTCGAGCTCGGCCTCGTCGGCACCGTCGACGACGAAGGTGACGGCGCGGTCGTCGCTGCTGCCGATCGCCCGCAGCGTGGTGCCGCGCCCGACCAGCACGAACACCGCCCGCAGACCCGAGGCGGCCGGCAGCTGCGGCCACTGGCCCCCGGCGTCGGCCAGCCAGACCGGCTGCCGCACCGGCTCATCGGCCGGGCCGTCGTAGGTGACGTCGCGCAGGACCGCCCCGGCCGGGTGCTCGACGTAGACCTGCCGGGCGCTGCGCCGCGGCAGCGGGTAGTCCGCGGGCTCGCCCAGGCTGATCCGCAGGACCGCCTCCTCCATCGAGCGCCCGGTGGCCAGCCGGTAGAGCAGTAGCAGGGCGTCTCCGGGGGTGCGGGCCGCGACCTCCATCAGGACCGGCCGGCCGTCGTCGTGCGCCACCCGCCACTCGGCGTGGGCCATGCCGTCGCGGAAGTCCAGGGCCTGGAGCAGGTCGTGGGTGGCCGAGATCAGGACCTTCTCGTGCTCCCCGTGGTAGGGCAGGCTGTGGCCGAGCTCGGTGAAGCCGCCGCCGGTGCTCTCGGTGGTGCGTTTGGCGGTGGCGGAGGCGAACACCACCTCGCCGTTCTGCACCAGGGCCTCGACCGAGAACTCGGGCCCGCTCACGCGCTCCTCGACCAGCAGGGTCTCGTGCGCCGGGTAGCCGGCCAGCAGTTCGCGGCACGCCGCCGGGTCGGCCACCTCGACGACACCCGAGCTGGAGTGCCGGGAAACGGGTTTCACCACCACCGGATACCGCAGACCGTCGAGCCGGGCCACGGCCCGGGCCCCCGGCGGGACGACCTGGTGACCGGGTGCGTACTGCGGCAGGTACCAGCGTTGCAGCACCTTGCTGCGGCACACCCGGGAGGCCCGCAGCCCGGGGCCGGGCAGGCCGTAGCGGTCGGCGACCAGGCCGGCCTGCTCGACCAGCACCTCGCCAACGGCGCACACCCCGACGAACTCGTAATCACGCTCCCAGGCCGAGACCACCGCCGCGACCTCGCCGGTGAAGCTCTCCGGCGAGTCGAGACGGCCCGTCACGAAACGGATCTCCTCGATCCGGTGCACCACGTGGCCGGGGTGGGCGCGTGCCGCCGCGACCGACTCGCGGAAGCTCTCCGGGGTGACGAGCAGGGGCACCAGGCCCCGGCGGCGGGTGTCGGTGATGTAGTCGTGGTTGCGTCCCAGTACACCGAAGCCGGTGAGGAAGACGACGGCCCTTCGCCGCATCGGATGTGCCTCCTAGCGCAGTCCTGCACAGACTTGACGGTAATCCGAATTTCGTTGCGGGACCAACGAAACCACCGGTGGCACGACGGATCGCGTTCCGGGTCACACCATCACCGTACTGGTGCGGCGGAACCGGGCCGCATCTTTTTCCCGACGAATTCCCGTCGGGTTACCGTCGAAACTGCCCGATTGTCCGTAACGGTTGCCACAACGTCCATTCACAGCTTAGTGTCACTGGGCGACGCCGTTCAGTCATCGGCGGGTGGCCCTGCCCGGCCCCCACCTCTCCTTTCCGGCTGCGTCAAAGCTGCCGCACGTCAACGATCTTCGTCTGGCGTGCGGATCTCGTCGCGGCCGGAGAACGAGAAGGGTACGGCTTCGGACATCCGGGTTTTCCCGTTCGGGCAGCGTTTCCCGCGTCAGCAGGAGTCTGAGCTGCCTCAATCACCGATGGAGACAACGGTCATGCTGAGGATCGGCCTGAAGTTGACCCACGACGGTGGCGTGGCCGCCGTCCAGGACGGGGAGCTGCTGTTCTCCACCGAGGTGGAGAAACTCGGCAACCGCCCCCGCTACAGCGCGCTGCCGAGCAGCGAACTGATCATCCGGATGCTCGCCGATCACGGATTCACCATTCACGACGTGGAATCCGTCGTCGTCGACGGATGGGACGGCCTGGAGTCGTCGTCCGCGCAGCTGGACGGCGCCACCGTGCCCCTCAACGGCTACGCCGAGCCGGACGGCCAGGACGATCTGCTGGCCGGCGCCCGGCGTGACCCGCTCACCCTGGCGGGCCGCACGTTCGAGGTCACCAGCCACCCGCACATCGCCGGGCACGTGTACTCGGCGCTGGCCACCTCACCGTTGCCCGCCGACCAGGCGAGCGCCGTGCTGGTCTGGGACGGTGGCCTGTTCCCCCGCCTGTACGCGGCCGACGCGCAGGGCCGGGTGCGCCCGCTCGGCCCGGTGGGCCACCTGATCGGGCACTGCTACGCGATGGCCGCCCACCACTTCGGCCCCTACCGCCGCGCCGAGCAGTCCACCAGCAACGACGACCTGTCCGTGGCCGGCAAGCTGATGGCCTACATCGCGCTGGGCCGCCGCGACGAGGGCGTGTACCAGGACCTCGCCGAGCTCACCCTGGAGCACTTCGACGGCGACGGCGAACGGGCCGTGGCCTACCGCCGGCAGATCAGGGGCATCGGCAGCACGGCCGAGCCGTCCCACCGCTTCTTCCACGACTACTTCGCCGAACTGCGCGCCCGGGTGGAGGCCCGCGGCACCGCCCGCGACGAGGACGTGCTGGCCACCGTGCACGAGTTCCTCGAGGACTATCTGGTGACCCGGACCTCCGCCGCCCTGCGCCGCCACCTCGGACCCGGCCCCTGGCACCTGGCCTTCGTCGGTGGCTGCGCGCTGAACATCAAGTGGAACAGCCGCCTGCGCGCCGAGCCCGGCGTGGCCTCGCTGTGGGTGCCGCCCTTCCCCAACGACGCCGGCTCGGCCCTGGGCAACGCCGCCATCGCCGCGTACCTGACGGACGGCACCCGCAGACTGGACTGGAACGTGCGCCTGGGCCCCGCCCTGACGGCGATGCCGGAGAGCGTCCGGCAGCAGTACACCGCCGCAGGCTGGACCGTAACCCCTTGCACCATCAAGGAACTCGCCCAGCAGCTGCACGAGAGCGGTGAGCCGGTGGTGCTCCTGAGCGGGCGCGCCGAGCTCGGCCCGCGGGCCCTGGGCGGGCGCAGCATCGTGGCCACGGCCACCGACCCGGCGATGAAGGACACCCTGAACCAGGTGAAGAAACGCGAGCCCTACCGGCCCGTGGCCCCGATCTGCCTGGAGGAGTACGCCCCCGACATCTTCAGCCCCGGCACCCCCGACCCGTACATGCTCTTCGACCACGACGTGCGCGCCGAGTGGCTCGGCCGCATCCCGGCGGTCGTGCACCTCGACGGCACCGCCCGGCTCCAGACCGTGCCCGCCGACGCCGATCCGGTGCTGCGCTCGCTGCTGGAGGCCTACCACGCGATCAGCGGCGTCCCGGTGCTGTGCAACACCAGCGCGAACCTCAACGGCAGCGGCTTCTTCCCCGACGTGGCCTCGGCCCTGGACTGGGGCCGGATCCCGGCGGTGTGGTCGGACGGGCAGCTGTGGACGAGGGACGACACGAAGCAGGCCGCCGGTGCCCAGTGACGAGGTCCTGGCCTTCCAGCGGTGGTACGAGAAGGCCGGCGTCCGGCGCACCCCCCGCCGGCTGCTGCGGCCCGGCGAGGACCTGGACCGGTACTCGTTCTTCCCCCGGCACCTGATCCCCCACATGGAACACCCCCGGGTGCTCAAGGACCCCGAGCTGGCCCGCTACCTGGAGGCCCAGTACCTGTTCCAGTGGCTCAACTTCACCGCGCACTTCGAGGTCGGCGTGGTCAACCGGGCCACGCACCTGATCTCCACCGGCCGGGCCGGCATCGAGTGCCCGCCGGACGTGCAGCAGGGCGCGTTCCAGATCTACGTCGACGAGGGCTACCACTCGCTGTACAGCCTCGACATGGTCAGGCAGCTGGAGGCCCGCTCGGGCATCGACGCCGTGCCCTACGACTTCGACGAGTACCTCGACGGCCTGGACGCCGTGGGGCACGACTACCCCGGGCACGGCCGGCTCGTCCAGCTGTTGCAGGTGGTCACCTTCGAGACCCTGGTGACCGGCATCCTCCTGGACGTCCCCAAGGACCCGACGCTGATCCCCGAGGTCCGCGAGATCGTCCAGGACCACGCCGTCGACGAGGGCACCCACCACGCGTACTTCTCGGCGTTCTTCAAGCGTCTGTGGGGCACGCTGTCGGTATCGGAGCGGCAGATGGTGGCGCGGTGGCTGCCCGACCTGATCCTGCGCTCGCTCAAGCCGGCCACCACCCCCACGGCCAACGCGCTGCGGGCGGTCGGCACGCCGGAGGCGGAGATCCGCGAGATCATCGGCGACTCGTTCTCGCCCGCGGCCGTGGTCGGCGGGATCCGGCGCTCGTCCGTCAACACGGTGCGGCTGTTCGCCTCGATGGGGATACTCGACGACGCGCAGACCCACGATGCGTTCGCCCGGGCCGGCCTGGCCCCCGAGGAGCAGTGATCCGTCCCGTGCCCGACGCCTCCCGCGCGGTGGTGGTCTCACCGCAGAAGTCCGGAACCCATCTGGTGCAGGAGCTGCTCATCGAGCTCGGCTACACCTCGGTGGGCGCCATCAAGCAGAACGAGCGCAACACGCCCGCTCTCGACCACGGCACCCGGCTCGCCGTGGCCCGCACCGTCTACGACGACGCCACGTACGAGCGGTGCCGGCAGGCCGGCCCGCAGGAGTTCGCCCGGCTGACCGACCGCGCCTGGCACGGCATGCTCTTCGCCTGGTACCAGCGCTTCGGCCAGCCGGTGCTGAGCCGTTACGGTGCCGGGCTGCTCCAGGACCCGGCCGCGATCGTGTCCGCCGGGGACTTCTGGACCTCGCCGTTCTCGGCCACCCCGGCCGGCATCGCCTGGTACTGGCACCAGCTCGTACCCGGCCACTTCGACGGGCAGTTCACGAACGAGTGGTTCGCCGGCCAGGGCCCGCCGGTGGTGCTGAACGTGCGTGACCCCCGCGACTGCCTGATCTCGCTCATCAACTTCCTGGAGGGCCGCACGGCCAACGGTTTCGGCAACTTCGCCGAACGCCAGATCTACCACCGCATCCTCGGCCGCTGCGGCACCTGGGACGAGAAGATCGAGACCGCCCTGACCGACCCGCACTTCCCGGCCGTCACCGAGTTCGCCGACGCGATCTGGCTGTGGCGTCACCCGGACGTGGTCCGGGTGCGCTACGAGGAGCTGGTGGGGCCCCGGGGCGGGGGCAGCGAGCAGGCCCAGACCGCCGCGGTGCAGCGGGTTCTCGACCACCTCGGGTCGGGGCGCGACCCCCTGGAGGTGGCCCGCAAGCTGTACTCGGAGGCGTCCTGGAGCTTCTACTCGGGAGGCCAGGGCGGCTGGCGGGAGCGGTTCAGCCCCCGGATGCGGGCGGCCTTCGCCGAGCGGTACGCCCTGGTGCTCGAAACCTACGGCTATGAACCGTGACCCGAGTCCTCCAGCGGTCCGTCACAGACCCAGGTCGCGGCCGATGATCTCCTTCATGATCTCGTTCGACCCGGCCCAGATCCGGGTCACCCGGGCGTCTTTCCACGCCCGCGCCACGCGGTACTCGTTCATGTAGCCGTAGCCGCCGTGCAACTGGAGACAGGCGTCGAGGATCTGGCCCTGCACGTCCGCCGTCCACCATTTGGCCTTGGCCGCGTCGACGGCGGTGAGATCCCCTTCGGCATGGGCGATCACGCACCGGTCGACGTAGGCCTGGGTCACCTCGGCGCGGGTGACCAGGTCGGCGAGCAGGAACTTGCTGTGCTGGAACGAGCCGATCGGCTGCCCGAACGCCTCCCGGTCCTTCACGTAGACCAGCGTCTCGTCGAGGATCGCGCGGGCGTGGGCCAGGTTCGCCACGGCCGCACCGATCCGCTCGCGGGGCAGGTTCACCATCATCTGCCGGAAGCCCTGGTCCAGGGTGCCGACCAGGTTCTGTGCCGGCACCAGCACGTCGTCGAACACCAGCTCGGCGGTGTCGGCCTCGGGCATGCCCACCTTGTCCAGGCGACGGCCGCGGGAGAAGCCCTCGCGGGTGGCCTCGACGACGAACAGCGAGATGCCCCGGGCCCCGGCATCCGGCGTGGTGCGGGCGGCGACCAGGATCAGGTCGGCCGAGTATCCGTTCGTGATGAAGGTTTTCGAGCCGTTGATCCGCCAGCCGTCGCCCTCGCGCACCGCGCTGGTGCGCAGTGCCGCCAGGTCGGAGCCACCCGACGGCTCGGTCATCGCGATCGCCGCCACGCTCTCGCCGGAGGCGATGCCCGGTAGCCAGCGGGCCTGCTGCTCCGGGGTGGTCAGGCCGGCGAGATAGCCTGCCACCACGTCGAAGTGGATGCTCAGGCTGGAGGCCAGGGCCAGGTTCACCGCGGCCAGCTCCTCCACCAGCACCGCGTTGAACCGGTAGTCCCCCGCCGCCGCACCGCCGTGCTCCTCCGGCACCTCCAGCCCGAGCAGACCCTGCTTGCCGGCGGCCCGCCACAGGTCCCGGCCGAACCCGTGGGCCCGCGCGTGCTCCTCGGTGTGCGGAAGCACCTCACGCCGCAGGAACTCCCGCACCGATCCCCGGAACGCCTCGTGGTCGTCGTCGTAGACGCTGCGCCTCATCCGGCCAGAGTAGGCGGGGTGGCCGTGGGCGCCAGGGCAGGCCGCGGGCCCGGCGCCGAGCGGCGGTGCCAGACGCGAGACACCAGGCTCGGGAACGGTCCCGGGCGCCGATCCCGGCCGCCCGCCCTGGGCCGCCGGCTCCGGACCGGGCTCGGGCCCACGCCCGGACGGCACCCGTGCCGCATCCCGCCCGCCGGACCCTCTTGCATTCGTCCCGCCTCTGCGCGATGCTCAAAATTGTTGACAATGTTGTTGACGATTCGGAGGCGCGAAATGCACGTCGTCGTCGCGTTGCTCGGCCTCGGTGAGGCCGGGTCCGCCATCGCCACCGACCTGGTGGCAGCGGGCGCCACGGTGCGCGGGTACGACCCGAGGGTCCGCTCCGCGGGCCCGGCCGGCGTGCGGCTGCTGGCCGGCGAGAGCAGCGCGGTCACCGGCGCCCACCTGGTGCTGAGCGCCAACAGCGCCCACGACGCCCGCGACGCGGCGGCGGCCGCCGCTCCCGGCCTGGGTGAGCAGGCCGTGTTCGCCGACCTGAACACCACCTCGGCCCGGGCCAAGCAGGAGATCGCCGGGGTACTGCCCCCGGGGCGCTTCGCCGACGTCGCCCTGATGAGCCCCGTGCCCGGCCGCGGGCTGCGCACCCCGATGCTCGCCGCGGGCGACGGCGCGGCGCGGTACGCGCAGCTCCTGACTCCCCTGGGGGCCCAGGTCACGGTGCTGGACGGGCCCGCCGGCGACGCGGCCACCCGAAAACTGTTGCGCAGCGTCTTCTACAAGGGCATGGCCGCCGCCGCGGTCGAGGCCCTGACCGCGGCGGAGAAGGCCGGCCTGCGCGACTGGCTGGAGCGGCACCTGACCCAGGAACTGGAGGCCGCCGACGCGTCCACCCTCGGGCGTCTGGTCGCCGGGTCGCGGCAGCACGCCCTGCGCCGTTCCCACGAGATGGACGCCGCGACAGCTCTTCTGCGCGATCTGGGGGTCCCCGCCCGGATCGCCCCGGCCAGCCGCGATCTGCTGGCCGGCCTGGCCGGGCACGAACCGCCCGACCATCCGTAACCTCCGAAAGGTTCTCCCGTGAGCGATCCCGAGCACACCCAGCCCGACCACGACCCGACGGGGGACGACGGGCACCCCGCCCCGAGCGTCCGGGCCCGTGAACTGGTCGCCGGCGCCTACGACACCCACATCCACGTCGCCCCCGACGTCATGCGCCGCCGCATCGACGACGTGACGCTGGCCCGCCGCTTCCAGGACGTCGGTCTGGCCGGCTTCGTGCTGAAGTCGCACTACCTGCCCACCGCCGAGCGGGCGCAGGTGGTGCGCACCGTCGTCCCCGGTGTCGACGCCCTGGGTGCCGTCACCCTGAACGCGTCGGTCGGCGGCCTGAACCCGGTGGCCGTCGAGCTGGCCGGGCGCAGCGGCGCCCGCGTGGTGTGGATGCCGACCGTCGACTGCCGCAACCAGCGCGACAGCCACGCCCAGGCCCCGGAGGGGGCGACCCCGCCGATGTGGGCGCAGCTCCAGACCGAGCTGGCGCGCGAGGGCATCATGGCCCCGGCCATCGACGTGGTGGACGACGACGGCGAGGTGCTGCCGGCCGTGCGCCAGGTGCTCCAGGTCGTCGCGAAGTACGACATGGTGCTGGCCACCGGGCACCTGTCCGGCGCCGAGATCCTGGCCACCGTCCGCGCGGCCCACGACGCCGGGGTGCGCCGGATCGTGGTGACCCACCCGGAGTTCACCTCCCAGCAGGTACCGGTGCCGGCCCAGCGCGAGCTGGCCGGGTACGGCGCGCTGATGGAGCGCTGCTTCACCACCCCGCACAGCGGCAAGATCAGCTGGGACCTGCTGTACCGGCACATCCGTGAGGTGGGGCCCGAGAACTCGCTCCTGTCCAGCGATCTCGGGCAGCCGTTCAACCCGCCGGTGGAGGACGGCCTGGCCCTGATGGCCGACCGGCTGCTGGCCAACGGCTTCTCCGAGGAGGAGGTGCGGCTGATGGCCGTGGAGAACACCCGCCGGATCGCCGCACCGTCGGCCACGTCGCTCGGGAGCGCGGCATGAGCGCGCGCAGGCTCCTGGTCGTCGGCGCCCACAGCGCCGACTTCGTCTGGCGGGCCGCCGGGGCGATCGCCCGCAACAGCGCCGCCGGCGGTGAGTCGGTCGTCGTGGCCCTGTCGTACGGCGAGCGCGGCGAGTCCGGTGAGCTGTGGAAGCAGGAGGGGCAGACCGAGGAGAAGGTCAAGCGGATCCGGCACCAGGAGGCGGAGACGGCCGCGGCCGCGGTGGGGGCCTCGCTGGTCGCCTTCGACCTGGGCGACTACCCGCTGCGGATCACGCCGGAGGCGGTGGACCGGCTGGCCGAGCTGATCCGGGATCTGGCGCCGCACGTGGTGCTCACGCATCCGGACCGGGATCCGTTCAACCCCGATCACCCGATGGCGCACCAGGCGGTGGCGCAGGCCCGGCTGCTGACGTCGGGGGCGGGGGTGGACAGCGGGTTCCGCACCGCCCCGCCCACCGAGTTTTTGGTGTTCGAGCCGCACCAGCCCGAGCTGTGCGGCTTCGTGCCCAGCGTGTTCCTCGACATCACCGACGTCTTCGACCGCAAGAAGGAGGCGATGAAAGCCATGGCCGCGCAGCGGTATCTCCAGCAGTACTACGCCGAGCGGGCCGAGCACCGCGGCAATCACGCCCGGAAGGTGACCGGCAACCAGGGGATCCGGCAGGCCGAGGCGTTCCAGCGTCTGGTCCCGAACGTGGTGGGGCAGCTGTGAGCGGGCCCGGCGTCTACGAGCAGCTGGCGGCGCTGGGGGTGGCCACGGTGTACGAGGCGGCCGGGCGGCGGGGGCTGATCGACGTGGACCTGGAGCAGCTGCTGCCGGGGACGTCGGTGGCCGGCCCGGCCCGGATCGCGGCCTGCGCCCAGGACGACAACTGGGCCGTGCACAAGGTGATGCCCGCGGTGCGGCCCGGGGAGGTGCTGGTGCTGACCATGCCCGAGCCCCGGCCGGTGGCGCTGGTGGGTGATCTCCTGCTCACCCAGGCCCGGGTCGCCGGGGCGGCGGGGGTTCTGGTGGACGCCTCGACGCGGGACGTCGCGGACGTGCGGGATCTGGGGCTGCCGGTGTGGACGCGGTGGCGGCGCGTGCGGGGGGCGGTCAAGGACACGCCCGGCGAGATCGACGTGCCGGTGACGGTCGGCGGCCAGCGGATCGAGCCCGGTGACGTGGTGCTGATGGACGCCGACGGCGCCTGTGTGGTGCCGGCGGCGCGGGTCGCGCAGGTGCTGGAGGCGGCGCTGGCGCGGCAGGCGCGGGAGGCCGCGGCGCGCGCACGGTACGCGGACGGGGAGTTCAGTTACGACGTGAACGGGTTGCGGGAGAGGGAGGACCGGCTGTGAGCGCACCTCACCCGATGGCGGAACGGGCCGGGACGACGACGTCCGGGCCGGTTTTCGAGGTCCAGGGACTGGGCAAGTTCTTTCCCAAGGGCAACGAGGACATCGTCGCGCTGCGCGAGTACGACCTGCGGGTCGAGCCCGGCCAGTTCCTGGTGCTGCTCGGGCGCAGCGGCTGCGGCAAGTCGACCCTGCTGAACCTGCTGGCCGGGCTGACCCGGCCCTCGACCGGCACGATCCGATACCACGGCGCGCCGCTGACCGGGCCGGACACCCGGATCGGTTACCTCACCCAGCACGACACGCTGATGCCCTGGCGCGACGTCACCCGCAACATCGAGATGCCCCGTGAGCTGCGGGGCGACGACCGGCGCTCGCGCCGGCGCGCGGCGCTGGACCTGGTCGAGCTGGTGGGGCTGCGCGGGTTCGAGAAGCACTACCCGCGGGAGCTGTCGGGCGGGATGCGGCGGCGGGTCAGCCTGGCCCGGATGCTCTGCGGCGAACCCGAGACGCTGCTGATGGACGAGCCTTTCGGCGCCCTGGACGCCCAGTTGCGGATGGAGTTGCAGGGTGAGCTGCTGCGTCTGTGGCAGGGCAGCGGGCGCACGGTGGTGTTCGTGACGCACGACATCGAGGAGGCGCTGGTCCTGGCCGACCGGGTGGTGGTGCTGGGCCGGGTCGGGGCGGTGCTGCTCGACCAGCGCGTCGGCCTGCCGCGCCCGCGTGACCCCGACGACGTCCGGGTGGACCCCCGGTTCGTCCAGTTGCACCGGCAGCTCTCGTCCGCGCTGAAGGAGGGGGCCCGATGAGCGCCGCCACCTCCGCCCGGTCCGGGCCGGTGCGGGTGCCCGCCCGGCGCACCTGGTGGCAGCGGCACGGGCGCAGCACCCTGGTCTGGGGCTGGCGGGCCGCGCTGACCGTGGTGTTCGTCGTTGCCTGGCAGGTGCTTTCGGGTCCCGTGCTGGATCCGCAGTTCGTCAGCTCGCCCGGCGGCATCGTGTCCCGGCTGGGTGACTGGGTGGACGACGGCACGTTGTGGTCGAACAGCTGGATCACGCTCAAGGAGATCGTGCTGGGTTTCCTCCTGGGCGCCGGGTCCGCCGCACTGCTGGCCTACCTCCTGGCCCCGCTGCGGATTCTCTGGGACGTCCTGGACCCGTTCGTGATGGCACTGTACTCCATCCCGAAAGTGGCTCTCGCGCCGCTGTTCATCGTCTGGTTCGGGATCGGCACCGACATGAAGGTGCTCCTGGCGGCCGTCACGGTGTTCTTCCTGGTGTTCCTGAACACCGCGGTCGGGGTGCACGAGGTCGACCGCGGTCTGGTGGACGCGGTGCGGCTGATGGGTGGGGGACGACGCGACATCGCCCTGAAGGTGACCCTCCCGGCGTCCCTCACCGGCCTGCTGACGGGCCTGCGGGTGTCGATCCCCTACGCGCTCATCGGTGCCGTCATCGGTGAGCTCGTCGCCTCCAACCGCGGCCTGGGCTACCTGATCAGCGACTCCTCGTCGAAGTTCGACACCGACGGCGTGTTCGCCACCCTGGTGGTGCTCAGCGTGATCGCCGCCGCCCTGAACGGCCTGGTCAATCTGCTGGGCCGGCGTGCCGGCCGGTGGAAGCCGCTGGACTCCTGAACTCCTCAGTCTCTCTGCCTGTGCCTGTGCCCGACCGGTCGAAGGAGACCGCAGCGATGAGAACCGCCAGAACGTCCATAACCCGTTTTCGTGCAGTGGCTTTCGTGGCCGCCTTGGCTCTGCTGGCGGCCGGCTGCGCCGACCGGGGGTCGGACGAGCCGGCCACCGGCGCCGACGCCATGCGCCTGAACCTGGGCCAGACCAGCGACTCGGTCGCCTTCTTCCCGTTCTTCGTGGCCGAGCAGGAAGGCTATTTCGAGGACGAGGGACTCACCCTGGGTGAGCGCCCGCGTCTGGGGACCGGCGCCAAGTCGGCGGCGGCCCTCCAGTCCGGCAGCATCGACGTGGCCGGTGGCGTCATGACCGACGTGTACAACCTCTACGGCGTGAACGACGACGCCCAGCTGATCGGGACCCTGACCGACGAGTTCTACGTCGACATCGTCGCCGGTGACGGCATTCCCACCAGTGAGGACGACAAGCCGCTGGCCGAGCGGGTGAAGGCCCTCCAGGGCAAGAACATCGGGATCACCGGGCCGGGCAGCGGGACCGAGGCCCTGCTGACGTACCTGCTCAGACAACAGGGCATGGACGCCGAGACCGACATCACCATGGTCAACCTGGGCTCCGACCCCTCCGCCTCGATCGGTGCGCTCAAGGCCGGGCGGGTGGACGCCCTGTCGTTCTTCCAGCCGATCGGCCAGCAGGCCGAGGTGACGGGTGTGGGAAGGCTTTTCATCTCTCCCGCCCGGGGTGACGTGCCGGAGATGAAGGGCCAGACGCACGGCGTCGCCTTCACCACCCGGTCGGTCATCAACCGAAAGGGCCCGGCCGTGCAGGCGTTCCTGCGCGCCCTGAAGAGGGCCGAGACCCTGATCAACGAGGACACGGCGAAGACCACCGAGCTGTTCCAGGAGTACCAGGAGACGATGGACCCGAAGGCGGTGGCCGACATCCTGCCGATCCTTCAGGCCGAGGTGCCGGACGACCCCACCCCCGACGCCGAGGGCTACGGCACCTCCGCGACCTTCCACCAGGACAGCGGGCTGATCGAGCAGCCCCCGGCGTTCGACGACCTGGTGCCGGGCGACTTCATCGGCGAGGCGCTGTCCGCCGCCCCCTGAGACCGTCTGACCGTGGAGGGCCACACACCCACTCACACAACCGATCACGTGCCGGGACCAGGCGATCGCCACTCGTCATCATGACGCCACCCGGCCGCGTCAACGGCATCTCGTGTTCACCCCCGGTTCGCCGTCGCTGGACATGATCACGCAGCGACATTCTTCCTGGAGGGGACAAAATGCTGAAGACGATCGACAGTGCCCGTATGCGCCGGATGGGTTTCCTGGCACTTCTTTTCACGCTCGCGGCCACCCTGGTCACCCTGGTCAACCCGCTGCCGGCCAGGGCCGACGTGGTGCGCAACGTCACCAACATCGGCATCGGGCTCCAGCTCAGCTCCAACTTCGGCGACGGCACCACCGGTGACGTGTTCACGGTGGCGGCCAGCAGCTCGATCTACCACGACTGGTACATCGTCGACGGGAACAACGAGTTCATCAACAGCGGCACCTCGAAGTGCCTGAGCAGCAACTTCGGCAACGGGTCCTCGGGCGACGTGTATACCGTGCCGTGCAGTGGCTCGGTGTACCAGAACTGGCGGCGTGTGACCGGAACCGTCAGCGGCGGAACCCAGATCATCAACGTCGGTACCGGCTGGTGCCTGAGCAGCAACTTCGCCGGTGACGTCTACACGGTCGAGTGCAGCGGCGCCATCTACCACAACTGGAAGTTCGCCTGATCCCAGATCCCGGCGAAAACCCTGGCCCCCGGTCGTTCACCACGACCGGGGGCCTCGGCACGGGCAGATTCCTCATCGCACCAGGACGTTCAGCCACGGGCCAGATGCAGAGCCCGCTCCTGAGCCGCCGCCAGCCCGGTCAGGGCCAGCGCGGCCATCTCCCCCTCGGAAGGTTCACCCCTGGTGCGCCATTCGTAGAGCTCACGATCGGAATGCTCGGCCTCGACCACCAACGGGTGCGCACGAAGCGTCCTCAGCAGAGGATCCTGAGCATCATCGACATCCACGTCGACGACCGGCCTGATGCTGTCATGCAGAAACAAAGACCACGCACCCTCATCACCCGATCCGAAACCCACCTCTTGACAGACCTCTTCAGTGGTGAACGTGAAGTCGTCATCGTCCAGACCTTCGGGAATACTGACCCATCGGGACGGGCACACCGCCCGGGCGGCGGCGACCTCCGGAGCATCAAGCCTCCCGAGCAAGGTGTCAGCAGGCTCAAGACCGGGCACAGGATCCGACGGTTCCAGCTCCGGAACCACCTCACCGAACCACTCCAGAGCCTGGAAGAAAACCCTTTTCAGCAGGTCAGAATCATTGCGACCCTCCTGGGGTCGATCGCGCGGGCCTGGCCTCTTCACCTGTCCAGCGATCAGGTTGCCGATGACCAGGTGCGCACTCGTCCAATGACGCGGCTTCCGGCGCTTGATATGTGCAGGGCGCAGCAACACAAAATCTCCCTGCTCCTGGACACTCTCAAGCGGATGCCGCAGAATCCTCCACTCCACCTCCGGCGCCGCAGCCCGGGCGATGAAGACCTCACCGAAGTACGCCGCCAGAGCACCCCACAACCACACCACCTCAGGTCGCAGCTCCCCGACCCGATACCGATAGGGCCGCCGCAACGCCCATGCCGGAAGCTCACCGACAGAAGCCCAGACATCATCCTGCGCCAGCCGCTTGATCACCCAGCCCCACAACGGACCCAGACTCTCGACACTGCCATCAAGTTGCACACCCGACTGCTCACGTAACCAGTCGATCCCCACAGGGACAAAGGCGCACCAATCCTGAAGACGCGTAGCGTCTTCCGACGGGTCGCCCCCGTAGTCCTCGGGTGTCATAGGAGCGCGTGGTGTGCTCATGTCCAACTGTATGCCTCGCTTACGGTACTGGGATGTGGATGACGAACTTGATGTTGTAATCAACCAAGCACTTCAGAACGGCCGAATCAGGGCCGACTCCGTAGGTGCCCCAGCTGAATGAAGGGACAAAATGCACAACCTTTGCAGCAATTCGCCAATTATTAATGAGTGCTCGATCTTTAGCCATCTGAAGCCTTCAATCCCGCCGCCAGGTAATTTGCCGTTCACCGCGGCTACCGGACTGTTGGTTACCGCAACCCCAGCGCGTTCATCGCCGCGTCCCCTGCTTCACCGGAGCCTCAAAGATAAGGATTGACAGTCGGTTCCGACTCCAGCGGCGCCAGCAGGTGCTGGGCGCGAACGGTCGTGGCGGCAGCCGGCCAGTCGAGGAAGACGGCACCGGTCTGCGAGCATCCCAGCACCCGCCATGAGCCACCCGGCGCGACCTGGCCGACCGGGGCCAGATGATGATCCACGTAATAGCGCGTGTCCGGTCCGAGGAACCAGGCCACGGGCAGGCAGCGGCAGCGAAGATCGCGCAGTGACTCCTGGTGCCGCGCGAGGGCACGGCGCTCCCTGCGCCGGGGCAGGACGACCCGGCGCACGGTCACGGCCGACAGCGAGCCGACGATCAGGCCGCCCAGCAGAAGGAACGCCAGCACGGTATCCGAGGCGTTGCGGCCCAACCCCGCCGACGCGACCATACCGGCCAGCCCACCACCCAGGAACACGATCATGTCGCGGGCGTTCAGCTCCACACTGCGCCACTGCCGTGATCGGTAACCTCTTACCAGCAGCGAAGTCTCGCGATCCAGGCCGGGCAGCGGCACCCAGCGGGTCCAGGCGTACGTCAGGCCGAGCCAGATGATCACGCCGAACAACCGGAACAGGAGAATCAGGACCGGGCCGACCATCCAGCGCAGCACGCGCAGCGTCCTGTCCCACCGGCGGACGGGGATCACCTGCTCGGCCAGGTTCGCCCAGTACGCCCGCCGCTCGCGGGTGAGACCAGGCACCTGGACCGCCAGCGCCACCAGTCCCTGCGCGGCGTCGTGCCGACCATGGCGGTTCAGCAGGTGCAGCGTGCGCCGCACCGGGTCGTCCCCCGGTGTCGGCCCGACGGACTCCAGCCGGACGAAGGCCTGCACCGGGTCGCCCTCGGCCGCCTCCGCGGCGGCCACGACCGCGATCACGGCCGGGCCGGTGTCGATCGCGGCCTGTGCCGCCACGCCGGCCCGGTACAGGTCGTACGGTGCGGCGACCACGGCGAACACCCCGAAGTCCTCGGGGCCGGCCTCCGTCTGGGCGAGGATCCGTTCGGTGGCGTCCAGCTGTCCCGCGTCCCCGGCGGCCAGGGCGACGCATCCTTCCAGCAGCTCGTACAGCCCGGGCCGCCCGGCGTTGCCGCCGAGTGCGCGCAGGAACCGCTGGGCCATCGGGAGCTCACCGGCCAGCAGCGCGGTGCGCACCCCGTCCACCCGTTCGGCGGGCTCGTCCGCCGACAGCAGCTCGGCCGCCTCCCGGTACAGCCCCAGGCCCACGAGGTCCTGCCAGGCCGCCCGCCGGGTCGACGACGTCAGGGTGGGCGCGGTCATGATCACCGGCCCCCGGTCGGCGGGCCGATGACCGGCTTCAGCGGATGTGGCGCAGGTCATCGTCCGGCCCGGCCACGCTCACCGGCGCGATGCCGGTGGATCAGAACGTGGACCCGGCCACCTGGAAGGTGAGCGTCGGCAGGTCGCTGATGAGCGGCCGGTCCACGGCACCGAGATCCTGCCGGGTGACGCGTCTGGTGACGTGGGGGTCGTGGGCGGCCAGGAACCTCGCGGCAGCCGACCGGAGGGGGTCGTCGATGCCGACCGCGAGCGCCCGGTTCCGGACCGTTTCCAGCAGTTCCCGGTGCTGATCGGGATGACGCCGCAGGAGAGCCCCGGCCACGAGCTCGAGCACTGTGGCGTCCGGATCGCCGTGCAGGCGATCACGCAGCAGAGCCTCCACCTCGGGGTCGGCGGGTGACAGCTGGTCCAGCAGCATCAGCGCGTTGTGCCGATGCTCGGCGGCATCGGCGCCGAGTGCCAGGGTTCTCAGCCCGGCGACGACCGGGCCCCGGCCCGCCGCTTCGCGAAGGCGGCCGAGACTGCTGTCGATCCCGTCGTCGATCAGGTGCCCTTCCGCGTAGGCGAACAGCATCGGGTGATCCGGCTCGTACGCGGCCAGGACCTGTGCCGCTGCCTCCCACGAGCGATCGGGACCGATCCGCCCGGACAGAACGGTGAGGAGTTCGGCGCGCTCGTCGGGGCAACGACGCAGCAGCATGCTCGCCGCGAGCGCGACCACCGTCCCGCTGTCGTCCTCGGCCAGACGATCGCGCAGAAGCGTTTTCAAGCCGGGGGTTTCAGATTCCAGCCGGTCCAGCAGAAGCAACGCGTTGTGCCGCGCCCAGCCATCCTCGGCCCGCCCCGCGAGCACGAGCAACGCGGCCTGCGCAGCATCCGGGTCCGGAGCCTGCCGGAGGTGCTGGACGCGCGCCCCGAGATCGGCCTCGTCCTCCAGGAGGATTCCGTCGGCATGAACCAGAACCAGCGGGTGTCCTGGATCATCGGGCTCCAGCGTGTCTGCCGCCCGCGCGGCGAAACCAGTGCCGAGACCGAGCCCGGCGGCACGCTCCATGACGAGCGCACTCACCTGTCGGGGGTCCCGGGACCGCCGGTGCAGGGCGTCGACCGCGACCCCGAAGACCAGCCGGTCCGGGTCGTTCAGCACCCGGTCGCGCAGCGTGGCCTCGACTCCGGCGTCCTGTGGCAACAGCGTGTCCAGCAGGAGCAGGGCGTTGTGCCGGAGATAGTTCACGGCCGAGGTACCCGCGAGGTGGTGCAGGCCGGCCACGACCTGCTCGGGATCGCCGAGGCGGCGAACCGGTTCCAGACGGCTCTGGAGGTCGTCGTCAACGATGTCCAGGAAGTAGGGGCCTCGTTCCGGGAAGCTGAGCAACAGAGGCAGTCCCATGTCCCCGGCGCTCAGAACCAGTTCGGAGGCTCGCTTGACGAAACGATCCCGCAGATTCGTGTCGTCGGCCATACCGACCACGCGGTCGACGACGAAGCGCAGGACGGCCGGCCGTTCCCGCATGCCCCGCCGCAGGACGGCTTTGACGGTGAGGGCGAACACATCGTCATCGGGGTCGTTCGTCATCCGCTCATACAGCATCGCCTCGGTGTCCGGATCCTGCGGGAAGAGCGCGTCGAGCAGCGCGAGGGCGTTGTGCCGGGTCTCGTAGTAGAACGATGAATCCGCCAGGAAGCGCAGAGTGGCGGTCAGCAAATCTCCCCCCTCTCGCACCGGTTCCAGAAGAGCCAGGATCTGATCGGGATCGGTCAGGAGAACTCCGTCGACCACGCGGAGTGCGATCACCACCGGATGGCCGGGGCATTCGGGTTCGAGAGCGTCGGCCACCACCTCGATGAACGTCTCGCCCTGCTCGGCGGGGGTGTACACCGTCACCGGCCGGGATCGGCTCTCCGCGACGGCCCGGCCGACTGCCGCCTGCACCACGTCGTCCTGGCCCGGATGGCGCCGCAGGAGAGCCCGGACGGTGAACCCGAAAACCTCACCGCTGGAGTCATTCTCCAACCGCTCACGCAGGAGGGCATCGGTCTCGCTCCCCTCCGGGTCGGTGTGATCCAGCATGACCAGCGCGAACATCCGCACGGGCCAGTGATCATCGTGCCGGGCCTGCGCGAGGAGGGCGGAGCGCTGAGCCGGATCCAGCTCCTGTCCGGCGGAGACGGTGGAGACCGTGCTGCCCGAGTCCTCGGTCAGGCGCCTGATCGTTGCGACGGCACGGCGATCCCGGCTCGCCGCCACCGACGCCATGGCCAGAACCACCGGGGGGCGGTCCTCGTACAGGGAGTCCAGGAGCTCACAGGTCTGGACCAGCAGTGCGCTCCCCAGGAGCTGGCCTCCGCGTCGGGAGAACCAGTCGGCGTAGATCTCCCGGCCCGGCCAGCCAGGGCCGAGGTCCGTGGCGACGGATGATGCCGTGTGCAGCAACGACACCACCCGGCTGTTCTGCCCGTCGCCATAGCATTCCAGCAGCAGGATGATCTCGGCCAGGACCGCCCCGGCCACGTCCGCCATCTCCGGGGCCCCCTGGAGGTTGCGCACCTCGGGGAGGCACTCCACGGCCAGGCGGAGCCCTTCGGGAGACCAGAAGTGGTGCGGCGTGTCCTCCCACGGCCGGTCCGCATCCAGCAGGCGCCTCAGCAGCTTCGCCACATGTGTCTCGGCCAGCTGGGACACCAGCAGCCGCAGGATCTCCCGCCAGGTCGGGTCGTCCCGCCGGGCGACGTAGAGATCGCCGAGCTCGTCGAGCGTCATGGTCTGCGCGTGCTGGAACTGCTGGAGCACGGCGTCGGCGCAGAAGAACTCCAGAAAGGCGCGGTGCACGAAGGCGTACAGGTCCGGGCCCCACCGGCTGAGCACGAAGTCGCGATGGCGGAACTGGTCGATCATCGCCACCGCGACCGCCTTGGCCTGGGCCGGCGACTGCCGATAGCGGTTGACCAGGTAGTCCTCGAACAGCTTCTGCAATTCGTCGCGGTGCACGAAGTTGCCGGCCTTGCCGAACGCCCCGGTCTGCATGTTCCAGGCCAGACGCCGCAGCAGCTCCCGCTTGTCGTCCTCCGTGATGAAGTTGGTCTCCACCTGCCGGTCGCGCAGGTGCCGGCTGACGTCCCAGTTCTCCACCAGCACCCGGGTGGCCTGCTCGTAGGCCTTCCACCGTTCGCGGGGCAGTTGCTGCCCCTTGCCGATGATCGCCAGAACCGTGAGCAGCAGCGGGTTCCCGGCCAGTTCGAGGATCGGCCGGGACGAGTCGATCACCTGGATCAGGTGGTCGCGCCGGTGCGCGGCCTCCTGCGGGCGCTCGCCCAGGACTCTCTGGTACCAGCCGGTGAGGAACTGCTCGATCTGCCCCCGCTCCAGGTCTTGCAGAGTGTGGTGCGCGAAACCCGCGGCGGCCAGGCGGCGACGCTCGTATCCCCAGGTGCGGCTGGTCACCAGCACCCGAGCGGACGGATGCCGCTCGGCGAACCCGGCGATCTGCCGGGTGATCTCGGCCCGCTCGGCAGGCTCGAACACCTCGTCCAGACCGTCGAACACCACCAGTGCGGGCCCTTCCGCCCTCAGGTATCCCTCGAGCACGGACCGGGTCAGGCCGAGCCCGGAATCCGCCTTCTCCTCGATGAAGTCGAGCACGCTGCGCTGCCCACGGGCCCGGGCGGCGGCGTACTCACGCAGCTCCACCAGCACCGGCAGATGCCCGGCCAGCGACGGGATCCACGGCGAGCCGGGGGTGATCAGGTCGAGGACGAGCATCCGGGCCAGGGTCGACTTGCCGGCCCCCGGGTCGCCGAGCACCACCAGGCAGCGTTCGGCCATCACCACCGGCAGCACCGGCCGGCGCGGCTTGTCCCGGTAGGCCTGCTGGGCCGCGCGCAGATCGTCCATGCTCACTCCGTCGGGAAGCGACATCTCGTCGAGCTCACCGGCGATCTGCAAGCGCTGGAGCAGTTCGCGGGGCACCTCGACCGGCGGCGGGTCGACGCGCACGTCGGGCTGCACGAAGACCGTCTGCAACCGCACCGGCAGGCCGTCGTCGTGCTCCGGCGGGGTCAGGGCGGCCAGGTCGAGCCCGCCGTACTCCTGGTCGAGGCGCTTGTAGTACCCGGTCAGCAGAGCCGGATCGAGCAGCCCCAGGCTGGAGGTCTCGTCGCCGGCGTTCTCCAGGATCCACTGGTGCAGCGCCGTGGCCACCAGTTCCGGCAGTTGCTGCCCGAGGCCGAAGTACTTGACCGTGTGGTCGCGCGTGAGTTCCTCGCGCAGGGCTTCGATCCGGGTGGGGTCGCGGTCCTGCTGGGACCGCGGCCAGGGTGCGTCCTCGTGCAGCAGGAAGATCAGGCAGGGCTTGCCGGCCGCCTTCGCCGCCCGGTACTCGGCCTCGGTGACCGACCGGGTCTGCCCCTCGGGCACATCCCCGTAGCGCCAGGCGAAGACGCCCACGTAGACGTCGCAGGCACCGACGTCCTGCACGCAGACGTCGAGTGCCGGGCCGGGTTCCGCGTTGTAGTGCTCCATCGCGACGTCGAGCAGGTTCATCCGCCGGATGGTGTCGTTCAGGCTGGACCTGAGGTCTTTCAGGTCACGGAAGGTGGAGGAGACATACACCGAGCGCACGGCCACCGCGCCAGGCTACCCACAACGTCCGCCCAGGGAGTCCCTCATGCCGCGATTGCGCGGTCGCTACCGGCCCAGGGCCGCCCGCGCCGCGTCCACCGCCTCCGCCGCCAGCTTCGTGATCGCATCCCACTCCCCCGCGTTGATCAGGGCCCGCTCCACCATCCAGCTGCCGCTGATCGCCGGCACGCAGGGCAGGGCCAGGTAGTCGCCGAGGTTGGCCAGACTGACCCCGCCGGAGGGCATGAACGTCATCCCGGCGAACGGCGCGGACAGGGCCTTGATCATGGCCGGGCCGCCGAGCAGACCGGCCGGGAAGAACTTGACCTCGCGCAGCCCGAGCGACACCGCCGTCATCAGGTCGCTGGCGTTGCCGATACCGGGCAGGGCGGGCACGCCGAGTTCCTGCGCGCGGCGCACCACCTCGGCGTTCAGGCCGGGGCTGACCACGAACGTCGCACCGGCCTGAACCACCTCATCCACCTGGCCGGGGGTGAGCACCGACCCGGCGCCGACGGTCATGCCCTCCAGCGCGCCGAGACGGCGGATGCCCTCCAGGCCGGCGTCGGTGCGCAGCGTCACCTCCATCACCGCGATCCCCCCGGCCAGCAGGGCCTTCCCGAGAGGTACGGCCTGGTCGGGGTGGTCGATCACGACGACGGGGACGACGGGATGGGCGGCGAGCAGCGGTGCGGACACGAAGGATCTCCTGAGACGTCAGCTGGTACGGGGGGGTTACCGGCAAAGTGCGTGGGGACGACGAGAGCCCCTCAGCGTTCGACCTCGGCACCGGTCACGCCGAGGGCGGGCAGTTCGGCGCGGGTGGGCAGGCCCTCCCAGTCGCCGGGGGCCTGGCAGACCGCACCGCCGATGCGGTTGGCCAGCGACAGGCACTCCAGCGGCGGGCGCTGTTCCAGCAGGGCCGCGAGGTAGCCGCCGACGAACGCGTCGCCGGCGCCGACCGGGTCGGTGACCACGATCGGCGTGGTCGGGCCGTGGTGCGCGTCCTCGTCCTGGAGCGTGATCGCGCCCAGGGCACCGAGTTTCAGCACGATCCCGGCACCGAAGGCGGCGGCGAGTTCGCGGGCCAGCTTCTCGCCGTCCTCAAACGTATGGACGGCGAACGGGTCGGCGCCGAGCAGCAGCGCGGCCTCCTCCGGCCCGGCGAAGGTCAGGTCCGCGCGGCGCGCCAGGTCGGCCAGCACCGGCTGGGCCTGTTCGCGGGCCCACAGGGCGGAGCGGAAGTTGACGTCGAAGGACACGAAAGTGCCGTGCTCGCGGGCGATGTCGACGGCAGCGAGCACGGACTGCGCGGGTGCCGGCCCGAGGGCCGGGGTGATGCCGGTGACGTGCAGGACGTCGGCGGCGGCGATCACCCCGGCATAACGCTCCACGTCGGAGACCGACAGCCGGGACACGGCGCTGCCCTTGCGGTAGTAGCGCACCCGCAGGGTGCGCCCGCCCCGGGCCTCCTTCACCATCATCCCGGTGAAGGCCGCCGGGTCGCGCTCGGCCAGCACGGTGACGCCCTCGGCCCGCAGCTCACGGGTGATCAGGGTGCCGAAGTCGTCGTCGCCGACCCGGCTGATCCAGGTGCTGCCGAATCCCAGCCGGGCCAGGGCGATCGCGACGTTCGACTCTGCTCCCCCGATGCCCAGGGTCATCGCGGCGCCGTCGCGCAGGCGGGGGGCCGGCGGCGGCGTCAGCAGTGCCATCGTCTCGCCGAGAGTGACCACGCCGGTACCCCGGCCACCCGTCACAACCACGTTCACACTTCCGTTCCCTCGATGCGGATCATGCCTCACATCATCCGATCCGGAGCATGACCTTACTGCTGCCACTGGCCGGATCCAGTGCCACGTCCATCGCCTCTACCGCCTGTTCCAGGTCGAAGCTATGCGTGATCAGCGGGGTGACGTCGAGGCCGGCACCCAGGGCCACGACCGCGTCGGTGATCTCGTCGACGAACCGGTACGAGCCGGTCCAGGTGATCTCGCGGGTGACCAGATCGCCCAGCACGGCCTGGATCTCGGCGCCGGGCAGGTTGCCGACCTGCACCAGGGTGCCGCCCCGGGCCGTGGCCCGCAGCACCGCGCCCAGGGCGCGAGGTGAGCCGGAGGCCTCGAACACGGTCTCGACGTCGTCCGGCAGCGGCTGCGAGGCCACGTTCACGATGGCGTCCGCGCCCATCCTCGCGGCGATCGCCAGGGCCTGGTCGCTGACGTCGGAGGCGATCACGGTGCCGGCGCCGAGGAACTTCACGGCGGCCACCACCAGCGAGCCGATCGGGCCGGCCCCGTTCACCAGAACCGTCCTGCCGCGCAGGTTCCCGGCCCGCCCGGCGGCGTGCAGGGCCACCGCGAGTGGTTCGGCCAGGGCGCCCTGCCGGGTGCCGACCTGCTCGGGCAGCACCCGGATCTGGTCGGCGCGGGCGGTGCGGTACTGACTGAAGCCGCCGTCGGTGTGCGGGTCGAACGCGGCCGAGCCGAAGTAGCGGCAGGGCGCGTACAGGTTGGTGCGCCCGGCCAGCCGCTCGGGCATCAGCCCGTCGCCGACCAGCGTGGCCGGGTGCACGGTGACCGCCTGGCCCTCGTGCAGCCCGGTCACACCGTCGCCGAGTCTCGCGATGCGCCCGGCGATCTCGTGCCCGAGCACCAGCGGATGCTTCAGTTTCGCGGTGCCGGAGGCGGCATGGCGGTAGTAGGCGGTGTCCGACCCGCAGATCCCGCCCCACTCGACGGCGATCAGCACCTCGCCCTCGCCGGGCTCGGGATCGGGCAGTTCGTCGATGCGCAGGTCGCGCGCACCGTGCACCACGGCGGCCCTCATGCGGCGTCCTCCAGGGCGGACAAGTCACGGTCGCGCACCTCGGGGGCGAGGTAGGCGGTGACGAAGGTGATCAGCGAGTAGACGATGAGCATGACGGCGACGGGCCACCAGCTGCCGGTGGCGGCGGTGAGGGCGGCGGCGATGGTCGGGCCGATGCCGACACCGAGGATGCCGCCCAGTTCCTTGGCCACGCCGACCTGGGTGAACCGGTTACGGCCGCCGAACATCTCGGACATGGTGACGTTCTCGACGGCGAACAGGCCGAGCACCGAGACGTTGTAGCCGAGGATCATGCCGAGCATCAGGGTGGAGTTGCTGCCGCTGGTGATCATCAGCAGGGCCGGGAAGGCCAGCGGCACCGACAGGCCGCTCATCAGCATGTAGACCGGGCGGCGGCCGAAGCGGTCGCTGAGCATGCCGATGACCGGCACGGTGACGAACCCGGTGGCGGCACCGATCAGCAGGGCGTCGGTGGCGACGGCCTTGTCCATGGCCAGAGTGCTGCTGATGTAGCCGACCAGGAAGGTCTGGATCAGGCCGGAGTTGCCGGCCTGGCCCAGGCGCAGCAGCAGGGCCAGCACGAACGCCCGGCCCTTGCGCTGCTTCAGCCCGGCCTCGAGCTTGCTCTGCCCGTGTGCCGTTTCGGCCTTCTTCAGCTCCGCCCGGTCCAGGGCGACGCCGTCGACCACGTCGTCGCGGCCCTCGAACGCCGGGCTCTCCTTGACGTTACGGCGCACCCACAGCGCGAAGACCAGCAGCACGAAGCTGGCCAGGAACGGGATCCGCCAGCCCCAGCTCTGGAGTTGCTCGTCGCTCAGCACGGCCAGCAGGACCGCCCAGATGCCGGTGGCCACCAGGGTTCCGGTGTTGGTGCCGAGGGCGACCAGCGAGGAGATCAGGCCGCGGCGGCGTTTCGGCGCGTACTCCACGAGCATGACCGTGGCACCGGCGATCTCGGCGCCCGCGCCGAAGCCCTGCACCAGGCGCAGCAGCACCAGCAGGATCGGGGCCAGGATGCCGATGGCCTGGTAGGTGGGCAGCGCGCCGATCAGGGTGGTCGAGCCGCCCATCATCGCGATGGTGATGAACAGGACCTTCTTGCGGCCGATGGTGTCGCCCATCCGCCCGAAGTAGAACGCGCCGGCGATCCGGGCGAAGTAGCCGACGCCGTAGGTGGCCATCGCCGCGATCAGGCCGATCGCGGGGCTGACGTCGGGGAAGAAGATGGTGTTGAAGACCAGGCCGGCGGCCAGCGAGTACAGCTGGAAGTCCATGAATTCCATGGCGGTGCCGAGCCATCCGGACATCGCGGCCCGGGACAGGTCCCGGGTGGACCGCGCCGGCGGGGCCGTGCCGTTCACGGCCGACGCTTCAGTGCTCATCGATTGCTCCCTTGCTCATCGACCGGGCGCCCCAACACGACACCCTTGTGTGGCAGATGAAATATACAAGCTCTGTTCGTCAGGACAAGAGGGGTGGGGCCCCGTTCACAGCGGGACGCTGCCCGCGGCGAACGCGGGCAGCAACGACTCCACAGCCTGGGTCAGGGACGTGTCCTCGGCCAGGTCCGGCGCGCCGAGAACGGCCAGCAACCGGCCGATCACCCCCGCGGGCGGGCCCTGCCAGCAGGCGGCCAGGGCGGCGGCGGCCGGGTCGGTGGTGGCGAACAGCTGCCCGCCGGTGGCCGGGTCGGGCCGGGTCGCGTTGGCCCAGGCCGCCAGCGCCAGCGTCTGGTGGTACCCCATTCGCTGTCCCACCTGCTGTCCAACCATGGACGACGAGGAGCCCGCTCCCTGCTCCCGCAGCACCTGGATCCAGCGCTGGGGCAGTTTCAGCGACCCGTCCGAGCCGATCTGGCGCAGCTCGTGGTGGATGGCGGTGTTCGCGAACCGGGACACCAGGTCGTCGGCGTAGCGGGCCGGATCCGGCCCGGCCTGCGGCGTGCCGTTGCGCACGTGCGGCAGCGAGCCGGCGGCCTCGGCGGCGAAGCCCCGCACGAAGTTCTCGCCCCAGCCGGTGGCGAGCACGTCCGCGACGGTGCGGCAGCCCGCCGCCAGGCCGAGATAGGCCAGCCCGGAATGACTTCCGTTGAGCAGCCGGAGCTTGGTGAGCTGGAACGGGCCCACGTCGTCCACCCATTGGGCCCCGCCGTGCTGCCAGGCCGGTCGGGCCGCGCGGAAGGCGTCCTCCAGCACCCACTGACGGTACGGCTCACCGGTGACGGCCAGGGCGTCGTGCACCCCCAGCCGGGCGGCGGCCTGGTCCAGGTCGGCCCCGGTGGTGGCGGGCACGATCCGGTCCACCACGGTGGAGGGGAAACCGACGCCGGTGTCGATCCAGTCCAGCAGCCGGTCGCCGTCGGGCCAGTGCGCGGCGGTGACGAAGTCGCGCACCACGCCGGCCAGGGCCGGGCCGTTGGCGTCGAGGTTGTCGCACGAGACCAGGTCGATCGGGGCGCCGCCGGTGCGCAAGCGCCGGGCCAGCGCGACCGCGAGCGTGCCCACGACCGTCCGCAGCGGGGGCACGTCGCCGGAACCCGTACCTGACGTACCTGCCGCACCGGCCCGGCACAGGTCCAGGTCGGCGGCGATCAGCGGGTCGCCGAGGTTCAGCCGGCCGGTGGAAGGGCTGCGGTGGTAACCCTTCTCGGTCACAGTCAGGGTGACGGTGGTGACGCCCGGCGAGGCGATGAGCTCGTGCAGCGCGGCACCGTCGGTGGGCATGTGCAGCGCGCCGACCAGCGAGCCCACCACCTTCGGCGCGCTGCCGGCCGGGGACCGGGTGGTCACCGAGAACAGGTAGTCCTGGCGCCGCGCCCGCCCGACCACCGCGGCGTCGCGCGGGGCGACCACCACGATGCCGGACTTCTCGCCGGTGGCCGCGGCGGCCGCCTCGGTGTACACCGCCTGGTGCGCCCGGTGGAACGCGCCGAACCCGAAATGCACCATCCGGGGCGCCAGGTCGCGCGGGTCGACGGCCGGGCGGCGGTCCGCCGCCAGCGTGTGCAGGCTCTCCAGCGTCAGGTTCTGGTCCTGCGCCAGGCCGCCGGCGGGGGTTTCGTCGTCCTCAGTTCTGTTGCTCACCAGTCGTGCACCGACCCGTCGAGACGGCGGGCGACCGGCAGGTACTTCGGGTCGTAGGGATAGCTCTCGGCGGCCTTCTCGTCGTACTCCACGCCCAGGCCGGGGGTTTCGTCCACGTCCAGCATGCCGTTCGAGAGGGTGACGCCGGTGCGGAACACCTCCATCGTCTCGGCGACGTGCGGCATGTACTCCTGGATGCCGAAGTTCGGCACGGTCAGGTCCAGGTGCACGGCCGCGGCCAGGCTGACCGGCGACAGGTCGGTGGCGCCGTGCGACCCGGTGCGCACCTGGTAGAGCGCAGCCAGGTCGAAAATCCTTCGCAGGTGCGTGATTCCGCCAGCGTGCGTGACGGTGGTGCGGACGTAGTCGATGAGCTGCCCGGTGATCAGGTCCTTGACGTCCCAGATCGAGTTCAGCACCTCGCCGGTCGCGATCGGGGTGGTGGTGTGCTGCCGGATCAGCCGGAACGCCTCCTGGTTCTCGGCCGGCGTCGGGTCCTCCATCCAGAACAGCCGCAGGTCCTCGACCGCCCTGCCGAAGCGTCCCGCCTCGATCGGGGTGAGGCGGTGGTGGACGTCGTGCAGCAGGTGGAACCCGAAGCCGAACTTCTCCCGCACCGCGGCCAGGTAGGTGGGCGCGAAGTCCAGGTAGGCCTCGGTGGACCAGGGCTGCTCGTCGGGCAGGCTGGTGCTGGCCGGCTCGTACACCACGCCCTTGCGCACGCCGTAGCTGCCGCCGATGCCGGGCACCGCGGTCTGGGCACGGATCGCCTGGTAGCCCAGGTCGCGGAAGCGGGCCACGTCGTCGAGCAGCGAGGGCACGTCGGTGCCGGAGGCGTGCGAGTAGACCAGCACGCCGTCCCGCGAGCGCCCGCCGAGCAGCTGGTACACGGGCAGGTTCGCGACCTTGCCCTTGATGTCCCACAGGGCCATGTCGACGGCGGCGATCGCGGTCATGGTGACCGGGCCGCGCCGCCAGTAGGCGCCCTTGTAGAGGTACTGCCAGATGTCCTCGATGCGGGCCGGGTCGCGGCCGATCAGCAGCGGCACGAGGTGGTCGCGCAGGTAGCTGGCGACCGCCAGCTCGCGGCCGTTGAGGGTGGCGTCGCCCAGGCCGCTCACCCCGTCGCTCGTGGTGATCCGGAGGGTGACGAAGTTACGTCCCGGGGAGGCCACGAAGACCTCCGCCCGCTCGATCGTGCTCACTGGCCCATCTCCTTCGGCGGCAGCGC
The DNA here is from genome assembly GCF_018499875.1 of Kineosporia corallincola. Lineage (GTDB taxonomy): Bacteria > Actinomycetota > Actinomycetes > Actinomycetales > Kineosporiaceae > Kineosporia > Kineosporia corallincola. The sequence continues at coordinate 161,313 of NZ_JAHBAY010000002.1, read as the reverse complement.
TTGAGTGCAGAGCTAGTATACAAGCACTTGTTCTTCAGAAGCCGTGGTCGGGAGGGAGTCCATTACGATGACGGGCATGTCCCCCCGTAAAGCCGGTGGCAGCAGTCGGCTGGCCGTCTACGAGTCCCTGCGCCGGCGCATTCTGGGGCTGGAGCTGGCACCGGGCGCGGCGCTGTCGGAGAACGACCTGGCCGCCGAGATGGGGGTCTCCCGCACCCCGGTGCGCGAGAGCATGATCCTGCTGTCCGAAGAGGGCCTGGTGCAGGTCTTCCCGAAGGTCGGCACGTTCGTCTCCCGGGTCGACGCCACCCGCGTGGCCGATGCGCAGTTCCTCCGCGAGGCGGTGGAACTGGCTGCGCTGGAAGACATCCCGGCCACCCCCGACCCCGACCTGGTCGCGGCGCTGCGCGAGAACCTGGAGCGCCAGCAGGTGGCGGGCACCGACCGGGAGGAGTTCTTCCGGCTCGACGAGGAGTTCCACCACGCCCTGCTGCGCCTGAGTGGCCACGGCAACTCGTGGTCCACCGTCGCCTCGGCCAAGGGGCACCTCGACCGGGCCCGGCGGCTGGGACTGTACGACGCGGCGTCCCCCCGCCCGTTCGTCGAGCAGCACGCCGACGTGCTGACCGCGGTGCTGTCCGGCGACACCGAGGCCGCCCGCACCACCCTGCGCGGGCACCTGCGGGCGGTGTTCGAAGACGTCGAGCGGGTGCGCCGCCGCTCCCCCGAGCTGTTCGCCACCGACCCCGACGCCGTACCGGTGCGGCGCAGCGTGGCGGTCTGGGGGAACTGATCCCGGCCCCTTGCCGGTCCTGCCCCGACGATGTCACAAGGGGCAGGGCGCTTCGTTCCTCTTGTCCCGGTGCGGACCGGTTCTGCACACTGGAGACCTGCCGCTGGCGCGAGCATTCTGGGGGTCGGCCGTGAAACCCGACGTAGCAGCCGTCCTGATCATGGGCGCCGTGGTCGCGGTCGTGGTGATCATCCTGGTGGTGCGGGGCATGAGCGCCGTGCCCGGCGCCCGGCCCGCCCCGGAACCACCCACCTCGATCCCGGCCCGGCTGGTCCGCCTGGTGCGGTGGCTGGTGATGGCGGTCGCCGGGCTGGTCGCCGCCCTGATCGTCCTGGACTTCCTGGTCACCGCGCTGTCCTGAGAGTGTTCCCGGCCGGCGCCGCCACGAGGATCTGCCGAGCAGGCCGGGAAATCTCGGCGACCTGCGTCTGAACATTCGGTGAGCACTGCCGCGCCCGCCGTGATCGCGCGTCTGGCGGCTGCCCCGGTGTGCGACCTTGCACAGTGCGCACGGGAAGTGCACGGACGTCCGGATGTGGCCAGGGAGAAGGCAGTATGCGCACGACCAGAGGTGGGGCCGTTCCCGGGAAGGGACCGGTGCTGGCCGGCCTGACAGTGGCCCTGGCCCTCGCCGCCTGCTCCGGTCCGGCCCGGGACCAGGGCCCGCAGACCGCCTCGCCGTCCCCGGTCACCACGACCAAGGCCGCGAACCCTGTCCTGGGTGGCACCTACACCCGCCAGGACGTGCTGGACATGTACGAGAAGGACGGCGGAGCGCTGCGTCTGAGCCTTCCGGTCACGCTGCCGGAGGGGTACTCGTTCGTCGGGTTCCTGCCGCCGGACGTCCGCGAGACCGCCTCCGGTGAGCGGGTCGTGGCCCGCAAGGCCTGGTTCGACCTGGGGCAGGAGACGCTGACCATCTGCGTGGAGTCGGTGCCGGTCGCCTCCGGCGTGTGCCCGGACACGAACATCGGCGTCAGCCGCACCCGCAACGGCGTGCTGTGGAGCGTGTCCACCGAGGTGCCGGTGTCGTACGACACCGCGTTGTGGGGTCAGGCCCGGTACTCCGCGAACCCGGCCGACTGGACCTGGCTCGAGGAGTAGGACACCGTCGGCAGCAAGGCGGCGGCAACAGAGCTGGGGATGGCATGCTGCCGTCCGTGCCCGATCTCTCCCCGCTCGACGCCGCGACCCGGCGGTTCTGGCGGCTCACCGGCCGTCCCGTCGACCTGGGCGGTGAGCACACCTGGCTGGACGCCCCGCGTAATGCCGGCCCGGACGTCGGGGACGCCTGGGTGGAGCAGGCGGCGCGGGCCCTGGGCGGCCGGCCGGTGCACGACCTGCCCGGCGCCGGGCTGTACGCCGACCTGTCGGTGCTGGACGGCCCGGGTTTCCGGGCCGCCGACCTGCACCCGCTGGTGCGGGACTTCTACGAGCACACCGCCGGCTGGGGCATGGACGCCTGGACCCAGTGGAACCTGCTGTTCCAGCCCGGTGGGGAGCTGATCTCGCGGTTCTTCGGCCGCCGGCTGCGCCAGCTCGCCCTGCCCACCCGCCCGCTGGACGTCTCCCGCGGCATGGACAGCCGCGTCGTCGCGCTGCTCGACGGCGCCGGTGCGCAGCAGGGCGCGGCCTGGCTGCGGACGTTGCGGGCGACCGGGGAGTGGGTGTTCAGCGGCTGCTACACGGTGCGCACCCTGCCCGGCGCCGGGCGCCCCAGCGTGCACGTCACTTTCCCGCTGGAGGCGGGAAACGTGCAGGTGTTCCTGCGCCCGCGCGTCCTCGCCGGTGGGGCGCTCGAACTGTCTTCCCCCGCCGGGCCTTTCGGGGCCGACGGCGCGTACGTGACGGTCAGCGAGCACGGGCGCGCCCACGCGGCCCGGGTGCCGCTGCACGAGACGTTCACGATCTTCGTGGACGACGAGGGCGTGCTGCGCACCGACCACAGCCTGCGCCTGTGGTCGGCCACGGTGGTGCGGCTGCACTACAAGCTGACGGGCCCGTAGGGTCGAGGAACTCCGGCGCCTTCAGGGGGTTCGGTCAGCGGACGATCAGCAGGTCGGCAACGCCCATCTGCTTCCAGAGTTCCTCCCGGACGGACTCGTTGACGGCGTTGACGCGCTCGAGGGCGGTGGCCAGACCCAGCCGGTCCACGGTGGTGCGGAACGGGCGGGTGCCGTGGGGCAGTTCGAGCAGGCGCAGGGTCGCGTCGGCGACCAGCTGCGGGCTGTGCTCGGGCACCTGGGCGAAACGCTGCCGGTAGGCCTGGAGGGCTGCCAGCGGGAGATCAGCGAGTTCCCCGTAGGCGGAACGCCATTCGTCGGGATCTGCCAGGAGGGTCTTGCCGAGGAACTCGGTGGGGAACCCGTTGGGCTCGATGATCGCCGACTCGATGCCGGAGGGGGCCAACTCCAGCCGGTACGACTCGGCCAGCGACTCGGCCGCCGCCTTGGACGCACCGTAGGGGCCCTGGAACGGGATCGGCAGCTTCGCGGTCATGCTGGAGATGAGCAGGAACAACCCTTTCCGTCGCCGGCGGAAGTGGGGAGCCACGGCACGGGTGACACGCTGAACGCCGAAGACGTTGACGTCGAAAATGTTCTGCCAGTCCCGCGGTGAGTACGTCTCGGCCAGGCCGAGGGCCCCCAGGCCGGCATTGTTGACCACGGCATCGAGTGTGCCGAACCCAGCGATCGCGGCATCCACGCCGGTGCGGACGCTCACGTCGTCCGTGACGTCCATGCCGATCACCAGAGCACCCTCCTCCCGCAGCGCCGTGGCCCGTTCGGCGTCCCGGCCCGCGGGATCGCGCACGGTGGCCGCCACCTGATGGCCGGCGCCGATCAGCGTCGTGGTGATGAGCCGGCCGAAGCCGGACCCGGTGCCGGTGACCAGGACGTTGACCATGAATTCCTGCTTTCTGATGGGTTTTCGGCAGGTCGTCGCCTGCCGGTAGCCATCAGGTTAGGAACGTTCACCGGGCCGCTGATGAGCGATCTGCCGGACAACTTTCGTGATCGTCCGGTGTTCGTCGCGGAAGTTTCTCGGTGAGACCCCGACCACGCGGCGGAATGCCGTGCTGAAGGCGCTGTCCGAGCCGTATCCGACCTCCGCGGCGACATCGCTGACGCTGCGCCCGGTGTGCAGCAGGAGTCTCTGGGCGGTCAGCATCCGGACCCGGGTGAGGTAGGCCAGTGGCGATTCGCCGAGGACGGAGGTGAATCGCTCCGCGAAGGAACTGCGCGACATCGCCGAGCGCCGGGCGAGTTCGTCGAGCTTCCACGCACGACCTGGTTCGTCGTGGATGCCTTCCAGTGCGGGGCGCAGGAGGTCATCGCCCAGGGCCCGCAGGACGCCGGTCCGCACCAGCGCGGCGTCGGCGGCGGCGATCCGCAGGATTTCCAGCAGCAGGAGTTGCGAGGACAGTTCGACGGCCACGCTGCTCCCGGGACATCCGGCGATCATCTCGGTGGTCAGCCGGTCGAGAAGCCACCGGATGTCAGCGCTCCGGCCGGGTGACTGCCTGACCACCAGCGCCTCGGGCAGGGACCGCATCAGGATCTGCGCGCCGACCGGGTTCACGCTCAGGTGGCCGCCCAGAACGGTGACCTGGTCACTGGTTCCGACGCGGACGAAGCCCTCACCGGCCCGGGTGGTGAACCGGCGCTGGAGGCCGTCCGTCTGCTGGGCGTCTTCGAGCACGACGCTGGAGCGCCCGGTGAGAATGGCGACATCCCCACCGCGCAGGGTGAGCGGGGCGACGCCGTCGGCACTCACCACCGCGGTGCCGCCGGCCACCGCGATGAGCTTCAGTGGGGACTGCGGCTGGAACTGCGTGTGCCAGCGACCGCCGACGGCGAATCCGCCGGAGAGCACACCGCGTACTTCGATGAGGTCGATCAGCCGGGACAGGTGATCCCGCCGCGCCGTCGGCTGCGATCCCGCGGCCACTGCGGGCTCCTTCCTGCCCGGCACCGGGTGCCGTGCTGACCGGGCGTCCGGAATCCTCCCACCGCCGGTCCGCACGCCCTGGCGTCGGGTCTGCCCGGGGCACCGTTCCGCGCCCGGCGCGGTGCACCCGCATCACATTCCGCCGGGCCCGGACAACGGGTTCGGGTACCTCGGGGCCGGCGCCTGGTAGACCGTCGCCGGGCGCTGCGGCGGCTCCGGCGGTTTCTGCGTGCTGCTGGGTGCGGGAGGCGTTTCGGGCGCGGCCGGCTTCCCGGCGGCCTGCGGCCCGGTGAGCAGGGACGCGGGTCGTGTCATCGGGGGCGGGTTCCCGCTCACGCGGGGCAGCGTCTCGCCGCCGGCCGCGGTTGGATGGACGACGGTGAGGCCGGACAGGCCACCGACGCCCGCGCCGGGAACGGCCCCGGCGGCCGGCGCGGAGGGCGCCCCGGCGGTGAGGGTCGCTGGAGCGAGCGCGGCGCCGGGCCCGGGCAGACCTCCCACTCCCGGATCGCGCTGCGGCCCCGGCAGAGCACCCGGATTCGCCACTCCTGGAACACTTCCCGGCCCGGAGAGGCCACCACCCACGGCTGTTGCTCCCCCCGTCCCCGACGGGCCACCGGGTCCCGCAGGAGCGCCCGGGTCGGCCGGAGCGGCTGGGCCCGAGAGGTTTCCGGGAACAACCGGCGCACCCACCGGCCCCACCGCAGGACCCGCGTCACCCGTGCCCTGCCCCGCAGCCGGCTCTCCCGCCGACGTGCCGCCCGCTCCCGGCGCCGCACCAGGACCGGGCACGCCCCCGGCACCACCGGGCCCGGCGACCGGGGCACCGGGCATGGCGACCGGAGCACCAGGCACGGCGACCGGAGCACCGGCACCCGGCGCCGCCCCGGTCCGGTCCACCCCGCCGGTCCCGCCGGTCCCGCTGGTCCCGTCAGCCGGCAGCGCGGACCGCCCGTCGCTGTCCGGGCGCGGCGCCGGGGACACGGCAGCGCCGGGCAGCGCCGGCGTGGCGAGGTGCACGTGGTGGCCCAGCACGCCGACGGCCGCTCCCTCGTACGCGGAGAGCAGCACGGCCCGCAACGGGGGCGGCTGGCGCCGGCCGCCCGGGGCGTCCTGGTTGTCCGGGGAGTCCGGCCCCACGGGAGCCGGCGCGCCGGCCAGGCCGGGCTCCTCGGAGGCGCCCACGGGCGTCCCCACCACGGTCGTCTGAGCCGGAACAGCACCACGAAGGACGTCGGCGAGCGGCTGCGCCGGCGTCCCACCTCCCAGCGCGGCCGGCGTGGGCGGCGCCGCCGGGACCCGGCCCGCGGGCGTCTGCTCCCCCGGCACCGTCTGGAGCACGGCGGCGGCCGAGGGCACGCTGTCGCCGTAGACGGCCAGGACCTGCTCACGGACGGATCGGCCGGACGACGGTGCGGGTTGCGGGTGTTCGTCGTCCACCATTGGCTGTTGCTGCACCAGGTCGACGCCGCAGTACTCGCAGAACGCCCAGTCGTCGTGCACCTGGAGGTCGCAGTTGGGGCAGTGCCGGTCCGCGGCCAGCTGGTCCCAGGGCGCATGCGGGCCCGGCGGGGTGTTCTGCGAGGGCATCGACGTCCTCCGTCTCGGCTGATCGACCGGCTGACCGCCCGGTCGACGTCCCCCGCACGGATGTGCGCCGAAGGGGTGGGGTTCGCTCCGGTGGCCCACGCTCTCGCTGCTCCTGCGGGGGAACTGCCCGGGAAACCTTCAGCTCTGCGCCGCCGTGACCGACCGCAGGCTGCAAGCCAGTCAGACGAGCCAATGGGAGACACGTGGAAGCGTTCGACGTCCAGACCGGGCGGATCCTGCGGGACGAGAACACGATCAGCGATCTGCTGGCCTTCCTGTTCTCGCACGACCCGGACCCGCTGACGCAGCTGCTCGAACTGCCGGCCGGTGGGCACACCGTCCACCGTGAGCACCTGGCCGGTGACGGCCGGGTCGACCTGCTGATCCGCGACGGCGACGACGCCCCCGTGGCTGTGCTCCAGCTGAAGGACTCGGCCGGGCCCCAGCGCCAGCAACTGGCCCGCTACCAGCAGGCCTTTCCCTCGGCGTCGCTGTTCCTGGTCGCCCTGGACCGGCGCGAGCGCCGGGCCCCGTCGCCGTGGCGGATGCTCTCGCTCATCGACGTGTTCGCGGTCTGGGAGGAACGGCCCGACGTCGGGTGGCTGGCCCGCCAGATCACCGGCACGCTGCGCACCTGGAACGAGCAGGCCGACGAGCCGCTGGCGCAGATCTCCGGCTGGTTCGCCCCGGACGTGCTGACCCGCCGGGTCACCGAGAACATCGAGCAGCTCCTGCTCGACATTCCCGGCTGCGACTTCGAGGTGCGGTCCGAGACGCACGCCGGAGGGCGTCCCACGTTCGTCGCGCGCCTGCGCCCGGACGACTACTCCGGGCCCGTGTGGGCCGGGGTGGACGTGCACTGCCTGGAGCAGGCCACGGCCGACCACCCGGCGCACTGGGTGCTGCGCGCGTGCGTCGACGCCTCGGGCACCGACGTGCCGGCCGGTGAGGCCGTCACCGAGGCGCACGAGGTGGCGCTGCGGATCGCCGGGGCCCTGTCGTACCAGGCGCTGGTGGACAACCTGGAGCAGAGCGGGCTGCCCTACCTGGCCCCCTACCTCCAGGACCCGGGCGAGAAGGCCGGTTTCATGGGCCCGGTCGACGCGGCCGCCGCCCTCCAGTGGCGTGACCGCAAGGTGAGCGGGTCGTCCCCGCGCCGGCACCCGGTGTTCTACCACGAGCGCGGTCAGCGCCTGTCCACCCAGTTCGACCTGGCCGTGGCCGACCTGGACCGGTTCGCCCTGGCCCAGCTGGTGGCCTCCACCCTCCAGCACCTGACCGAGGCGATGCAGGCGCCGCCCGCCTCTGGCGCCTCCGTCGTCCCGGCTCCTCGCGACTCCGCCGACGAGCCGGTGCCCGTGGGCTGATCCACCGCACCCCACCGCGCGATCGCGGCCCGGGCCCCTGATCAGGGGCCCGGGCCGCGATCGCTTTGCGGGCTCACCGGAACGTCCGGGCGTCCCTGCACGTCGAAGTCTGTGCGAGCGCGAGGGGGCGAGCGGACATGGCACACCCGATGTACGAGCCGGACGACGGGCAGGGGCGTCAGCTCCTGTCGACAGCGATGGCGGTGACCGCGATCGTGGCCATCGTGACCGTGGTGATCGGGCCGTGGCGAGGAGGGAGCACGATGTCGGACGCGGAGGGCACGGGCAGCTCGGAGGTCGTGGCGCCGCCACCGGCCGGTGAACCCGGCCGGGCGCACGTGGCGGTCAGCCCGTCGTCGGTGCCGGTGGGTGCCGAGGTGGCGCTGATCCTGGTCAATCCCACCGGTGAGGACCGCAGCACCGGGGTGGCCGGCACGCTCCAGCGCTGGGACGGCTCGCACTGGTCGGACCACCGGCGGCTGACCACCGGCATCGGCCCGGACGCCCCGGCCGGCCGGCTGTTCCCCCTGGACGAGGACGTGATCGTGCCGATGGTCGCGTTCACCGCGCCGCCGGGCGGTTTCGCGGCGCCGGTGTGGACGCGCCTGGAGGGGGTGGACGCCGGCTGGTACCGGGTGGTGCTGGGTGGGGCGAGCGGCATCGTGCAGGTCGGCGGCGAGGCGGCCCGCACCCTGCCCCGGCCCGCGACCGGGATCGTGTTCGGCGGCGGCGGGGTGCTGCCGGCCGGGCAGGAGGGGCGGCTGGCGTTCGACACGCGACGCCGCGACCCGCGCTCGGGCGACTTCGACCCGGACCGCGACGTCGGCGAGTACACCACCCGGGCCCGGGTGGAACGGTACGAGGGCGATCGGTGGGTGATGGTGCCCTCCGACACCGTGCTCACGATCGACAGCGACGTCACCGCCGACCCGGGCGGCGCGGCCTGGCAGCTGCACCTTCCCGTGCTGGAGGCCGGGGTGTACCGGGTCAGCCGCGAGGCCTCGGTGGCGGCGCGGATCGAGGGGCTGTTCTGGGTGCTGCCGCTGCGGTGAAAAACGCGCGGCCTATCCTGACCGGGCCCGTCAGAACCCTGCGAGAGGACCACCGTGCGCGAGCTGTACCCCCCGATCGAACCCCACGCCAGCGGCATGCTGGAGGCCGGTGACGGGCACTCGGTCTACTGGGAGGAGTGCGGCAACCCGCACGGCAAGCCGGTGGTGTTCCTGCACGGCGGTCCGGGCGGCGGCGCCTCGGCCCGGCACCGGCGGCTGTTCGACCCGTCCCGCTACCGCATCCTGCTGATCGACCAGCGCGGCTGCGGGCGCAGCCTGCCGCACGCGAGCGACCCGGCCGTGGACATGTCCGCGAACACCACCTGGCACCTGGTCGCCGACCTGGAACTGCTGCGGCAGGAGCGGGGAATCGGCACCTGGCAGGTGTTCGGCGGGTCGTGGGGCTCGGCGCTGGCGCTGGCCTACGCGCAGAAGCATCCGGACCGGGTCAGCGAGCTGGTGCTGCGCGGCATCTTCACGCTGCGCCGCAGTGAGCTGGAGTGGTTCTACGAGGGCCCGGCCGCCAACATCGCGCCGGACTCGTGGGCCGGTTTCATCGGGGCGCTGCCCGAGAACGACCGTGTGCCGGGGCATCTGATCGACAACTACGCCAAGCTGCTGTTCGACGAGGACCCGGCCGTGCACCAGCGCGCCGCGGTGGCCTGGGCCACCTGGGAGTTCTCCAACCTCACCGTGCAGCCCCGCCCCGACCTCATCGAGGCGGCCCAGGAGCCGCTGGGGGCAACGGCTTTCGCCCGCATCGAGAACCACTACTTCCGGCACGACGGCTGGTTCACGCCCGGCCAGCTGATCGCCGACGCACCCCGCCTGGCCGGCATCCCGACGGTGATCGTGCAGGGCCGCTACGACATCTGCACCCCCGCCACCACCGCCTGGGACCTGCACCAGGCGCTGCCGCACGCCGAGTTCGTCCTGCTCGAAGACGCCGGGCACGCCTACGACGAGCCGAGCATCCTGGACGCGCTGATCACCGCCACCGACACCTTCGCGGAGCGCTCGTGACTCCCGCGGCGCAGCAGCTGGACGCCCTCGGCGAGCGCTACTTCCGCACCCAGCACACCCTGGAGCCGTTCAACTCCACGCTGCTGGGGCTGTCGGAGTTCGACCACCTGGCCGGCGACCCGAGCATCGCGGCCGGTGACGCGGCGGCCGCCACCTTCGCCGGAATCCTCGGCGAGCTGGCGGTTCTCGACACGGCGCAGCTGAGCGACGAGCAGCGGGTCGACCACGCCGTGCTGACCGAGCTGGTCTCCGGCGCGCACGGCGACGCCACCCACGCGCTGTGGGCGGCCAGCGTCTCGGGCGGCGGCTACGTGTCCCGGCAGGGCCTGATCTTCCAGGCGGTCCCGGCGATGACGATCACGGACGACGAGGGCGCGGAACGCTACCTGGCCCGGCTGGAGGGCATTCCCGCGGTCCTGCGGGCGCTGGCCGCGCGGGGGCGGGATGAGGCGGCGCGCGGGCGGCCGTCCACGCGGGCCGGGCTGGAGCAGGCGATCGCGCAGATCACGGCGTCGCTGTCGGTGGACGCCGACGTGGACGCGCTGCTGGACCCGACCGGTTCGCCGGCCGGTGCCCGGTTGCAGGAACAGGCGGCCGACCTGCTGCGCGAGCGGATCCGCCCGGCGCTGGAGGAGCTGGCGCTGACGCACCGGGTGCTGCTGGCCGGCGCCCGTGACGACGAGCACGTGGGCATAAAATTTGTGGACGACGGTGAGGCCGGCTACGCCGACGCCGTGCGCCGGCACACCACCACCACGCGCACGGCCGGTGAACTGCACCAGCTGGGCCTGGAGCTGATCGACGAGCTGCGCGGGCGCTGGGCCGAGATCGGCGGACGGGCGCTCGGGCTCACCGAGCTGCCGGCCATCGCCGCGCGGCTGCGGGAGGACCCGGCGCTGCGCTACACCTCGGCGCAGGACATGATCGACCGCTGCCGCACCGCGCTGACCACTGCCGAGGCAGCCGCGGGCCGGGCGTTCGGGCACGGCCCGATCCCGCCGTGCACGATCGAGTCGATCAGCGGCGCCGACGCCGAGGGCGCGGCCACCGCCTACTACCGGCCCGCCGCGCTCGACGGTTCCCGGCCGGGTGCGTTCTTCCTGAGCACCGCCGGCGCCGCGCAGACCCCGCGCTACGACTGCGAGGCCCTGACCTTCCACGAGTCGGTGCCCGGCCACCACCTCCAGATCGCGGCCATGCAGCAGCTCGAGATCCCGCGCTGGCGGCGGCACATCGACACCGAGCTGGGCGCGTTCACCGAGGGCTGGGGCCTGTACGCGGAGCGGCTGGCCGACGACCTGGGCCTGTACTCCGACGACCTCCAGCTGCTGGGCATGCTGTCGCTGTCGGCGCTGCGCGCGGCCCGGCTGGTGGTCGACACCGGCATGCACGCCTTCGGCTGGTCCCGCTCGCGGGCCGAGGCGTACATGCGGGAGAACACCACGGCCACCGAGAGCGAGATCCGCCAGGAGATCGTGCGGTACATCGGCTGGCCGGGCCAGGCCCTCGGCTACGCCACCGGACGCCAGGAGATCCTGCGCCTGCGCGAGTCCTCGGGCCTGGACCTGACCACCTTCCACGGCATCGTGCTCGGGCACGGGGCACTGCCGCTGACGGTGCTGGCCGATCTGGTGCGGCGGGGCGCGGCGGGCTGACAGGCCGCACCGGCCGTGCCGCTGGGATCAGGACACGGCGCGGTGCGGCGACACGGCTCGGTCAGGGCAGCGCTCGGTCAGGGCACGGTGAGCACGATTTTGCCGGTGGTGTGGCCGGTCTCGCCGTGGGCGTGAGCGCGGGACGCCTGCTCGAGGGGGTAGGTCGCGTCGATGTGGGGGCGCAGTTTCCCGCTCGCGGCGAGGTCGGCGATCGCCCGCATGCCGGCCTGGTCGGCCTCGACGACCAGGCCCTCCAGCCGCAGGCCCCGGGTGGCGGCCCGCGCGGCCTCGGCGGCCCGCTCGGCGCCGAACACCAGGGAGATCAGGGTGCCGCCCTCCCGCAGCACGCTCAGCGAGCGGGTGCGGACGTCGCCGCCCTGGGTGTCGAGCACGACATCGACGTCCCGCAGTTTCTCGGCGAAATCGGTGGTGCGGTAGTCGATCAGCTCGTCGGCGCCGAGCTCGCGCAGCAGGTCGTGCTTGGCGGCGCCGGCGGTGCCGATGACGTGGGCACCGTGGGCCTTGGCGATCTGCACGGCCAGGTGCCCGACCCCGCCGGCCGCGGCGTGGATCAGGACCCGCTGGCCGGGGCGCAGGTGGGCGGTGTCGACGAGGGCCTGGTGGGCGGTCAGCGCGGCGAGCGGCAGGGCAGCGGCGTGCACGTGGTCGAGGCCGGCCGGCTTGTGGGTGAAGGAACGGGCGGTGGCCTTGGCGTACTGGGCATAGGCCCCGGCGCCGTGCGGGTAGGGCAGCATGCCGAACACCTCGTCCCCCGGGGTGAACAGGGTGACGCCGGGACCGACGGCCTCGACGGTGCCGGAGACGTCCCAGCCGAGTACCGGCACGGGTGTGGTCATCCGGGGTACGCCGGCACGGTGCTTCCAGTCGGTGGCGTTGAGGCCGGCGGCGTGCACGCGCACCAGGATCTCGCTGAGGCCGGGCACCGGGCGGGGCAGGTCAGCGGGCACGAACGTCCGGGGCACCGAAGGTTTCCTGGGTGACGGCTCGCATGGTGGGGCTCTGGCTCATGCCTGAAGTCTGGGACGGCGGGGCAGGTAGCGACAATGGCATGATGGCCACCCACCGATGAGATCCTGCCAATCCTGCCCCGTCCTGCCGTCAGCCCCTGGAGCGTCCTCATGCCCGGCCCGCACCGTGTCGTCGTCCTCGCACTGGATGGTGTGTACCCGTTCGAGCTGGGCATGCCGAGCCGGATCTTCGGCGCGACCGATGGTCTGTACGAGGTGGTCACGTGCACGGTCGACGGCCGGCCGGTGCGCTCGGACGCCGATTTCCGGATCGCGGTCGATCACGGCCCGGAGGCGCTGGAAGACGCCGGGACCGTGGTGATCGCGCCGTTCAGCCCTTGCCCGCAAATGGACGGGAGCCCGGCCGAGTGGATGCCGCCGGGGCTTCCGGCGGCGCTGGCGCGGATCCGGCCCGGCACCCGGCTGGTGTCGGTGTGCACCGGGGCCTTCGTGCTGGCTTCGGCAGGTCTGCTGGACGGGCGCCGGGCCACCACGCACTGGCAGGCGGCCGAGCGGTTCCGGGCGCTGTATCCCCAGGTCGACCTGAACCCCGACGTGCTGTTCGTCGACGACGGCGACATCCTCACCTCGGCCGGTGCCGCCGCCGGCGTCGACCTGTTCCTGCACCTGCTGCGCCGTGACCACGGCAGCGCCGTCGCCAACGCCGCGGCCCGGCGGTGCGTGGTGCCGCCGTGGCGTGAGGGCGGGCAGGCCCAGTACATCGAGAACCCGGTGCCCGAGCGGCCGCAGGACGGCACGTCGGCCACCCGGCAGTGGATGCTCGCCCACCTGGACGAGCCGCTGGCCGTGGCGGACCTGGCGCAGCGGGCCCGGATGAGCCCACGCACGTTCGCCCGCCGGTTCAGCGACGAGGTGGGCATGAGCCCCGGCCGCTGGATCATCCAGCAGCGCCTGTCCCGCGCCCGGCACCTGCTGGAGGCCAGCGACCTGCCCGTCGACGAGATCGCCGGGCAGGTCGGCTTCGCCACCGGCACGTCGTTGCGCCAGCACCTGCACGCGGCGATCGGGGTCTCGCCGCTGGCCTACCGCCGCACCTTCCGCACGCGCGCAAGCTGACACACGGGCAGGCACGACGGGTGCGAGCGCGGCCACCTGCCCCTGATGACGCGGCGAGTGACAGGCCAGGCCATCAGCACGCATTCAAACTCGTTCCTAAGGTGAAGTTGCGCCAGGGTACGCGAAAAGACCCGGAAAGGAGCCTTCAATGGCTAGTTCGTTAGTCGGATTTCGTGCGAGGGTCGAACACGGCTGACTCGTGCTTAGCGATGCGCTGGCAGATGATGATGTTCCGAATGGGATCCAGATCAGGCCAACTGGTTCAAGATCGGAAGCTCTGTCATCTTCGGCGTTCAGACGGGTTCGCAGGGCTGGATTGAATGCGAGGTATGGCAAGAATTGCCGCCATCACCCTTGCCATTGACGTTATTTTCTGAAGAACTAAAATTCGAATCCGGGCGCATCGTCATTCATGATCCGAATGATGACGTGAGAATGAGGATTCGCGCATCGCGAGAATCAGTGAACGCGTCGGTACTCGTTGACGACCTTGCCTTTGCCACGAAGATTCAGGTGGTGATCGCCCATGTGGTGCGGCGTTAAGATACGGTTTTAGTAGAGGAATATCGCAGGGCTTGATCTTTGATCTGGAGTTCGGATTGCCCGAGAGCCGGTGCGGATCTGGCTGCGGTCCTCGTCGAAAGTCGCATCCCCGGCCCAATGCCCGAGTCATCCACCCGATGACCCTGCTATGTCCCGGAGCTACGGCGAGAGAGCCTGTCGTTCACCAAGCCAGACCGGCGCATGTTCTTCCCCCGGAAAATTTCCGTCCCGGTCGGGCCACACGAGCTGAAGCGCCGTGAACGACCTGCCACCGTAGAATTCGGAGGCCTGCGCCAGGACAGAGCTCAAAAGGTCTTGTGGAATTGCCCTGAACTGCACATCCAATCCTTGAAGGATATCGCCCGAGACGTCACCGTCTCCATAGGTTATGCCTTCGGCGAGCATGTCCCTGACCGAGCTCAGAACGTTTTGCGAAGTCTCCTCCGGAAGCCCGGCAACGATCACTTCGGGATGATCAAAGTTGGAACCGAACCCGATACTGTAGGCAAAGGCAGGTCGCTCCTCAGCGGGGTCAAAGACCCAGATCCAGCTCCACCCTCGGGCTGCCACGCCATCGTGGATCTTTTGCTGAATCGGGTCGGGCCCGGACCCGTTTGGCTTATCACCCACAAGAACGCTTCCTCCAGTGACCGGACTTTCCCCGCTGCCGACCCGGCATCACACCTTGCCGTAGGACGGATCACCCTAGCTATTTCGCGACTTCAGCAACGTCGACGAGACCGGTCTGCACGTGCGCATCTCCGAGGACGACGTCACCGACGACGAAGGAACATACCCCCCCCCAGGCGCAGCAGTACGCCGACATGCTGGCCACCTGCCTGGACTCACCCACCTGCGTTTCCTACACCACCTGGGGCGTCGACGACCGCTACGACTGCTGGACCGACGACGACGGCAGCGTGCAGCAGGGCCACGACCTCCTGTTCAACGAGAGACACCCGTCACCGGCCCACCAGGCGGTGAAGTAAGCACTGGGATCAGCCCGGCAGGCTGGACAGGCGGGATCGTCCCGGCGTCATGGCGTGCGCCGGCCACACCGGTGCAGCCCGGATCAGCCGGTGGTCTGGACGAGGCGCACAAGCGTTACCTAAACACGGGTTCCGTCCAGCAGCCCCGCCTTTCGCAGTGCCGCCAGGCCGCGGGCGGCGTTGCTACGCACGGTGGCGTGCGCCATGCCCAGGGTCTCGGCGATCTCGTGGTCGTTGAGGCCCTCGTAGTAACGCAGCACCAGCACGGCCCGGTGTTTGGGCTTGAGCGTGGCCAGGGCCCGCAGCAGCACGTCGCGCTCGGCCAGGGCGGTGCTCTCGTCGTCCACCGGTTTCTCGCCCAGAAGCGTGCTGTCGGTCGGCGACTCGCGCTGGAAACCGCGCCGCCATAACGAGGTCGCCCCGTTCACCAGCATCCGGTTGACGTAGGCGTTGATGTCGTCGGCGCGGCTGACGGTGTCCCACTTCAGCAATACCCTGGCCAGCACGTCCTGCACCAGGTCCTCGGCGTCCGCGCTGGACTTCGTCAGGCCGCGGGCGACGGACAGCAGCCGGGGCGAGCGCTCACGCACGAAAGCCTCGAAGCCGGGCGCCTTCTCGAGACCGGGTTCCTGCCAGGGGCGCCTCACTTCTCGACCTCGCTGCCGGCGTTCGCCCACAGGGGCGAGGCGAACGGCGGGCCGCCGGGGTCCTGGCCGGCCAGCCGGGTCACGGCGATCGCGGCCATGGTCAGCGTGCTGTTGCCGGCCGGGGCCTCCGGGTCGCCCGAACTGTCCCCCAGAGCCTCGCCGGCGCCCTGGAAGTCGATGACGATCACGGTGTCGCCCCACACGGTCACGGCCTGGGCCAGCGCTCCGCCCTGCCCGTCCGCGGCGGTGGTGACCATCGTCGGGGCGGTCGTGGTCGCGTCCCCCAGGTCGACCTCGTGGGTGACGCCGCGGCCCTCCAGGCCCGGGCCCTTCTCGCAGTCGGCCAGCTGCGAGCGCAGTTCCTCGGCCATCCAGGAGGCCTCGTCGGGGTCGCCGGGCCATTGCAGAACGGTCTCGGTCACCGCGTAGCGGGGCGGGACGCTGTCGTCCTGCGACTCCCACATCTGCTGCCAGGCCCGCTCGGGGGCGTTCACGGTGAGCGTGTCGTCGACACAGATCCCTTCGACGACCTTTTCGCCGGAGAGGTTCTCGGGGTCACCGGTGGCGGCGAAGGTCGCGTTCTCCGGCAGGATGCCGAGGTCGCCGTCGGTGGCGCCGAGGTCGGCGGCGTGGATCAGGGACGCCCGGGTGACGTCGGGGACGCTGGTGTCGAGGCCGGTGGTGGCCGAGGGGGTGGGGAGGTAGTGCGGTGAGGGCGAGGCGGGTACGCCCTGGCCGGTGCCCCCGCCCGACCAGGGGGAGACCACCACGAGCACGGCGGCGAGGGCGGCGGCCGCGGTCACGGCGCCGGAGGCCATGGCCTGGTGACGCCGGTGGCGTTGTTTCGCCCGGCGCTCGATCCCCCGTAGGTCGGGCACGGCCGGCGCGGTGCCCGGCCGGGGCCGCAGGCCGTCCCGGAACAGGGCTCTGACCTGGGCGTCGCCGTCGTCACCGGCCGGCTGGTCGAGGTCGAAGTCCGGGTACTCGTCGCCCGGGCCGCCGCCATGCATCGCGTTCATGACCCTTAGACGCTGTCACGTGGGCGGGTTGTGGCAACTTCTGCCCAGGGTTCTCACAGGCCGCCGCGCCTTGCCTGTGTGTGCCAGGGCGATCACCGTCCGTCGTTTCCGGTCTTGTCGGCGGGCGGGATGCCGTGATTGTGTCCGTTCGGGGAGAACCTTCTTCTGCGATCGGGGAGCAGCGTTGCTACCACGACGGAACCCGCCACGGCGCGTCATCACCCTGCTGGCCGTGGCGCTGCTGCTGGCCGCGGGCCTGTCGGCCTGCGCCGGTGACGGGCGCACCACGATCACGTTCTTCCAGTTCAAGGGTGAGGCGCAGGAGTACTTCCGGACGCTGGCGGCGCGCTTCGAGGCGCAGAACCCGGACGTGCGGGTGGTGGTGGACAACCCGGCCGACCCGGAGACCGCGCTGCGCACGCGGCTGGTGAAGAACGACGTGCCGGACGTGATGACGCTCAACGGCAACGGCACGTTCGGGGAGTTCGCCAGCGCGCGGATCTTCCGGGACCTCACCGGTGACCCGGTGCTGGAGGGGGTCAACCGTTCCTATCTCGACGTGATCGCCACCCTCGGCCGGGGTGGGCCGGGTGAGGTCAACGGGGTGCCGTTCGCGGCGAACGCCAGCGGGCTGCTCTACAACGTGGACCTGTTCGAGGAGCACGGGGTGGCGGTGCCGCGCACGTTCAGCGAGCTGATCGCGGCGGCGAGAACGTTCCGGGACGCCGGGGTGACGCCGTTCTACGGGATGCTGGCGGACAGCTGGACGGCGCAGTCGCCGCTGGCGCCGCTGTCGGCGCAGTTGCAGCCGGATGACTTCTTCGAGCAGCGGTTTCGCGACGGCACGACGTTCGCGCGGGGGTGGGCGAGCACGGCGGCACAGCTGGCGCGGTTGTTCGAGTACACGCAGCCGGACCCGCTGTCGAAGGGGTACGAGGACGGCACGGCCGCGTTCGCCCGCGGTGAGTCGGCGATGCTGCTGCTGGGCAGCTATGCGGTGCCGCAGATCCGGTTCGGGAAGCCGGATTTCACGATCGGCAGCATGGCCCTGCCGGCCACCGAGGATCCGGCCCGCACCACGCTGGTGTCGGGGGTGGACGTGGTGCTGGCCGCCTCCCGCCAGGGTGATCACCCGGCGGAGGTGGACCGGTTCCTGCGTTTCCTGATGCGCAGGCCGGTGATGGAGGAGTACTGCCGGGCCCAGGTCGCGGTGCCGACGCTGGAAGGGCTGAGCAACGACGACCCGGCCCTGGCCGGGGTGAGTGAGTACATCGAGTCCGGGCGCATCGTCGGGTTCACCGATCACCAGTTCATCCCGGCGATCCCGCTGGGCCCGCTGTTGCAGAGCTTCCTGATCAGTGGGGACGAGCGGGCGTTCCTGCGTGACCTGGACGAGGACTGGGACAAGGTGGCGGCGCGGCGCACCTGGGGCCTGGGCGCGGTGATCGCGTGAGCCGGCGTGGCCCGTACTACGTGATGGTCGTGCCGGCCGTGCTGATCTTCTTCGTCTTCCACACGGTCCCGGTGCTCCAGGGCGTCTTCTACAGCTTCACCGACTCCCCCGGCTACGGCCCCTTCGAGCTGGTGGGCCTGCGCAACTACGTGGCGCTGTTCGGCGACCCGCGGGTGCTGCACGCCTACTGGTTCACGTTCCTGATCGCCGGGGTGTCGACGGTGGCCGTCAACGTGGTCTCGCTGACGATCGCGGTCTGGCTGAACTCCCGGATCGCCTGGCGCACCACGCTGCGCGGGATCTACTTCGTGCCGAACATCCTGGCGATCCTCATCGTCGGGTACATCTTCAACTACCTGTTCTCCAACTCCCTGCCGGCGCTGGGCGAGAGGCTCGGCATCGGACGGCTGTCCACGTCGCTGCTGACCGACTCCTCCACCGCCTGGCTGGGCATCGTGATCCTGGCGGTCTGGCAGGCCGCGGCGTTCAACATCATCATCTACATCGCCGGGCTCCAGACCGTTCCGGTCGACCTGTACGAGGCCTCGGCCATCGACGGCGCCTCGCCCTGGCGGCAGTTCCGCAGCATCACGTTCCCGATGATCGCCGGGTTCTTCACCATCAACATGGTGCTGTCGCTGAAGAGCTTCCTCCAGATCTTCGACCACATCGTGGCGCTGACCGGGGGCGGGCCCGGCACCGACACCGAGTCGGTGGCCCTGCTGATCTACAAGGGCGGCTTCCAGGGCGGCGAATACGGCTACCAGAGCGCGAACTCGGTGGTCTTCTTCGTCGTCATCGTCACTCTCTCGATCGTGCAGCTGCGGTTCCTTCAGAAGCGGGAGACGAGCGTCTGATGCGCACCGTACGGGTGAACTGGTGGCTGACCGCCCTGCTGGTGGTGCTCTCGCTGACCGTCCTGATCCCGCTGTACTTCGCGGTGGTCACCGCGTTCAAGACCCCCGATCAGCTGGGCGGCACCGGGTTCGCGCTGCCCGACGGCCTGCACTGGGCCAACTTCGCCGATGCCTGGAGGCTGACCGGCTTCCCGAAGGCCGCGCTGAACAGCGCGGTGATCACCGTGGGAGCGGTGGTGCTGACGCTGCTGACCAACTCGATGGTGGCCTACGCGATCGCCCGCAACATGGACCGCCGGTTCTTCCGCGGCCTGTACCTCTACTTCGTGTCGGCGCTGTTCGTGCCGTTCCCGATCATCATGCTGCCGGTGGCCAAGCAGACCGCGATCCTGCACCTGGACAACCGGGCCGGGCTGATCGTGCTGTACGTGGTGTACGGGCTGGCGTTCAACATCTTCGTCTTCACCGCCTACATCAACTCCATCCCCCGGGAGCTGGAGGAGGCCGCGGCGATCGACGGCGCCTCCACCTGGATCACCTTCTGGCGGGTCATCTTCCCGCTGCTGACCCCGATGAACGCCACCGTCGGCATCCTGACCTGCCTGTGGGCGTGGAACGACTTCCTGCTGCCGCTGGTCATCCTGTCCGACCCGGGCTCGGCCACCCTGCCGCTGGTGCAGTACGTGTTCCAGTCGCAGTTCCAGACCAACTACCCGGTGGCGTTCGCCAGCTACCTGATGGCCATGGCCCCGCTGTTCGTGGTCTACGTGTTCAGCCAGCGCTGGGTGATCTCCGGGGTGGTCCGGGGTGCCGTCAAGTAGCACTCCCGTTTAGCCGGTAGCGGAGTCCGTCGAAGAATGTCGGACCCGTGCGGCAAGCTGATGCCGTGACTCCCACCGACAAGAGCAGCGCCCCGGTGGCGCCCAAGCGCCCGACCGTTCTCAGCAAGCACGGCGACGACCGCACCGACGACTGGCACTGGCTGCGGGAGAAGACCGACCCTGAGGTCATCGCGCTGCTCGAGGCGGAGAACGCCTACCTCGGGCAGTACCTCGAGGGCACCGACGGCCTCCAGCAGGAGCTGTTCGAGGAGTTCCGCTCCCGCATCCAGGAGACCGACCTGTCGGTGCCGGTGCGCCGGCACGGCTGGTGGTACTACAGCCGCACCGAGGAGGGCCGCCAGTACGGCATCAGCTGCCGCAAGGCCGACGTCGACGGCGCGCCCGGCCCCGACGAGGTGGTGCTGCTCGACCAGAACGAGGTGGCCGGCGACGCCGAGTTCTTCTCCCTCGGCGCGTTCTCCGTCTCGGCGGCCGGCGACCGGCTGGCCTACTCCACCGACCTCACCGGCAGCGAGACCTTCACCCTGCGGGTGCGTGACCTCGCCACCGGCACCGACCTCGACGACGTGATCGAGGGCGTCTACTACGGCGCCACCTGGAGCCGTGACGGCAGCGTGCTGTTCTACACGCGCCAGGACGAGGCCAAGCGTCCCCACCAGGTGTGGCGGCACGTGCTCGGCACCCCCGCCGACGCCGACGTCAAGGTGTTCCAGGAGGACGACGAGCGGTTCTTCGTCGGCATCGGCGGCTCCAAGAGCGAGGAGTACCTGGTCATCTCGCTGGGCAGCTCGCTGACCTCGGAGAGCTGGGTGCTGCGCGCCGACGACCCGTACGGCGAGTTCACCGTGTTCGAGCCGCGGGTGCAGGGCGTCGAGTACCACCTGTCGCACTACCAGGACGCCGGGCGCGACGAGTTCTACGTGCTCACCAACGAGGACGCGCCGAACTTCCGGCTGATGGTCACGCCGGTGGGCAGCACCCGGCGCGAGCACTGGAGCGAGGTGATCGCGCACCGGCCCGACGTGAAGCTCGACGGTGCCGAGACGATGGCCGGGCACCTGATCCTGTCCGAGCGGGCCGAGGGCACCGCGCGCATCGCGCTGTACGAGCTGGCCACCGGCACGCACTCGGTGATGGAGCAGCCCGAGACCGTGTACACCGCCGGGGCCAGCGGCAACGCCGAGTTCGACACGCACGTGGTGCGTTACGCGTACACGTCGCTGGTCACGCCGCGCTCGGTGTACGAGTACGACCTGCGCACCGGTGAGCGCACGCTGCTGAAGCAGCAGCCGGTGCTGGGCGACTACGACCCCTCGGCATACACCACGGAGCGGGTGTGGGCGAAGGCGGCCGACGGGGTCGAGGTGCCGGTGTCGCTGGTGTACCGGGCCGACCGGGCCAAGGCCGGCGGGCCGGCGCTGCTGTACGGCTACGGCGCCTACGAGATCTCGACCGACCCGTACTTCTCGTCGTTCCGCCTGAGCCTGCTCGACCGGGGTTTCGTGTTCGCGATCGCGCACGTGCGCGGCGGCGGTGACCTGGGCCGGCTGTGGTACGAAGACGGCAAGTTCGAGAAGAAGCCCAACACGTTCAGCGATTTCGTGGCCGTGGCCGAGCATCTGGTGAACGAGGGCTACACCTCCCCGTCGTCCCTGATCGCCCGGGGCGGCAGTGCGGGCGGGCTGCTGATGGGCGCGGTGACGAACCTGCGGCCCGACCTGTTCGCCGGGGTGATCGCGGAGGTGCCGTTCGTCGACGTGCTCACCACCATGCTCGACCCGTCGCTGCCGCTGACGGTGCACGAGTACGAGGAGTGGGGCAACCCGGAGGAGGAGAAGTTCTATCCGGTGCTGAAGAGCTACTCCCCCTACGACAACGTGGTGGACGCCGCGTACCCCTCGATCCTGGTCACCGCGGGCCTGAACGACCCGCGGGTGAGTTACTGGGAGCCGGCCAAGTGGGTGCAGAAGCTGCGTGAGCACAACACCGGGCCGAACCAGGTGGTGATGAAGGTCGAGATGGGCGCCGGTCACGGTGGGCCGTCGGGGCGTTACGACTCCTGGAAGGACGAGGCGATGGTCTACGCCTGGATTCTGGAGCGGGCACTGAAGGCCTCGGCGTAACCTCACCGCATCCGAAAGGGCCCGCAGCACAACGGTGCTGCGGGCCCTCGTGGTTCAGGGACTCAGCAGGTGCCCGAGGACCTCGGTGCGCCCGGAACCTCGGTGCGTCCGGAACCTCAGTGCGCGCCGAGCGTGGCCGCGATCTCGTTGGGCACCTGGTCGAGGGTGACCGAGGCGGTGACCTCGCCGGTGGTCAGGTCCACCGCGTGCACGGCCTTCTCGGCGGGCTCGGTGACGTAGGCGATGTCGCCGTCGGCGACGATGGCCGGGTGCGGGTCCTGCCACTCGGCCGGGCCTTCCCAGGCATCGACGACCGGGAATTCCTCGACCAGCTCGCCACTTTCGGGATCGAGCACGTGGATGGCGCCGTCGGTGGCCAGGATGTAGGCCAGGTCGTCCGGGCCGCGGGCGACGTCCCGGAACGTGTACTGCACATCCTCCGGCAGCTGCACGACCTGGTAGTCGCCCCGCTCGGTGTCGATCAGGGTGACGGCGTCGAGCAGGTAGCCCTCGGCGTCGGGGTCGTTCTTGTAGTCGCCGACCACGATCGGGCTGGTCTCCGAGACGAAGGCGTTGCCCATGCGACCGTATTCGTCGGGGGCGGTGAACTTCTCGAACTCGCCGTCGTGGAACAGCAGGGCGCCGTCCTCACAGCCGAAGATCACGGCCTCGCCGGCGGCGGTGCCCTCACCGTGGATGCCGGGGCACGAGCTGTCGGAGGCGATCTGCTTCCAGTCCTCGCCCTGGGGTTCGAGGGCCAGGGCGCCGGTGCGGGTGGTCTCGTCGCCGACGGTGGTCAGCAGCGTGCCGTCTTCCAGCTGGATGGACACGCCGTGGTGCGGCGTCTTCGAGGTGTAGGTCGTCGCCTCGGGCAGCGTGCCGGTGGCCGTGGCCAGCTCGGAGGTCTCGACGATGGTGGTGGTGCCGGTGCCGTCGTCGAACAGGACGGTCTTGCCGGCGTGCCGCACCACGTGCCCGGCCGTGGTGGCGGGGTAGGTGAGGGCGGTCAGCTCGGGGGCGACGGTGTCGAGCAGCTGGAATCCGGCGGAGGTGGTGACGAGCACGTGCCTGCCGTCACCGGCGGCGTTCAGCCGGGTGAACTCCTCGGTGCCGAACTGCTGCACCACGTCGAGGGTGGCCGCGTCGAGCACGGCGACGCCGCCCTCGTAGGAGACGGCCACGCGTCCCTCGGGATTGGTGGAAGAACTTGCGGTGGAGGCCGGTTCAGCATCCTGAGCGTCGGATCCGCAGGCGGTGGTGATCAGGGTGATGCCGACCAGGGCCGCCAGGGCCGCACGGCGGGTGTTGCGGGGGGATCTCATGTGCGGTGTTTCTCTCTCTGTCGGAACGGTTTTCAGGGACTCAGACCGCGAGCGATACGCTCGGTGTTCGCGCGCATCAGGTCGAGGTAGGTGGGGGCGTCGCCGTCGGCGGCGGTGAGGGACTCGGTGAACAGCTCGATCACGTCGACGTCGACGTCGGCCTCGTCGGCGAGGACCTGCACGAGCCGGTCGGGCTGGGACGACTCGGCGAAGATCGCCGGCACGCCAGACTTTTCGATGGCGGCGGTGAGGTCGCGCAGGTCGGCCGCACTGGGGGCGGCCAGGGTGGTGCCGCCGGGGATCACGGCGCCGACGATCTGGAATCCGAAACGTTCGGCGAGGTAACCGAACACGTGATGATTGGTGACGAGCGCGCGGCGGTCGGCGGGGATCGCCGCGAACGCGGTGGTCATCTCGGTGTCGAGGTCGGCCAGCTGCTGGCGGTAGGTGTCGGCGCTGTCGGCCAGGAGGGTGGTGTCGATGCCGTCGATGCCGGCCGCGGAGGCCTCCAGGGCGTCGACGACGTCGATCATGGCGGCCGGGTCGGTCCAGAAGTGCGGGTCGGGACTGCCTTCGGCGTCGCCGGAGGCATAGGGGACGACGTCGATGACGTCACCGGCCACGAGCGTGGGCGCACCGGCGGCCGAGGCCCGGTCCAGGTGCTGCTGGAGGCCCTCCTCCAGGCCGAGTCCGTTGGAGACGACCAGGTCCGCGTCGTCCATGGCCGCCGCCTGCCGGGCGGAGATCTCGAAGGAGTGCGGGTCGGCGTCCGGCTGCATCAGCGTGGTCACCTCGGCCTGCTCCCCCAGCACCTCCTCCACCACATCGCCGAGGATGTTCGTGGTGACGACGACCCGTGGGCCCTTGCTGTCCGTCGTCTGGGTGCACCCGGCCAGCCCGAGCGCGGCGGCCGCGACGAGAACCGTGATCCGGAAGGGTTTCATCGTCCGGTCTCCGCGAGATGAACAGGAACGGTGGGCATGGTGAGCGTGCGTGCCACGCGGGCCTGGTCGGCGTAGTCGATCTCGTACACCACGCCCTCGGCGGCGGCGTTCACGTAGGCGCGCTGGGCGTCCACCGTGACGCTCACGCCGCCGGCCAGGTCCGGGTCGGCGAGGCTGGTGGCCAGCAGCGGTTCGGTGACGGCGAGCTGCTCGCCGGTCCCGGCGTCGTAGACCTGCACGGTGCCGTCCTCCCCGATCGCGACGACGTGCTCGCCGGCGTCGTCCACGGCGGCGGCCGCGACCACGCCGGTGGTGGTCTCCAGCCGGTCCCAGCTGCGCTCGCGGGTGTCCAGCAGCCAGATGCCCTGGCCGTCACCGATGCCGGCGACGGTCGGGCGTCCCTTGCGCGCGGCGAAGACGGTGGCCGGGGCGTCGTCTCCGGAGGGGTACGGAACCCGTTCCAGCACCGGGTTCTCGCCCTCGAAGGTGGCCAGGACCGCGCCGTCCGAGCAGCCGATCACCAGGGCGAGGCGGGTGGTGATGGTGCCGGAGGCGTGCGGGCAGGCGATCGAGGTGATCGTCGAGCCGTCGGCGCCGACGGCGTCGAGCCGCGTGGCGGAGGTTCCGTCGTCACTACGGCTGACGACCGCGCCCTCGCCCAGCGGCGCGGCCAGGCCGTCGTGCGGAGTGCCGGTCACGCGCAGGGTCTCGGTGATCTCGCCGTCCGACAGGGCCTGGTTGTCGAGCAGGACGGCGTCGCCGGAGCCGGGGAAGAACACGCCCGTGGTGCCGGCGGTGGACAGCATGCCGGTGGCGACACTGGCAATGCCGTCGCCGTCCAGGCGCCCGAGAGTCGTTGCCCCGGAACGGTAGTAGTGGAAGTGGTCGACGTGGTCCCAGGTCCACACGCCGCTGTCGAGGATGCTCACGCCGGAGGCGTCGGCGGCGAACACGTAGCGGCCGTCGGTGGTGACCTGATCGGCGGGTTCGACGGCGTCCAGCGCGGTTTCGGTTCCCTCCAGCAGGTCGAGCAGGGACACCTGCCCGCTCGCGTCGAGGGAGACCAGGTGCAGTTGCGGCTCGGCGACCTCACTCGCTCCCTCGATCGCACCGTGTGCCTGCGTTGAGGACGCTTGTGACGCCGGGGTTTCGGGGGTGGACGCCGTGGCGCAGCCGGCCAGGGCGAGCAGGGCGGCGGTGGCCAGGGCCGTGATGGTCGGAGCCGGTGGAATTCGCTGGTGCATCGTCACTTTCTGGTTCACGAGTCGAGCGCGACGGGTTCGGTGCGGGGACGCCGCTCGGGGACTTTGTTTCCGCGTCGCAGGGGGGCGAGGGTTCCGGACGCGGCGGCGAGGACGATCGCGGTGGCCGCGATCGAGGCGCCGGCGGCGGTTTCGGCGTACCAGGAGCACAGCAGCCCGGTGGCCACCGACAGCACGCCGAAGGCGATGGCCAGGAGCATGCGGGCGGGGATCGTGGTGGTCCATGGGCCGGCGGCGACGGCGGGGGCGAGCAGGAGCCCGACCACCAGCAGGCTGCCGACGGCCTGGAACGAGGAGACCACGGCCAGGGTGACGAGGCCGACCAGCGCCAGCTGCGCGAGGTGCGGGCGCAGCCCGAGGGTCTGGGCGATGCGGGCGTCGAAGGCCAGGGCGACGAAGTTGCGGTGCATCACCACGGCGACCGAGGTGGCGAAAACGGTGACGATGATGAGGGTTACGAGGTCGTGGCCGTCGATGGCGAGGATGTCGCCGAACAGCATGGCGGTGGCGTCGGTGGCGAAGCTGCGCGAGTGCGACACGATGATGACGCCCAGCGAGAGCATGCCCACGAACAGCAGCCCGATGCTGGTGTCGTAGGACAGGCGGCCGCGGCGTTGCAGCACACCGATGAGCGCGCTCATGGTGATCGCGCTGATCGCGCCACCGAGCATGACGGGGGCGCCGGCCACGGTGGCCAGGGCGACCCCGGGCAGCATGCCGTGGCCGATCGCCTCGCCCAGGAAGGCCATTCCGCGGATCACCACCCAGGTTCCGACAACGCCGCAGATCACCGCGACGAGCGCACCTCCGACGAGGGCACGCAGGACGAAGCTCACGCTGAACGGATCGGTCAACCACTGCACGATCCGCACCTTACACATGAATGATAATCGTTCTCAATTTCGTTTAAGCTGGGCCCGTGAACGCTGAGCCCGCTGAGACCGCCGTCCGTGCCCGCAACCTGCACTTCTCCTACGACGACGTGCCGGTGCTGCACGGCGTCGACATCGACCTGGGCTGGGGCACGCTGACCGCGATCGCCGGTCCCAACGGGGCGGGCAAGTCGACGCTGGTCGAGATCCTCGCCGGGGTGCGCACGCCCGGGGCCGGCTCGGTGGAGCGGGCCGGGCAGGTGGCCCTGGTCGTGCAGCGTCCGGCCGCCCCCGACGCCCTGCCGCTGACCGTGCGCGACGTGGTGACGATGGGCACGTGGAACGCCCGCGCACCCCGGGCCACCCGCCCGACGCGAGCTCAGCGGCGTCTTCAGGTTCAGGACGCACTGGAGCGCGTGCAGCTGGCGGACCTGGCGGCGCGGCCGTTCTCGGCCCTGTCCGGCGGCCAGCGCCAAAGGGCGCTACTGGCGCAGGGAATCGCCCGGCAGGCGAGGATCTTCCTGCTCGACGAACCGGCCGCCGGGCTGGACGCCGACAGCCGCGAGCGCACCCGCGAGATGCTGGCCGCCGAGGCCGCGCGCGGCGCCGCGGTGGCGTGCGTGACGCACGACGAGGAGTCCATCGCCGGCGCCGGCGTGGTGGTGCGCCTGGAGCGGGGCGCACGCGTCCTGTAGTCCGTCGACGCAGGTCAGGGGGTGTGCTGACGTCTCCCGTCGCGACATCGCCGGGTCTGTGGAACGCTCACGTACAGCGTCAAGATCGCAACGGAGGTAGACGTGCAGATTCAGGTTCAGACCGACAAGAACATCCGCACGGCCACGGACTGGATCGAGGAGGAGCTCGAGAGCTCGCTCTCCCGGTTCGCCGAGCAGCTGGTGCGTGTCGACGTGCACCTGAGCGACCAGAACGGTGACAAACCGGGGACCGACGACATCCGCTGCGGCCTGGACGCCCGGATCGCCGGCGTGAAGTCCGTGGTGGTGACCCACTCGGCCGCCAACGTGCACGACGCGTACCACGGCGCCCTGCACAAGCTGACCAAGTCGCTGGAGACCAGCACGGCCAAGCTCTCGGCCCGCCGCGGACGCGACTCGATCCGCACGGCGCCGGAGTCGCAGGAGCTGCCGGAGGAGATCGTTTCCTGAACCGGGTTCCGCCGAGTATTCAGCGCTGACGGGCACATCCTCCGCAGGATGTGCCCGTCAGCGTTTGGGCACGACCACATGCCCTGACTCTGGCGCCGTCGTCCGTCGGGGAGGGACGCCGCTGGGTTCGGTCCGCGACGGGCGCGGACTACGGCCCGTACCGGGGTGCGGGACTTCGGCCTGCCCCAGGAGTGAGCTGGACCGAACGCGCCGGGCCGTGCGGACCGGCTGGTTCAGATCGGCGGCAGTTCTGGACTCTGGCAGCAGGCATACTTGCGCAGTGGTTGTCATGGTTCGTATGGGCCGCCCTGATCTGCTGATTCTCGCGCGGCACCGGCCGGTTCGGGCTTTTGCCGGGCCGACGTCGCCGGACGGATGGACGCCGGTCCGCCCCGACGTCGGCCCGTCCGTGCGGGCGCGCGAGGTGACGGGCCCCGGGGTGGCGTTCGTGGACGTGCACGACGACTCCGAGGCCGAGGACGGGGTGCACCTGCACGTCAGTGACGGCGAGCGCGAGGCGCGTGTGCTGTGGCCGTGGGCCGGGCCGGTGTCCGGCTCGGTGGTCGAGGCTGCCGGCCTGCTGACCGGGTTGTTCGGGGTGCCGGATCGGGCCGCCGCGCTGGAGACTGTTCTGAGGCAGCGGTTCTCGTGCGAGGAGGAGCTCACCGAGGCACTCGGCGAACTGCTCGACCTGCCCGGCCTGGACGACCTGCCCGATCCCGTGCCGAGACGGGCAGTCGTCGCGTTCGCGGGCGCGGCCGACACCGGCCCGGGGCCCTACAGCGCCGCCTGGACCACCGGCGATCCGCTCACCGGTGTGTCTACGGTTCTTCCGAGGAGAGCTCAGAAGTGTTGCGGTAGAAGCCCACTCGGGCTTTCGCCAGGCGCTGGAAATCCTTGACGAGGGAGTTGGTCTCGCCCGGTCGAGTGGCCACAGCGATGCCGGCGGGCGAAAAACCCGTGGCTTCGACGACGGCCAGATCCTTCCGGCCACTCAGGCGACGGTCGGTGGCCGGCAGCACGGCCAGAGCCTGCCCGTTGGCGATCATCTCCAGCTTGTCCTCGATTCTGCCCGCGCTGAGCGGAGCCAACGGCTGAGAGTCGTTGACGGGGCTCGGCTCCAGCACCCAGAAACCTGACCAGGTCGGTGCTGTCCGGGTGCAGGCGACCCACGAGTCGTCCGCCAGGTCTTCCGGGGAGAGACGGTCATAGCCGGCAAGGGGATGAGACAGGGGCAGCACGAGTACCTGGGGCTCGTCGTCCAGGACCGTGAACAGGTCGAGGTCGGCGTCGGGGACAGGGACCGGAGTACGAACGAGCACAGCATCGACGATGCCCTCGTCCAGGGCACGCAACTCGTCCCAGTGCAGATGCCGGGTACGGACGTAGGCATCGGGATGGAGACGGCGCAGATCCCGGACGGCCGGGGTGACGACCAGGTCCTCGACGTAACCGATGGTGAGGGCGCGGCCGGGGAGCACGTGGTGAGCGGCCTGGACCGCAAGATCGGCCTGACGTAGCAGGCCGATCGCGCGAGGCAGGAAGACTTCGCCGGCCAGGGTGAGGCGGCTGCCCTGTGCGTGGCGCTCCAGCAGGCGGGTTCCGACGATCTGCTCCAGACGCCGGATCTGGCGGCTCAGCGAGGGCTGGGCAATGCGCAGTTCCTGCGCGGCCCGGCCGAAGCTGAGATGTTCGGCGACGGCGACGAAGTACGTGACCAGGCGCAAGTCCAGCTGGGATCCGCGGCCTGGCCCGGCGGGATTGGCCATGACACGAGCTTAACCGCGATGTCGCTGCCGTATGGCGGGGGTGCGAATCAGGTCTTGGACGCCGTCGCGCTCGCCCCGGTTGACTGAATCCAAGGCCTGAACAGCCGGTCTCGTCCCCCGCGAACCCAGGAGTGCTTGACATGGGAAGATTCGAAGGTAAGAACGTCGTGATCACCGGCGGCAGTACCGGCATCGGCCTGGCCACTGCCAGCCTGCTGGTGAACCAGGGCGCCCGGGTACTGATCAGCGGGCGGGACGAGGTGGCCCTCAAGGCCGCTTGCGACCACCTCGGCGACGGGGCGATCGCCGTGCGCGGCGACGTGTCCTCCATGATCGACATCGGGGTGCTGGCTGATCGCGTCCAGCAGGAATTCGGGACGATCGACGCGCTCATCGCCAATGCCGGGGTCACGGTGCACGAACCGTTCGAGTCGACGAGTGAGGAGAGCTTCGACCTGCTCTTCGCGGTCAACGCCAAGGGGCTCTACTTCACGGTGCAGCGCCTCGCGCCGCTGCTGGCGGACGGCGCCGGCGTGGTGCTGACCACCTCGGCGGTCAACATGCTCGGATATCCCATGGTCAGCGCCTATGCGGCCAGCAAGGCCGCGGTCCGCTCACTCGCTCGCAGCCTGGCTCGGGAGCTGCTGCCCCGGGGAGTCCGGGTCAATGCGGTCAGTCCCGGGCCGATCGACTCGGGCATCCTCGATCGTGCCGGGATTCCGCACGTGATCGTCGAGCAGACCAAGGTCCGGATGGCGGCGGAGATCCCGATGCAACGCCTCGGTCATCCGGAAGAGGTGGCCAAGGCGGCTGCCTTCCTGGCCTTCGAGGCCACCTTCACCACGGGCGCGGAACTGGTCGTCGACGGTGGGGGAACCCAGCTCTGACCTGAACCGCGGCAGGGAGCACTACGGTTTCCCCTACGACGACTACGCCAGCCACCGGTCAGCTCTGCTTCAGCTCCTGGGCCAGCATCACGATGATGCCGCTGGGGCCGCGGACGTAGGTCAGCTTGTACACGTCTTCGTAGGTCGCCACACCGCGCAGCGGGTAACAGCCGTGCCTCGCCGCGATCTCCAGGGCCTCATCGAGGTCGTCGACGGAGAAGGCGACCCGGTGCATGCCGATCTCGTTGGGCAGCGTCGGATTCGTCGCGATGGCGGCGGGGTGGATGTACTCGAAAAGCTCGAGACGGCCGTTGCCGTCCGGTGTCTGGAGCATGGCGATCTTGGCGTGGTTGCCGTCGAGGCCGACGGCGGTGTCGGCCCATTCCCCGCTGACCGCGTCCCGGCCGAGCACGGTCAGACCGAGGTCGGTGAAGAAGGCGATCGTCGCATCGAGGTCCACGACCGCGATGCCGACGTTCTCCAGCTTGATGGGCATACGCAGTACGGTACCGAGTCGGGTGGTCCTCCCTGCACACCGACCGCGTTCTCACCCAGGCTCCCCCCTCCCCCCGCGACGGCGGCTGCGGCGGCGCCTGCTGAACCTGCTTCGCCGGCTCCGGACGTCCCCTCGTACAACGCGGCCGACAGCGCGCTGCTCAGCTCCAGCCCAGCTGGTGCAGGCGCGCGTCGTCGATGCCGAAGTGGTGGGCCACCTCGTGCCGCACGGTGATCCGTACCTCCTGCGCCACCTGTTCCGCGTCCTCGCAGACGGCCAGCGTCGGGTTGCGGAAGATCAGAATGCGGTCGGGCAGGCTGCCGGCCGCCCACCACTCGTCCCGTTCGGTCAGCGGCGTGCCGTCGTACAGGCCCAGCAGATCGGGTTCCTCCGGCGGGGCGTCGTCCTCCACCAGCACCACGACGTTGCGCAGCCGGCGTGTCAGCTCCGGCGGGATCTCGTCCAGGGCCTGCGCGACCAGTTCCTCGAATGCTTCCCTGCTCATCTCCACCACGGTGCCGATCCTTCCCTATGCTGCGGCGGAGCGCAGCGGTGTCACCCATGGCCGGACGGCGAAGGAGGCCGGTCTACCGCATCGACGTCCGAAACCGTCTCGCATCACGTAGTTTCGATGACCATGACCGACGACGCGCTGGTCCCGTTCACCGTTCATGTCCCGCAGGCCGAACTCGACGACCTCACCGAACGCATCCGCCGCACGCGCTGGCCCGAGCCCGCGACGGTCGCCGGCTGGTCGCAGGGCATGCCGCTGGAGCACCTGCGGCGCCTGTGCGAACGGTGGGCGGGCGGCTACGACTGGCGGGCCGCGGAGGCCCGGCTGAATGCCTGGCCGCAGTACCGCACCGTCATCGACGGCCTGGCCATCCACGTCCTGCACGCGCGCTCGCCGCACCCGCAGGCGCGTCCGCTGCTGCTCACCCACGGCTGGCCCGGATCGGTCCTGGAGTTCTCGAAACTGATGACGCCGCTGACCGATCCGGCCGATCCCTCGGACGCGTTCCACGTCGTCGCGCCGTCGCTGCCCGGTTACGGATTCAGCGACCGGCCCACCGACAGCGGATGGGGCATCGAGCGGATCGCCGCCGCCTGGGCCACGCTCATGGCTCGCCTGGGTCACCGCCGCTACCTGGCCGCCGGCAGCGACTGGGGCACGAGCATCACCAGCCTCCTGGCCGTCCAGGACGCCGCGCACGTGTGCGCCGTCCACCTGGTCCCCCCGCTGGCGCCACCCGGCCCGCAGACCGACGTCACCGATTGGGAGCACGCCGCTCTGGAAGACCTGAAAGCCGCCACCGCGAACGGTTCCGCGTACTCCGAGACGCACCGCACGCGTCCTCAGACGATCGGCTACGCACTGACCGACTCCCCGGCCGCGCTGTGCGCCTGGCTGGGTGAGAAGTACCGGCTGTGGAGCGACCACGACGATCCCGGCAACGACCTGAGCGACGACGACGTCCTCGACGCGGTCACGCTGTACTGGCTCACCCGCACCGGCGCCTCCGCGGCCCGCCTGTACTGGGAGAGCATCGACACCGTGAGCTCGTGGTTCACCCACGGCGGCGGTCCGGTCGTCACCGTCCCCGTGGGCGCATCCGTCTTCGCTCACGAGACGCCCCGGATCTCCAGGCGCTGGGCCGAGCCCCGCTACCGCGACATCCGGCTGTGGCGCCGGCACGAGCACGGCGGCCACTTCGCCGCCCTCGAGGCACCACACACCCTGATCACCGACCTGCGAGACCTGGCCCGGCTGACCTGGTGAGCGGGTTCCCCGATCGTTCTTCCCTGGCCCGAAAACGTTTTGGGACGCCTGGATCAGTCGCGCGGTCGGGTCGGCATACGGCTCGGGCCCCGCCGGACTTTCGTCCGGCGTCCCCTCAAGAGACCACGGACGACGACCAGGCCAGCATGGCCGCGTAGGTGAGACGGCGGGTGGTGGACAGCCCGACCGAGTGGCCGGTGGCGGGGATCACCACGACCTTCAGACGTGCCGCGGGCTGATAGTACGCAGCCTCCCCGGCGAGGACCGTGCCGCTGTCGGTGCAGTCGGCATGGCCCTGGCCGCAATACGTTTCGTCTTTCTGCCCGTTGAGCACCAGGACCGGCACGTCGATCTGCCGGGTGGCCGACAGCGCCGGCGAGGCGGGGGTGAGCAGGCCGGCCACCTCCTCGAAGTTCACGGCCGGCTGGAACGACTTCGCTCGTTCCTCGGCGGCCAGGACGCGCGGGCTCACCGTGGCCGGGGCGTAGAACATCGCGCGGCTTCCCGGGGTCGTGGTGGTGTATCCGTCGTCGAGGCCCAGGCCGGCGAATTTCGGTTCCTGGTTGGCCAGTTCGACCGTGTCGGCGGTCTCCTCGAAATGCTCGGTGTTGATGGCGTGGAGCATGCCGGTCGCCAGGAACCCGTCGGCGTCGTGGTAACGGCTGATCTCGAACGCCCCGACGATCGAGCCGTAGGAGTGCCCCACCCAGACGACGCTCCGGAACCGGTGGCCCCCGACCGCGCCGGCGCGCAGTGCGGTCACCACGTCGTGCAGGGAGACCGCTTCGGCGTGAGCGGTCACGGTGCCGGACGGCGGCGTACTGCTGCGGCCCGAACCGATGCGGTCCACGGCGAACGTGGCGAATCCGGCCGCCGTCGCGGCGTCGACGTAGGAGTAGTGGGGACCCGCCTGGCGAAGGTCCCAGTACTGGTGGTCGTACGTACCTCCTGCCACGAGCAACTGGACGGCGGACGGCGGCCTGGCCCCGCGCCAGCACAGCCGGCCCCAGACGGAGAACGCTGCCGGGCCCGGGTCGGACAACCGGACCGGCAGGACCTGATCGGTGCACCTCCGCTCCGGCCCCGCCGCGGCGGCGGTGGCGGTCGGGGCCGGCCCGCACAGCAGGCAGCAGACGGCGGCCCCGGCCACGAGCACCGTCAGCAGCCGGGCGAAAACCTTTCCGCGGGAGACGAAAAGCCTCATCACCGGCGCCTGGACAACGGCCGGAGGGTTTCGGTGAAGATCATGATGACCGACCTCGGGATCCTCGCAGGGGCGGACAGGCATCACCGTCGGAACCCGTACCGTGTCGGCCGACCATGATACGAGGCTTTTGGGCGTTTTGTCGGCATCCGGATTCAGTCGGCGAAACCGCCTCCCGCAGTGCCCGTCTCGGTCGTCCACGCCCGGGCCTGCTCGCTCAGGGAGAGCCCCAGGCCGGGCCGCCCGGGCACGACCATCCGGCCCTGCCGCAGGTCCAGCCGCTCGTTCCACAGCGGCTCCAGCCACTCGAAGTGCTCCACCCAGGCGGTGTGCGGGTAGGCCGCCGACAGGTGCACGTGGATCTCCATGGCGAAGTGCGGCGCCAGGCTCACCCCCGCGTGCTCGGCCAGCGCCATCAGCTTCAAAAACGGCGTGATCCCGCCGATGCGGGGCGCGTCCGGCTGGAGGTAGTCGACCGAGCGCAGCCGCAGCAGCTCGGCGTGCTCGGCGACGCTGGTCAGCATCTCCCCCGTCGCGATCGGGGTGTCCAGGGCGGCGGCGAGCTGGGCGTGGCCCTCGGCGTCGTAGGCGTCCAGGGGCTCCTCGATCCACTCCAGCCCGAACGTCTCCAGGGCCCGGCCCATGCGCAGGCCGTCCTGCCGGTTCCACTGCTGGTTGGCGTCCACCATCAGCGTCACGTCGTCGCCGACGGCCTCCCGCACCGCGGCCACCCGGGCCAGGTCGGCCTTGCGGTCGGGCTGGCCGACCTTCAGCTTGATCCCGCCGATCCCGCCGTCCACCGAGCGGCGGGCGTTCTCGGCCACCGCCTCGATCGGCATCGACAGGAACCCGCCGGAGGTGTTGTACGCGGCCACCGTGTCACGGTGCGCGCCGATGAGTTTCGCCAGCGGCAGCCCGGCCCGCTTGCCCTTCAGGTCCCACAGCGCGATGTCGAAAGCGGCGATCGCCTGTGTGGACAGGCCGCTGCGGCCCACCGAGGCACCGGCCCAGACGAGTTTCGTCCACAGCCGGGCGATGTCGCTGGGGTCCTCGCCCAGCAGGTTGCCCGCCACCTCACGGGCGTGGGCGTACATGCCCGGGCCGCCGGCCCGCTTGGAGTAGGCCCATCCCAGGCCGCTCAGACCGGACTCGGTGGTGATCTCGGCGAAGACGAAAGCGATCTCGGTGAGCGGCTTCTGACGTCCGGTGAAGACCTTGGCGTCGCTGATCGGGTTGCCCAGCGGCAGGAACGCCAGCGAGGTGCGCACTCCGGTGATCCGGTCACCGGCGGCCTCCCCCGCGCCCAGGTGCAGACCGGAAAGATCAGGGACGACGGTACTGGTCTCGAGCGTCATGGGATCTCCTTCGATCGTCTCCCCCGACGCTAAGCCACCGGCTCGACACCGGTCCAAGATCAATCGGACATCGCGCGATACCGGATCGACATGTCCCCGCCGGCCGGCCCGGCCGCCCAGCCCGCGACGTCGCACTGCCCGTGGTCGTTGTCACCGGTGGCGAGAACCCCGCCGTCGCGGCGAAGCCCCAGCGTGTGGGCCGCTCCCGCGGCTACCGCGACGACGTCGCGCCAGGCCTGCACGTCGCACTGCCCGCGGCTGTTGTCACCGGCGGCCAGCACCCGCCCCCGCGCGGTGAGAGCGACGGTGTGATGACTGCCGGCGGCGATCGCGACGACGTCCTGCCAGGTGCCCATCTGGGCGATCGCCGACGCCGGGTTCCCCGTGACCAGCACACGTCCCTCGACCGTGAGCCCGGCCGAATGCAGGTAGCCGGCCGCGACCATGCGCAGATCGCGCCAGTGCCCGACGTCGCACTGCCCCCGCCGGTTGTTACCGGTGGCCACCGCGGTCCCGTCCGCCCGCAGCCCGGCCGAGTGCCAGTCGCCGCAGGTGACGGCGACGATCTCGCGCCAGGAGCCGACCTCGCAGGCTCCCTCGTCGGGCCGGCCGGCGGCGAGCACCCGCCCGTCGTCCAGCACACCCAGCGTGCGCCGCCATCCCGCCGCCAGGGCGACCACCCGCTCCCAGGCGCCGACCTCGCACTGGCCGTCACCGTTCCAGCCGGTCGCGAGAACCGTTCCGTCGCACCGCAGACCGACGGTGTGCGACCGGCCGGTGTTACGGGCGGCGTGCACGTTCCCGGCGGCCACCGCCACGATCCGGCGCCAGTCCCCCACCCGGCACTCCGCCGGGCTCCCGGTGCCCGCGGCCGCCACCGAGCCGTCACGGCACACCGCCACCGAATGACGTCTCCCGGCGGCGATCACCGGCCGGTCGGCACCGGGCCGCTCCGGCGACGCGGCTGAATGCGTGGACATCGGGCCGCCTTTCCTCGAAGCGGTCACATGCTATCCGCCTGCGGTCACACCGTTCGTGACGGTCTGACACCGGCCCCAGGGATCCCGAAAGACCTGGGGAGAGAGAGGTAGTTTCTCGCCGGTCGACGGCCTGTCCACGCCCGGCATCACCGAACTACGTCTTCTGCGCTGAGCACGGTGCCGGGCCGGTCCCCGGGCGCCGGCAGCGTCTCACCGGCCGGGGCGGCGGTACGGACCTGGTCGCGCCCGCCCGCCTTGGCCGCGTAGAGCGCCTCGTCGGCGCGGGCGAACACGGCCGACGCCGACTCCAGCCCGTCCCAGCAGGCCACGCCCGCGGAGAAACTCTGCCCCGCGGGGGTGACGGCCCGCATCGCGTCGGCCAGGGCCACGGCCGAGGGCACGTCGTGCCCGAGCAGCAGCAGCACGAACTCCTCGCCACCCCAGCGACCCAGCATCGCCGAGCGTCCCACCCCGACCCCGGCGTGGGCGTCCTTCATGCACTGCCGCCACGCCGCGCCCGCCGCGACCAGCAGGCTGTCGCCGGCCTGGTGGCCGTAGGTGTCGTTGAACGACTTGAAGTGGTCCAGGTCGAGGATCGCCACGCACAGCGGCAGGCCCTCGGTGCGGGCCCGGGTCTGCATCCGTTCCAGTTCCGCGTCGCTGGTGCGCCGGTTCGGCAGGCCGGTCAGGGCATCGGTGCGGGCCAGGTCCGCCAGCCGGGTCGCCTGCGCGTCCAGGCGCCGCAGCAGCCCGGACATCCGCCAGACCACCAGCAGGAACAGCACCACCGACGACAGCGCCACCGCCCAGGCCGCGAGCGGCACGCCCAGCGCCAGTTGCAGCAGCAGGGTGCCGGGGGCCACCAGGCTGGCCAGGGTGAGCGCGATCAGCCGGCCACGGGTGAAGCGGGTGCCGACGTCGCCGGTGTTGCCGTCGGTGAGATGACGCATCGACGGATGCAGCGCGGCCGCCGCGAAACACACGTAGCTCAGCAGCCAGGGCAGCGTGATCGCGCCGCCGGTGTAGGTCTCGGTCATCGACGTGTACTGGTAGGCGCAGTCGGCCAGCAGCAGCAGCGAGTTGCCCGCCACCAGCCAGCGGAACGCCGGGCTGCGCGCGCCCTTGGTGGTGAGCAGGCGCACCAGCAGGGCCAGCAGCAGCACGTCGCTGAGCGGGTACGCCGCGGCGAGCACCTTGGCCTCGACCGCCTCCCCGGCGGCCTCCAGGCCGGGCCGCATCAGCAGCACCCAGCTGATCAGGACCGACCCGACCGTGAAGATGGCTGAGTCGATGAAACCCTCACGGTCGCGCTCGCCGCGCCGGGCCCGCACGAAGCACCAGAACCCGGCCGCGATCAGCACGTAGCTGGCCAGGTAGAGGGCGTCCGCGGGTGACGGGAACGGGGAGATGTGCAGGATCCAGGTGAAGACGGCCCACATCAGGTCGGCCGTCGCCCACACCACGACGCCCGCGGTGACCAGCCACCAGCCGGCGGGCGAGGGCGGCCGGTGGCGCCGGACGCCGACGACCATCATCGCGATGCAGCCGAAGGTGACGGCGGTGTACAGGGTGTCGCGCCCCAGTCCCACCGGCAGCAGGACGCAGACCAGGGAGAGCACCACGCCGACGGCCAGATGTGGTCGCAGGAGGGCGTCCACGCGCACAGTGCTCACCGTTCGTGCGTCGACACGTCGATCAGCGAGCTGAGGTGCGCGTACCCGTTCGGCTCAGGCCTGGGTGGGCTCGGTGGCCCTCCCGGGCCACCGGCGTCCCCTGACAGCCCGGGATGACAAGATGCCCCGGTGCCTCACCTGTTCCCGCTGCTCAACGGCGACCCCACCGAGATCTCCGGCTACCGGATCACCGGGCGTCTGGGCTCGGGCGGGCAGGGCGTGGTCTACCTCGGCGTCGATGCCGACGGTGAGCAGGCCGCGGTCAAGATGCTGCGGGTCGAGGACGACACCTCGCGCACACAGTTCGCCAAGGAGGTCGCCAACGCCCGGCGGGTGGCACCGTTCTGCACGGCGCAGATCCTCGACTTCGACGTGGACTCGGCCTCCCCGTACGTGATCAGCGAGTTCATCGAGGGCTCGTCGCTCCAGCAGTTCGTGGCCGCGCGGGGCCCGCTGTCCGGCCCCCGGTTGCAGCGCCTGGCCATCGGCACCGCCACCGCGCTCACCGCGATCCACCTGGCCGGCGTGGTGCACCGCGACCTGAAACCGGGCAACGTGATGATGTCGCCCGAGGGACCCCGGGTGATCGACTTCGGCATCGCCCGCGACCTGTCCAGCCGCACCACCGTGGCCGGCGGAGTGTTCGGCACCCCGGCCTACATGTCTCCCGAGCAGTTGCGCGGCGAGCGCGTCGGACCGGCGAGCGACCTGTTCTCCTGGGCCTCGGTGATCGTGTTCGCCGCCGTCGGCCGGGCCCCGTTCGCCACCGAGCACCCGATGGCCAGCATCAACAAGATCGCCCACGAGGAACCCGACCTGTCCGGCGTCCCCTGGGAACTCCAGGCGGTCCTGCGCCGGTGCTTCAGCAAGCAGGCCGAGCACCGGCCCACCGCCCAGCAGGCCCTGGCCATGCTGCTGGGCCGGCCGGGCGACGCCGACACCCCCAGCGCCTCGGCCGTGCTCGCGGCCGGCACCGAGTTCGTCGAGGCCGGCGCCGATTCCCTCGGCACCGGCAGCCCCGCGACCGTCTGGCCGCGGGCTCTGGACGTCTCCGGCGAGAACCCGACCTGGGACGGCACGACGCCGGTTGTCTCCCCACCGATCACCGGCGCCGGGCCGGCCCCCTCGCGCCGCAAGCGGCTCACCGTGGTGACGGTCGGCGTGCTCGCCGTGCTGGCGGCCGGGCTGCTCGGCGTCGACATCTACGCCCGGACGAACTCCGCCCCCACCTCCTCCCCCACGCCTGGCACACCGGCCAGCACGGCGGCAGGCACACCGACCAGCACGGACGACGCCGGCGTGCAGGTGCCGGACGGCACCCTGCCCGCGGTCCTGGCGGGAACCTGGACGGGCACGGTGACGCAGCATTCCGCGACGGACGACGAGTGGCAGTGGCTGGTCGAGCTCGACCTCACCGCCGGCCTGGGGGATCCCGGCACGATGAAGGCCACCGACCTGGACTGCGTGTCCTACGTGACGGTGACCAGGGTGAGCGCCACCTCGGCGCATCTGCGGGCGCCGGTGCTGGCGGCCGACAACCCCCAGGGGTCCTGCGCCTCTCTCGGCGAGATCACCGTGAAGCTGAATCAGGCGGCCGGCACCCTGAACTTCGTCTGGCAGGACAGTGACGACCCGACCAACACCGGCCGGGCCACCCTGTCCCGGGTGAACGGCTAGTCGTCCAGTGCCACGGTCCGGCGGGCCTTGAGGGCCTCCTCGACCGTGCGCACGTCCCGCGGGTAGGTCCGGCCACACGCCGAACACCACCATCGTCAGCGCTCAACTGGCCAGGGCGGTCAAGGCGGCGAAGTCCTTTTCGCTGAGCTTGATCTCGTCGGCAGCGACGTTCACCTCGAGGTGCGCGGTCTGGGAGCTACCGGCCGGCCGACACCGCCAGGGTCGCCTGGCCAACGGGACCTGCGTGGAGATCGGCATCGGGACCGGGGTACTGACCGGCCCCAGAACGAACGTCCCCTCCAGTCGATCGTCCCCGGGCGGCCAGAAGGACAGCCTGCCGTTCAGCCCCGCCGTAATACAGCGGCGCGAACGCCAACCATCGGAAGTTTCGTGCCATCATGGCGAAATGCCAGCTTTTCGGCGAATAACCGCCTACGCACCACAGGGTGTGACGGGGCTGAGCATCGGTCTGGTGAGCGGAGTCTTCGCCCCTGCCGGGGTCTTTGATCTGCGTCCTGGCCTGCCCGAGTTCGAGCTGACGATCTGCGCCAAGCGTCCGGGGGTCGTGCGGACCGAGGGGGGCGTGGCCCTACAGGTCGAGCACGGCCTGGAGGCGTTCACCGAGGCAGAGCTGATCATGATTCTGCCTGGCACGGGCTTTCGCGAGGACCGCACCGACCCCGTCCTGAACGCGCTGAACGCCGCTCACCAGCGAGGAGCGATCGTGGCCGGCCACTGCGTCGGTTCCTTCGTGCTGGCCGCCGCCGGCCTGCTCGACGGCCTTGACGCGACCACCCACTGGCAGTACGCCGACGAGATGGCCGCCACCTACCCCAAGACCGTGGTCCGGCGCGATGCGCTCTACATCGATCACGGCCAGATCTCCACCGGGGCCGGTGCCACCGCCGGAATGGACCTGAGCCTCCACCTGCTGCGGACCCACCACGGTGCGGCGGTGGCCAACCGCATCGCCCGCGACCTGGTCACCCCGCCGCACCGGGCCGGAGGTCAGGCTCAGTACCTGGACACACCGATTCCGGACGGCAGCGACGAGGACAGCTTCGCGGAGGTACTGGCGTGGGCCCGCTCGAACCTCGGCCACCGGCCCTCGGTGGACCAGCTCGCCGCGCGCGCGATGACCAGCCGTCGCACCTTCCTGCGCCGGTTCAAGCAGGTCACCGGGACGTCGCCGCACGCCTGGCTGACCAGTCAACGGCTCCTGCGGGCAGAGGAACTACTGGAGACGACCGACCTGCCGGTCGAGCACGTCGCCCACCACGCGGGCTATGCCAGTGGCGCGTCCCTGCGCGGGCAGTTCCTTCAGCATCGGGGAGTCTCACCCCGGGAGTATCGGCGCACCTTCCGAGGCCAGCCGTAGATCACTCCCACCGGGCGAAAGGGGTGTGCGGGGCGCCGCCGCGGAACGACGTCGCCGCAACGCTCGAGATCGCTCCTCATGACCGGCCACCCTCGACCGTAAGGACCGGAGTCAGTCACCATCCGCCGGCGCAGGTCCAGGAGCCCTCACATGAAGCATGTCGTCCTCGCTGTTGCCGCCACCGCCGCGATCACGGTCGGTTCCGCGGGCGGCGCCCACGCCGACACCCACGCGGCCGCCAAGAACCCCAGCTGCATGACGGTCAAGGAGTACGACAAGCTCCGGACCGGGGACACGCTCAAGAAGGTCGGCAAGGTGGTGGGCGGCAAGGGGCGCGTGCTGTCCTGGGGCGAGTACGACGGATACCGCAGTGAGGTCAGGACTTTCACCGCCTGCGCCCCCTACGACCGGTACTCGACGATCGCGATCTCGTTCTCGAACGACGGCTACGGAACCCCGCTGCGGGTCGACGCCGCGTCCTCGTACTGGGTCCACAACTGAGCTGGGCCGGTGGCGAGCCCCGCGCTCACGAGGTGGCCCTCTCGCTGCGGAAGACCGCAGCGGCCGGTCCCGCCGGCACCGTGACCACCGCATGAGCGCCGGCCGCGCGGGTACGCCATTCGGCGGCCGTGCGCACGGAGAGCGTGGGGGCGGCGAAGACGACGACGTCCTCGGTCCCGTCGTTGCGCAGCTCGTGGCGC
Source organism: Kineosporia corallincola (assembly GCF_018499875.1). Lineage (GTDB taxonomy): Bacteria > Actinomycetota > Actinomycetes > Actinomycetales > Kineosporiaceae > Kineosporia > Kineosporia corallincola. Next base: position 119,838 of record NZ_JAHBAY010000002.1, on the reverse strand, counting down.
ACGCGGAGGCCGCCGTCGTCGAGGACCAGGCGCGTGCGCACCGAAAGATCCGTGAACTGGTCGATCTGGGTCACGACGGCCGCCGCGCCGGCCTTCTCCACCGCGGTCTCACCGGTCGGGTGCAGTCGCGCGCCGACCGTCGCCCCCCGGTACCCGAGCGTCATGCGCTCATGACGTTCGGACGCCGTGAGCACCTCGACGAGCGGATGCGGGCGTACCGCCTCGGCGCCGTGGACCGTGAGCGAACGCAGCTCGACGGGTGCCTGACCCGATGCGCCGAGCACCGCCCGCAGCGCGCCCCGGCTCAGGACCACCTCGGCGGGCGCACTCATCGGGTGGCCACCCTTCCTCTGGGTGCCTCAGCTTCTCTGGGTGCCTCAGCGCCGAGAGCAAGGGCTCGCTCCCCGACCACCGCGTCGGTCCGGTCGTTCCCGGCCATGGATGTCCTCCTTGACGATCGACAGGGGCGCTCCGCCGCAGGACATGCGGGGACGGCGTGTGCGGACAGGGCGGAACCGGCCCGGTCGACCCAGCGCGAACCTCGACAAGAACGCCTCCCCCACAGTCGCGTACGTCGTTGGAATCCCGGCCCTTCCGGACCGGAGGATGTCAGGACGCCGTCTCCGCCAGGGGTTCGGGCGCCCGGCGTCCAGGGGCCCGAGCGGGCGGGGCGGATCGAGAGTGGTTGTTCCTCCAGCGTCTTCGACGGTGGAGGCGCGAACGACCAGCTCGGGGTCGACGATCTGCTGGCGCGAGCCGAAAGTGAGCACGGGTTCGCCGAGCTCCGACAAAAGCAGGTCGTACGCGGTCTCGCCGATCGCCTCGCCCGGGGCGCTGATCGTGGAGAGCGGGATCGCCGAGACGGCGGCGATCTCGTCGCCGTCGAAGCCGATCACGGCCACGTCGCGGGGAACGTCGATACCGAACGAGGTGAGCCCCCGCACGACCCCCAGGCCGACCATCTCGTTGACCGCGAAAACCCCGTCGGGGAGCCGGTCGCGCCGCGAGGCCATCTCGACGCCGGCCGCGAAACCCGCGTTCATACTGCGGTCGTCGGCGCGCGGCACCGTGAGGCTCGCACCGGAGACCTCCCGCACCGCGCGGCTGGCGCCAGCCCTGTGTACCGAGCCACTCGACGATCGGTTCCGCCTCGTGCGGGGCATGGACGCGGTATCCGCCGCCCGGCAGCACGAGCACGACATCGACCGGGGATCGGGTCACACCGTTCGCCCTACCCAATGGACGAGGCAACCGCCGTCGGGATCAACCACGCGCCCGGTGCGACCGATCGAACAGTGCGCGGAGAGTGCAGGATTCGAACCTGCGCGAGCCCTGGGGACCCGTACGGGTTAGCAACCCGCTGCCTTCGACCGCTCGGCCAACTCTCCCGATACGAGAACGCCTCCCTCGGAACGTTTTCCGGAGGCGGTATCTCGTCGTCCCGACCCGGATCAGGACGACGAGAAAGCCATCGGACGGCACTCCGCACACGACGGACTGGAGCGACTCCAGGACGAACAGCCGTGCATCGGGACCCCTCTCGAACATCCGGCCGGTGGGTACGGGCACGAGAATGGCACGGGACCACGGGTGCCGCCAGCCATTTATCCCACTCCCGAAAACCGTTGCACGGCAGAGGATCTTACGAGGAAATGGAACGCGGCGCGTCTCAGTCCTCCAGCAGGGTGCGCAGCGTGCGGCGCAACTGCTCCCCCGCCCGCGGACTGATCCCGGCGAGGAAATCCGTCTCGGCCTTCTGGTAGACAGCCTGCGCCTCGGCGAAGGTGCGCTCGCCCTGCCCGGTCAGCTGCACCACGTTGCGGCGCCGGTCGGCCGGGTCGGGACGGCGGCCCACGATGCCCTTGCGCTCCAGCCCGTCGAGCAGCGCCACCATCGTGGTGCGGTCGACGCCCAGGGTCTGCGCCACCTGCAACTGCGACGTCGGCTCGCGGTGGGCCAGCACCCGCAGCACCCCGAACTCCTTGCCGTCCACCCCGAGCGGCAGCAGCGCATCGTCGACCAGGGTCGCGAGCCTCAGCGTGGCGTGCTTCAGCAGATACGCCAGGACGTCGTGCGGGGCGGGCTCGGTGGACATGCGGCAAGTCTACGCCTAGCCTGATCGTCAGCAGTGCTGACGATCAGCACTCGGACGAGAGGTTGCTGTCATGATCCTGATCACCGGCGGGGCCGGCTTCATCGGCTCCCACACCACCCGCGCCCTGGCCGAGGCGGGCCAGGAGTGCGTGCTGCTCCAGCGCCGCTCCCCCGAGGTGCCGCCGCACCTGGCCGGCCTGCCCGTGCACACCGCGCAGGGCGACGTCGCCGACCTGAGCACCCTGCTGGCCGCCGGCGAGAAGTACCCGATCACCGGCATCGTCCACCTCGCCGTCGCCCTGCCCTGGGGCGACACCGGTGACGACCCGGTCGACGCCTCCGGCCGCTCCGTCGAGGCGTTCCTCAACATCGCCCGCGCCGCCCGCACCTGGGGCGTGCGCCGCATCGTGACCGCCAGCACCATCGGTGTCTACGACCTGGGCCACGAGGGCGCCCTGCGCGAGGACATGCCGTTGTCGCTGGCCCCCTCGCACCCGATCCCGACGTTCAAGAAGATCACCGAACTGCTCGCCGGTCACCTGTCCGGCGTCACCGACCTGGAACTCGTCAGCGCCCGCATCTCCGGCACCTGGGGCCCGGGCGGCCACCAGCCCGACCCGTTCTTCGCCGCCCCCTCGCTCGCCCTGGCCGCGGCCCGGCGCAGCACGCCGGACCTGTCCGGGATGCTCCACCCGGCCCACGCCGACGACGCCCTCGACCTGCTCTACGTCAAGGACACCGGCCGCGCGCTCGCCCTGCTCCAGCTGGCCGACGAGCTGAACCACACCACCTACAACGTGGCCTCCGGCCGCTCCACCAGCAACGCCGACGTGATCACCGCGCTCGGCACCGTCGAACCCGGCTTCGGCCACGACCTGCCGGTGGCCGGCAACGGCCCGGCGAACTGGCTCGACATCACCCGCCTGCGCCAGGACACCGGATTCGAGCCGCGTTTCGACACGGCGAGCGCCGCCGCCGACTACGTGGCCTGGCTGCGGGCGGGCAACGAGCGCTAGATCGCGGGTCCTCCCGGTGACCGGGTGGGCGACCGGCGCCGGGGTCGGTCGGTCCGGGCTCAGGACGACGGGGCGGCGGTGTGCGACACGGCTGGGCGCGCGCTCACGGCCGCCGGGTGGCGGGCGCGACGGCCCGGGCGACGGGCCTCCGGCGTGTGAGAGCCCGGCGTGACCCACTGACCTGCTAGTTTCGGCGACCGGGTGGGAAAGTGTTGCCGTACGGGGGAGATGGGCGTGAGTGGGCGTGCCGGGCTGGTGGCAGTCATGGCCCTGACCACCGTCGCCCTGTCGGCGTGCTCCTCCGATGCCCTGCCGCACCAGGTCTGGGTCACCGAGCTGAAGGTGAACGACTGCTTCAACGTCTCTCGCGACCGCGAGCTCGAGGCGGTCAGCGAGGTCGTTCTCGTGGACTGCGGCGAGCCTCACGATCTCCAGGTGTACGCCAAGGTCCCCTATCCCGGGGAGCAACGGGGCGGCGAGAAGACGCCCGCCAACGGCATCTCGGACCAGGAGTACCCCCGGGAGAAGCTCGTGCAGGCCGCAGCCCGCGAGGACTGCGCCCAGCGGTTCCGGACGTATCTGGGCGCCGCCGACATCAGGTCGGACGCCGACATGCCCTCGAAAAGGTATGCCCTGAGCTATCTCTACCCATCCGTCGAGTCGTGGACCGAGGCGGGGAGAACCAGGCTGGAGCTCGGCCTGGCCGGCCGCCTGATCGATCAGCCACCGGCACCCGAGCGGGCGGCCGTCTGCCTGGTCCGCTCCCGCGTCCTGAAACTGCGCACCCCCGGCGCGAATCCGACGGACCGGCTCACCGGACCGGTCCGGGACGCCCCACCCGTCACCACCGGCCCGAGCCGGTCCACCAGCCTGACCGCCACCCCGACTGCCGGGCCGACCACCAGCCCGACCAACAGCCCGATCACCACACCGTCAGCCGACCCGTCCCCGAGCCGGCCGGCGTCCCGGTGAGCCCGCTGCCGGTGGTCAACGGTGCTCTGCTCCAGTGCTCGATGGGCACCGTCCCCTCGGCCCTGGGGGTGCTGCCGCTGAGCCGGGTGACGATCGAGGGCCAGCCCGCCGCGCGCATCACCGACGTCGTGCCGGGCGTCAACATCAAGCCGTTCGGGCTGTGCCGCAGCCTGCTCAACCCGGCCGTGGCGGCGGCCACCACGGCGGCGCTGGGTGTGCTCACCCCGATGCCGTGCCTGCCGGTCCCCACCGGCCCGTGGATCAGCCCGGTCGCCCGCACCGTGGCCGGCGGCCTGCCGCTGCTGGGGTCCGGGAGCACCTGCCTGTGCGCGTTCGCCGGGGTGATCGCCGTGCGGCTGCCCGGCACCCTGCGTAGCCAGGTCAGCTGACCGCCGGACAGGCAACTGTCCTCGTCCCCGATCGTCCCTGGTGCTCAAGCTGGTCCGGCTGCCCACCGAAAGCAGTCTCGGTTGCTCCGTTTCGGGGATCCTGCCACCTACCGGTGCAGAGGGATCCGGATCAGTCCGAGGCGGCCGGATCCTGAGGACGGATCCACGGAGGTGGCCAGGGCGATGGGGCCCGGCCACCTCCGCGCAGCCGGTTCCCGCGACCCCCAGGAGTTCCCGAGCATGCCCACCTACACCGCGCCGGGTGTCTACGTGGAGGAAGTTCCCTCCTCGCAGAAGGTACTGTCGGCCGCGCCCACCGCCGTGGCCGCGTTCGTCGGCTTCACCGAGCGCTTCCCGACGGACGACCCGCGGGACCCCGAGGGCCTGGCCCCGCGGCTGGTCACCAGCTGGACGCAGTTCGAGACGCTGTACGGCTCGTTCATCGCCGGCGCGATGCTGCCGCTGTCGGTGTACGCCTACTTCCAGAACGGCGGGAACCTCGCCTACATCGTGCGGGTTCCGCACACCGCGCCGGCCGGGGCCCCGTCGTCCATCGCCCTGCCCGCCGCCGACCGCGCCCTGGGCGCCCCCCTGAGCATCGAGTCGCTGGAGCCGGACGCGCAGCTCAGCGTGTCGGTGCACCCGGAGGAACCGGCCGAGCCGGACGGCCCGGTCACGTTCCGCCTGGAGGTGCACGAGGGCGGCGAGACCGTCGAGTCGTATTCGGGTCTCACGCTCGACGGCGCCGGTGAGGCCGGCACCCAGGTCAACGGCACCTCCACCCGGGTCAAGGTGAAGGTGGAGGTCAGTGCCGACGCCGACCTGGCCACCCAGCTGGAGCTGCTGCGCCCCGGGCACTACGAACTGCTCCAGGCCCAGCCGGTACCGGTGCCGGTCACCGGCCGGTCGTTCGCCGGCAGCGAGACCGAGCGCCGCGGGCTCGGCGGCCTGGCCATCGCCGACGACGTGACGATGGTGCTGCTGCCCGACCTGATCACCGCCGCTACCGGTGAGGACGGCACCGTCGACCTCGGCCTCTGGAAGGCCGTGCAGACGTCCCTCATCACCCACTGCGAGCAGTACACGAACCGGATGGCGATCCTCGACGCGCCACCCGGGATGAGCACGCAGCAGATCAAGGAGTGGCGCAGCGACACCGCCATGTACGACAGCGCTTTCGCCACCATGTACTACCCCTGGGTGAAGGTGGAGAACCCGGTCGGCAGCGGCGCCGACAAGGAGATGCTGGTGCCGCCGAGCGGGCACGTCGCCGGTCTGTGGGCACGCACCGACGCCACCCGCGGCGTCTGGAAGGCCCCGGCCAACGACACCCTGCGCGGCGTGCTCGACGTGGAGCGCGCGATCAGCCAGAACGAGCAGTCGCTGCTGAACCCGATCGGGATCAACTGCATCCGGCCGTTCGGCGTGCGTGGCATCCGGGTGTGGGGCGCGCGCACCCTGACCAGCGACACCGACTGGCAGTACATCAACGTCCGCCGGCTGTTCAACATGGCCGAGAAGACCATCCTCGACGGCACCCAGTGGGCGGTGTTCGAGCCGAACGACGTTCCCCTGTGGGAGGGCGTCAAGCGCACCCTGAATGCGTTCCTGCGTGGGCTGTGGACCGACGGCGCCCTCGTCGGCTCCACCCCCGACCAGGCGTTCTACGTGAAGTGCGACGAGGAGACCAACCCGCCCGAGAGTGTGGACGCCGGGCGGCTGATCGTGGAAGTCGGTCTGGCCCCGGTCAAACCGGCCGAGTTCGTGGTCTTCCGGATCGCCCAGCACAAGCAGTCCGCCGCCTGATCCCGTAGCTCGAGGAGCCCGAAACCATGCCCAACACACTCGTTTCCGACACCGCCCTGATCTCCAACGCCTTCTACCTGGAGATCGACGGCGCCCCGCTGACCATGCTGATCAGCGTCAGCGGTCTCGACATCAGCGTCGAGGCCACCGACCTGCGCCAGACCACGGCCACCGGCCAGGCGGTCTGGACCCGCACCCTCGGCACCAAGCAGAAGGGCGGCACGCTCCAGATGACCCGGCTGGCCGTGGTCGACACCGCCAGCGACGGCATCTGGAAGTGGTTCTCCGACACCTCGCTGAAGGGGTCGCTGGAGGCCGCCCGCAAGAACGGCTCGATCGTGCTCTACTCCTCCGACGGAAAGGAACTGGGGCGCTACAACTTCACCAACGGCTGGATCTCCAAGATCGGCCTGGACCAGCTCGACATCACCAGCGGCAACCCGCTGAAGGAGAGCATCACCCTGGAGATCGACCTGCTGGAGCGCGTGAAGTGAGAACCCTCTACCCATTCACCCTGCCCCGGGGGTACCTCGCCCCCGACGGCTCCGTGCACCGCGAGGGCATGATGCGCCTGGCCACCGGTCGCGACGAGCTGGAACCACTGCGCGACCCGTTCGTCACCGGCGCCGACGACCCCCGCCTGACCGTGCTCGTGCTGGCCCGGGTGGTCGAGAAGCTCGGCACCATCACCCATGTCACGCCGAACGAGATCGAGGGGCTGTTCGCCGCGGACCTGGCGTTCCTCCAGGAGTTCTACTCGGTGGTGAATTTCGGCGACCAGGAGAGCTACGAGAAGCTCCTGTCCAGCGCGGGCCGGCCCCGCACCGAACTCTCGGTACCCACCCCGGTGCCCGCGGGCGTCCACCATTTGACCGACACGGTGGTGGAACTGGACGGGCCGAGCCCTCCCGAGAATGCGGTGAATCCGTCCGCACCGGCCGCTCCTGGGCGTGTCCCGGGGCCCGCGATGCGCAGGGACGCCATCCTCGAGATGGTCGCGCCCGGCTCGCGAGGGTAGGTGCGGGCTCGCAGAACAGTGGACGTTCGTGGTCCCGGCCGCTGCCCGCGGCCGGGACCGTCGTCGCGGGAGGAGTCGTGGGGGACGACGATGCTGAGTTACCCGGCCGAGGCGGTCTGGCAGGAGACCGCCTTCCTGGCCTACCACCTGCACTGGTCGCTGGAGGCGGTGCTCGACCTGGAACACCTGGACCGGGTGCGGATGGTGCGTGCCGTGGCCAACCTGAACGAACGCGCCCGGCTGGAGGCCCGCGATGCCGTCACTTCTTGACACCAGTGTGCTGAGCGGTGCGCCGCCCACCGCCGCCAACTTCCTGCTGGAGGTCGACGGCCAGTCGATCGGCACCTTCGGCTCGGTGAAAGGGCTTTCGGTGTCGGTGGCGGTCGAGTCGTACACCGAGGGCGGCAACACCGGCTTCGTGCACCAGTTCCCGGGCCAGATGAGCTGGCCCAACCTGGTGTTCGGCCGAGGACTCACCGACTCGGACAACCTGTTCGCCTGGATGAACCGCACCGCCGGGCACGGGTTCCAGGCCGCCGGGGCCCGGCTGGAACGCACCACGGCGTGCGTCGTGCTGCTCGACACCACCGGAACCCGCATGCGGTCCTGGGAGTTCGACGACGCCTTCCCGGTGCGCTGGAACGGGCCCGACTTCGATTCCTCCCGCGGCACCCCGGTCACCGAGGAACTCGAGGTGGCCCACCACGGATTCAAGGCGAAGGCGCCATGAGCTATTTCGGCCGTTCCGTGCTGGAGCGCCTGCACCTGGAGAGCGCCTTCGTCCGGCCCACCCGTCCCGGGACCCTGATCCGGGCCCTGGCCTCCACACCGCGGCTCACCGGGGCACTGGCCCGGCCCGAGCCGGGTGGCGGCGTGATCCGCCGGGTCGTGCGGCCTCCCGCCCCGACCAACGTGCACCGTCCCGGTCCGGTCGGGGCCGCCGGGCCGATGATCACGCCGCAGGACGTCACGCGTCTCGTCGTCCCCCGTTCGCCGGTCGTCAGCCCGGCTGCTGATCCGGTGGTGGCCGGATGACGGCGACCGGCGCCCAGACCAAGGCGTTCTTCAAACCCGAACGCGGACAGCCGATTCCGTGCATGTTCAACCCGTCCGGCTTCTCCGTCTCCCGCTCGAACAAGTGGGAGATGACGCCGCGGCCCGGTCGTGGGCTGGGCCAGCTGACCTACCAGGGCTCCAGCAACGGCGACATGTCGGTCGACGTCTTCTTCGACACCACCGACACCGGCCGGCCGGTCACCGAGCACACCGACAAGCTGATGAAGCTGATGGACGAGGACCCGTCCCTGCCCGGGGCCGACCCGGCCAGCGGCAAGGGCAGGCCGCAGACGGTGGTGTTCAGCTGGGGCAACCTCCAGTCCTTCGAGGCGGTCGTCACCCACCTGAACGTGGAGCTGAAATACTTCTCGGCCACCGGTGTCCCGCTGCGGGCCACCGCGAAGGTCACGCTCAAGCAGTACGAGGCGGAGTACAGCTTCCCGCCCCAGAACCCCACGTCCGGCACCCGCCTGCCACACACCGCGCACCGGGTCAGCCCCGGCGAGACGCTCGACCGGATCGCCGCCCGGCACTACGCCGACCCGAACGCCTGGCGAATCATCGCCGAGGCCAACCACATCGACGACCCGCTCGCCCTGCGGCCGGGCACCCTCCTGGCGATCCCGGGGCAGGCATCGTGAGCGCGTCGATGCCCGTCGTGCCGACCGTGAAGTTCGGCGGTACGGCGCTCAGCCCGGCCGAGAACGACGACCTGCTGGCGGTTTCCGTGGACCGTGGCCTGCGGCGCGCCGCCCGGGCCGAGATCACCTTCAACGACCCGTATTTCGAGACGCTCCAGAACAAGGCCACCACCTTCGCCCCCGGGACCGAGGTCAGCGTCTCGTTCCCGGACCCGGCCGGCACCGCCAAGACCGTGTTCGACGGCACCGTCACCGGCCTGCGCGTCTCCTGCCCCTCCGACGCCGACTACCGCACGGCCGTCACCATCGTCGCCGAGGACGCCGGGGCCGGCCTGAACCACGTGGGCAAGAACTCCAGCACCGCCAACACCACGCTGGCCGACGCCCTGCGTGCAGCCCTGAAACCCCATGTCAGCGGCACCATCACGATCGAGGGTCTGCCCGCGGGCACCCGCGAGGCCGTACTCGTGGCCTGCTCGGCGCACGACCTGCTGGAGCAGATCTGCGACCGCTACGGGGTGGAGTGGTGGGTCGACCCGGCGGACAGGTCGTTCAACGTGAAGGCCGCCCCCACCGCGCCGTCCCCCATGGCCCTGACCCTGGGAGAAGACCTGCGCGACCTGGACTTCCAGGCCGCCGGCAAGACCACCGGCACGGTCTCGATGCGCGGCTGGGACCCGGCGACCAAGGCCGAGATCACCGGCACCAACCCGGCCGCCGCAGCCGCCACCCGGCCGGCGGTGCTGACCGGCGCCACGGGCTTCGCCCAGGCGGACACCGCGCTGGAGTACCAGGCCCATCCCTTCTCGGTGGTCGACGCCGCCGACCTGACCGCCCAGGCCACCGCCCACGCCTCCCGCCTGGCCCGATCCGGCACGGTGCTCACGGTGCGGACCGTGAACGTGACGCCAGGCATCTCGCCCCGCGACGATCTGGAACTGAAAGGGGCCGGGCCGTTGTCGGGAAAGCATCCGGTGGTCGCGGTGCGGCACGAGTGGGGTACGACGTCGATGACGACGGTGGTCGCCGGCGAACGGCCCGGAGGTTCGGCCCAGCGCCGGGACGAGACCATCGGCGGCGTGGTCGGCCCCGTGCCAGGCCTGATCACGGACATCAAGGACCCGAAAACCCTGGGACGCGTGAAGGTGAAGCTCCCGACCCTGGGTGACTCCGTGCAAACCGGCTGGGCCCGAACCGTTCTCAGCTCGGCCGGGCCCCAGCGCGGGATGGTGGTGCCGCACCGGGTGGACGACGAGGTGCTGGTCGGGTTCGAGGAGGGCGACCTCCAGCGGCCGGTGGTGCTGGGGGCCCTGCACAACGGCAAGGACGCCGCGCCCGTCGCCACCGGCGGCCGGGACGCCGACCTGTCCGCCGGGCTTACCTCGGGGAACGGGCACCAGGTGGTGCTGACCGACGCGGCGGCGCCGGGAAGCAACGTGATCGACATTCAGCATGCTTCGAAGCATCAGGTTTTGCTGGCCGGGGATCAGGTGCTGATCAAGGCGGAGACCGGGACGCCGCTGAAACTGGTTGCGGGGCAGGCTTCGATCACGCTGGATGCTTCGGGGAAGGTGGAGATCAAGGGGGTCTCGGTTTCGGTGATCGGACAGACGTCGGTCAGTGTGAGTGGATTGCAGGTGAGTGCGAAGGCCGATGCGGCGCTCACGCTGGAGGGGGCGGCGAGTACCAGTGTCAAGGGTGCCACCGTGTCGGTGAGTGCTGATGCGCTTGCTTCGGTGAAGGGTGCCAGTGTGGCGATAAATTAATCGCAGCAAGGCTTTTCATTACCAGATCCAACTCACTCCCGTCCATGAACAGCCAATCACCCATTCAGTGCCGCCAACCGCTTTTGAAGGAACCATGAAAGATTTACCAACTCCTTCCAGTACCGTTGCTCCAACGTCAAATTCACCGAATACAGGAACCGATAGAAAGAACGACTTGAAGGCGCATTCAACCGGGAGCATGAGTGTCACAGAACTTAATTCCAGCGACGAGAACTACGAGCTTGAGCCGAAGAAACCTCTTATAACGAACGATGAATGGGTCGCGCATCTTAAAGAATCCCTTACGCTGACCAAAGAGGGAATCTTGCGCTTCAAGCAAATCATTGCGAGCCAGCGAGATCGCGACAATCTTCAAGAATTGGACTCTCTCGCCACGCTCGAAATCGAACAAGAAATGGCCGAAAAGCAACTTACCCACTTACTCAAGACCTCTGAAGGTGAGCCTCCTAGTCAGAAGAAAATTTTCGTGGGTCCAATTCTTTCCGAAGGCACAAAGGCCGATCGTACTAGAAAGAGATACCTCGACAGCCTCGCCGAACCTGCGATTGAAGAACCCCCCACTGACAAATCGGATCTCGGAAAATGGATAACGTCTCGCTTTACAACAGCCAACAAATTCTTGGAAGAAGCGAAAGCCGCAATGCTTGGCTTCGAGGCAGTCTCAGCCGCCAAGCGTTCTAGCCACATTGATGCCCCCTCCGCCGTGGCCGTAGGTTTCGATCTAAAGACAGGAAGGATTGTGGTCGGCGAAAGCTCCTCTGAGCCCCACCCCACAAAGGGCAACCCATCAACCTACTGTGCCGAAGACGACATCGTTCGAAAACTATCTGCCGAGAACAGATTGATCGACATCAAATTTACTAACGCATACGGATTCCGAGACCCCAAAGAAAACGAGGTGCGAGATTCACGACAGCTTAGCTACATTGGTCCGTGCGGACCATGCCGAGGACTGTACAAGCCGTCACAATGGAAAGACTGTTTGCCAAAGGATGACGAGTGGCAAAATCGAAAGCAGCCGACACAGAAGAATCTCATGTGGGTACCGAAGGCGAGTACGCAACATATTTCTCCTTCTCCGGGAGCAGACTCCTGAGACGGTTGCAAGATCAGGACTGGCTGATCATCCATCGCCGAGATTCGGCCGAGTACCGCTGACTTTGATCTGGAGCGCTTATGGGATACGTGCTCGGCGTCGACCTGGGGACGACGTACACCTCCGCCGCAGTGCTCGAAGACGGCGGGGATCCGCACATCTTCTCCCTCGGTGATCACGAGTTCTTCGTCCCCTCGGTCCTGGTCATGGAGAAGGGTCACGACGTCGTCGTGGGAGAAGCGGCCGAGCGCCGGGCCGCAACCTCACCCGAGTGCACCGCCCGCGAGTTCAAGCGCCGCCTCGGCGACGCCACCCCGGTCATCCTCGACGGCGTCCCGTATTCGCCGCAGGCGCTCATGGCCGTGCTGCTGCAATGGGTGCTGGATGCCGTGACCGCGCGGCAGGGGGAGCCGCCGGCCGGGGTGGCCGTCACCTACCCGGCCAACTGGGGTGAGTACCGCAAAGAGATTCTCGCGCAGGCGGTTGCGCAGGTCGGAATCAAGAATCTGATCCTGCTCACCGAGCCCGAGGCGGCGGCGGTGGAGTACGCGGCGATGAACCGGATCGACGCTGGTGGCACCGTGGGGGTGTACGACCTCGGGGGCGGCACGTTCGACGCCGCCATGTTGCGGCGCACATCGGGTGAGTTCGAGCTGGTCGGGCGGCCGGTCGGGGTGGAGCAGCTGGGCGGGATCGACTTCGACGAGGCGGTTTTCGATCACGTGCGGCGGGTGATCGGGGACGAGGCGCTCGACGTCGATCTCACCGACCCGGCGATGAACACCGCTCTGCACAAGTTGCGGCGTGACTGTGTGCTGGCCAAGGAGGCGCTGTCGCACGATGTGGAGACCACTGTCCCTGTCAACCTTCCTGGCGCCAACACGGTGGTCAGGCTCACCCGGGGCGAGCTGGAGGAGTCGATCCGTCCCCTGCTGACGCTGACCCTGGAGGCGTTCCGTCGGTCCCTCGAATCATCCGGGCTGGCGGCCGAGGACCTGAGCGCGGTTCTGCTGGCCGGTGGGTCGTCCCGGATACCGCTGATCGCCGAGCTGCTGTCGGAGGATCTGGGGCGGCCGGTGTCGGTCAATGCCGATCCCAAACAGATCGTGGCTCTGGGAGCGGCGATCCGGGCTCATGAGCTGCTGGCGGTGAAGACGGCGCCTGCGCCTGCCCCGGCTGAGCCGGAACCCAAGGTGGTTCCGCACACCCGGGTACGGTCGGTTCCGGAAGCTCTGGACCCGTCGCGGTGGGTGGCGTGGGGGATGCGGGTGGCGGCCGTGCTGTTCGGGGTCGCGATGATCCTTTTCGCCGTACGGGGTGTCGATACAGGTGGCGGAGGCGGGGCGGAATGGTGCAAGGGGGAGACGACCGGGGATCTCTCCGCCAAACTGGCCCTGTGTCTGACCGGCACTCAGAACAAGCTCGGTAACGGCCCGGCGTCCATGACGGTCGCGGGCATCACCTTTCGGGTACCGGGACAGTCCGTGAAACCGGGCACCGCGGACTATCCGAAGGATTTCTCCCTGAGCAGGTTTCAGCACGTCCTCACCGGCCCCTTCGACGTTCATCGCCGGAACTCCGGCGGTGTCGAGTACACGGCTCTGATCAAGCCCCGGAACGATCTCGGGTTCGGGGGCCTGCTGAGCGTCCCCGGCGTGCTCGGGGTCATTCTCGTCCTCGTCGCCTACAAGTCGGTCCAGTATCGCCTGCGCCTGATCCGCCGTGGGCTTCGTACCGCGTCCAGCAGTGTGCTGTCGGTGGGCGTGGCCGGGGCCGTCATCGGGGTGGGTGCCTGCCTGATCGGGTGGACGCTCGCCGATCACTTGCTGACCGCCGGCCTGCTCGTGGTCTGCGCGGTCACCGGGCTGCTGGCCGGGGTGAGCCGCGCCGCCGCTGACGTCCGGGTGGGCGCGCGGGTGCTCGCCCGCAACGCAATCCGCTCCTGACCCACCCCGTCCCGGTACCGTGGACCATCGTGGACACCCCGCTCATCACCCTGGACACCAACCGGATCCGGCTGGAACCCGGCGGCCAGGAACGGGTCCCGGTGTCCGTGCGCAACCCCGGCCACCACGCGGAGGTGCTGCGGCTGGACCTGGTCGGGCTGGAGCACGGCTGGTGGGAGGTCCAGCCGCCGGAACTCGACCTCGGGCCCGGCGAGGAGGCGACCGCCCTGGTGGTGATCCAGCCTCCGGCGAACGCCCCACTCACCGACGACCCCATGCCGTTCGGCGTGCGGGCCCGGTCGTCGCAGACCGTGCGGTGCTCGGCCGTCGAGGAGGGTGATCTGGAGATCGGGCGGGTGCTCGACCTCCAGGCCGTGATGAAACCCGTGACGTCGTCGGGGCGCTGGTGGACGAGTCATCGCATCACGTACACGAACTGGGGCGACACCGACGCCCGCATCCAGGTGTCGGCGGAGGGATCGGACGAGCACCTGGACTTCCGGCTCCGGCCTCAGGAACTCGTCGTGCCGGTGGGTGGCAGCGCCGTCACTCTCCTCCGGATCCGCCTGAGAAGGCTGACGCTGCGCGGGATGTCCGCCTGGCATCCGTTCCGCGTGGTGCAGCGGTCGGCGAGCCTGTCGCCCAGCACCGGGTCCTCCGTCGTCCACGGGGCCTTCGAGCAGGTGCCGGTACTGTTCCGCGGCTTCACCGCACTGGCCGGAATTGTCGTGGTACTGATGATGTTCGGCGTCGGCGGCGCCATCGTCAGCGATCTGACGAAGGACCCGGACAAGACTACCCTGCCACCCGTGCCACCGGACGCGCCCACGGTCGAACGGGACGCGGGGAGGGCGACGGTCACCTGGACGCCGGTGGACGGTGCGACGGGTTACGAGGTCTGGCGGCAGGTGGCCGGGCAGCAGAGGAAGCTCGTCAGGCCCGCGAAAGCGACATCCGGCTACCGGCACAGGGATTCGAGGCCCGCGTGCTACAGCGTGGTCGCGGTCGCGGGAGATGCCGGGGACGGCGGCCTGCCCAGCGCGCCCAGCGCACCGGGCTGCCTCGAATGAGCGAGACGATCAGATGCGCCAGAAGCTGATCTCCCCGATCAGCACGGGCTTCCCGGTCGCTCCCGGCTGATACACCTCGTCCATCCTGATCGTCACGGACGACGCCTTCTCGTTGACGCGCTTCCACTGCACCCGGTGGGTGTCGTGCAGATCGACCGGGATCGGATCATCCGTATCCCCCCAGGTCATCGTGATCTTCTTCGGTCGCCGGACGGACTTGTCGTCCGACGAATATCCTGTCTCGAAGGAGATTTCCCGGATCTGTGTCTCGCCCGGGAACCGGATGACCAGTGTGCCCGAACCCGCTCCCGCGGTCATCCACCCCCGGTTGCGGATGCCGTCGACCGCCCAGCGCTGCACCTCCCAGGTGTTCACGGGAGCGGCGGCGTCGGCATCGGTGATCTGCCACCAGCCGAAGTGGTACATCAGCCAGTGATCCGGCCGCACCTGCACGAGAGCCGCCACCAGCACGAGCGGCACCATGCCGTAGGCCAGGCGCACCGCCCAGCCCGCGGGCCCCAGGCCCGGCGTGTACGGCGTGCGCCCGAACAGCCACTTCCGCATCCGCACCGCATACGGAATCCGCACCACCGGGCGCGACGGCGGAGCCTCGATCATCCACGCCCCGCACCGCTTGCAGAACCGGCGCTCCGGGCCGTTCTCCGTGCGGCAGGCCTCGCAGACCGTGGCGGTAGCCCCGGCGGACGACGGTGGTGCGGTCTCGGTACCGGACATCGGATTCCCCCCGGGATGTGCTGGCAGGCTCAAGTTTCGCATCGTCGCGGGCCGAATTCACCAGGGTGCCGAGCGTGGATCCGGGGACACCGGGACTGACCGCATCATGTCCGGGTTGCGCCCGGGACAATCCCGGCGATTCCTCGTTCTGCGGCGGTTGCGGACAGCGACTCGAGCCAGGCGCGACCGGGACCGGGACCGGGACCGACCAGATCAACCGCACCACGGGCGTCCTCGATCTGGCGCGCAACCTGGCCGAGCAGCACGAACGGCAGGACCTCAGCCGTCACCTGGCCGGCACCCAGGCCCGGCTGGCCGGGCGGATTCTCGGCGTCGTGGTGGTGGGCGAGTTCAAGCGGGGCAAGAGCACTCTGGTGAACGCCCTGCTCCAGAACGAGGTCTGCCCGGTGGACGCGGACGTCGCCACCGCCGTCCCGATGTTCGTCCGGCACGGCGATGCCCCGAAAGCCACGGCGTACTTCGGGCAATCGAGAGATCCCGGCGAAACCGCTCTGGACAGCGAGCCGGTCGAGATCGGGGAGCTGGCCGTCTTCGTCGAGGATTCCCGGAATTCCGGGCTGCACTCCGTCGAGATCGCGCTCCCCCACCCGTTGCTGGAAGACGGGCTGTGCCTCATCGACACGCCGGGCGTGGGCGGTCTGGAGTCCACCCACGGGGCGATGACGATGGGTGTGCTCGGTTCCGCCTGCGCGATGGTCTTCGTGACCGACGCCTCGCAGGAGCTCACGGCACCCGAGATGACCTTCCTGAAAGACGCTCTGGAGCGGGTACCACGCGCGGTGTGCGTGGTGTCCAAGACCGACATCTACCCGCACTGGCGCAGCATCGTCGAGCTGAACCGCGCGCACCTGGCCGCCCACGGGGTGGACGACGTGCCGGTGGTGCCGGTCTCGTCGTTCCTCCAGCTGGAGAGCGAACAGACGCGGGACGAATCGGGTTTCGTGGATCTGCTCGACTGGCTCCGGACGGAGGTGGCCGAGCCGGCGGCCTCCGAGGCGGTCACGGCCGCGCACCGCGATCTCGGCTTCGTGCGCGAGCAGCTCAGCCTGGAGATCGCGGCCGAGCAGCGGGTGCTGAGCAGCCCCGAGATCGGGCCGGTCGTCACCGAGCAGCTGCGTGCCTCCGCCGAACGCACTCGGCGCCTGCTGGAGCCGGACAGCCAGTGGCAGCAACGGCTCTCGGACGGGATGGAAGACCTGATCGCCGACATCCACCACGACCTGGACGAGCGGCTGCGGAGGCTGGCCGGGCGGGCGGAGCAACTGATCGACCGCACCGACCCGGAGCAGAACTGGCCGACCATGGAGGCCTGGATCCAGCGGCAGGCGATCCTGGCCGCCACGGCCAACCACGAGCTGCTCGCCGCCCGGGCGGCCGACCTGTCCGCCGAGGTCGCGAGCTCCTTCGCGGCGGAGTCCGGGGTGCCGCTCAGACTGGGGCTCAGCGCCCCCGCCGAACTGCTGCACGGAGTGCATCTGGGACAGGTGGAGCTACCGCCCGGCGAGCCGCTCATCCCCAAGATGGTGTTCCTCGGCCGCACCGCCGCGATGGTGCCGTCCTTGGCCGTCCCGATGATTTTGCAGCACCCCGAGTACATCCCGCTGATGGGGCCGCTGGCGCTGATTCTCGGCGCGGGGATCGGCAAGAAGATCCTCCACGACGACTACGAGCGTCTGGTGCACCAGCGCCGTCAGCAGGCCAAGACGGTGTGCCGGGCGTTCATCGACGAGGCCAAGTTCGTCGTCGACAAGGACTGCAAGGACTCCCTGCGCCGCACCTGGCGCGAGCTGCGTGACGACTTCGGGGCCCGGGCCCAGGTGCTGCACGAAACCTCGCGCCGCGCCATGCATTCGGTGGAGCGGGCCGGACGGCTCGACGAGCGGCAGCGCCGGGCCCGCTCCGCCGAACTCGACGGTGACCGACGAAACCTCGACGCCCTCCAGCGTCCTCGGGTGGAGAAGTGAGCGCCGAGCTGGGAGGCGACCTGACGGCGTCCGTGCGTTACCTGGTGGCCCAGGCGCTGGAACTGGCACTCGACGAGACCACGTCCGCACAGCTCCAGGACACGCAGCGCCGCCTGTCCGAGCCCCTGCGCGTCGCCATCGCCGGACGCGTCAAGGCCGGGAAGTCCACCCTGCTCAACGCTCTGGTCGGCGAGGAGCTGGCGCCCACCGACGCCGGCGAGTGCACCAGGCTGGTCACCTGGTACGTGGGCGGGAACAGCCCGCGCGTCGCCGTCCACCATCGGGACGGGCGCGTGGAACAGCGCCCCTACCGGCGGGCCACGGGGGCGCTGACGGTCGACCTCGGGGTGCCGGTGGACGACGTCGACCATCTGGAGGTGACCTGGCCGTCGTCCCGGCTCAGCGACGTCACCCTGATCGACACGCCGGGCATCGGCTCACTGTCGGCCGAGACCTCGCTGCGGGCAACAGCTTTACTACCTGGGGACGACGAGCGCACCGCAACCGTCGACGCCGTGCTGTATCTCCTGCGGCACGCGCACGCCGACGACATCCGCTTTCTCGACGCCTTCCACGACGACGAGTTCGGCCGGGGCACACCGGTGAACGCGGTCGGGGTGCTCTCGCGCGCCGACGAGATCGGTTCCCTGCGACTGGACGCGCTCGACGTGGCCGCCCGGGTGGCCGCCCGTTACCGCTCCGACCGGCGCATCCGGAAACTGTGCCCGCTGGTGGTTCCGGTCGCCGGGCTGGTGGGGCATGCCGCGATGACGTTGCGGCAGAACGAGTACCAGGTGCTGGCCCGGCTCGCCGACCTGCCGCGGGAACGCCTGGATCGGCTGCTGCTGACCGCCGACCGGTTCCTCGACACGCAGGTGCCGGTGCCCCGGCGGGAACGGGCGTACATCCTGGACCGGCTGGGCCTTTTCGGCGTGCGAGACTCGCTGCGGGCGATCGAGGCCGGTGAGGCGCGCTCGGCCGCGGAGCTGGCCGCGCGGCTGAACCGGGTGAGCGGCCTGGACGACCTGCGCGAGATCCTGCTGCGGCAGTTCACCGAGCGCAGCCGTCTGCTGCGCGCCCGATCGGCGCTGACCGCGGTGCGCGCCGTGATCCGCCGTGGGGGCTGCGCCGAGCCGGGACGCCTGGAGACGATCGTCGAGGAGGTCACCTCGTCGGCGCACGAGTTCCGCGAGATCCAGTTGCTGAACGACCTGCGCGCGGGTGCGGTGACGGTGCCCGAGAGCCACCGGGAGGAGGCCGAGCGGCTGCTCGGGGCAACCGGTTTCGGGATCGCGGCCCGGCTGGGCCTGCCGCCCGGCGCCGCCGACGGGGTGATCTCGCGGGCGGCACTGGGGCAGCTGGGCTTCTGGCAGACCCTGGCCGGCTCCCCCGGCACGAGCCGTCAGCTGCGGGTGGCCTGCTGGGACATCGTGCGGACGGTGGAGGGCATCATCGCGTGTGCTGAGCGGCCCTGACGGTCGTGGTCAGGTCGGTGAGCATCTCGATGATGCGCCGGACATGCGACCTGATCACCGCCATCTCGGCGTGCAGTTCTCGCTGCTCTGTGCGGATCGCCTCCTGCCCGCGACGCAATTCGCGCACGCCCGAGCGCAGATCACTCATGTCGGCCCGCCACTGCCTATCCTCCGGCGCGGTGACGACGCCGTCCTCGATCCCCAGGCCCTGTTCCACCACGGTCATCCGGGTCTCCGTACTTGCCATCATCAAACCCCCGCCTTCGAGCGTCCACCGATCCGGCCCGTGTGCACGGTCTCCCCGTACAGGCGCGAACGGCAGCTGGCACCTTCACCTGGAGCACCCCCTCGTGGCCCGGGCATCAGCAGATCCGGAGTATGGGCCCCGTTCCGCCGATCAGGAATATGCCACATGAATCGGGACAAGCCCAAATGTTCGCGGGACGAATCGCCCTCGCCCGCCGTCCGTACTTTCCCGTGCAGAAAACAGCGCCTTATATCGCCCGATCGGCTCAAGGCACGGCGCCCGGCACCGAGTAAGCCATCGTGAACGGCGACGAGAGCACCCCCACGGACATGCCCGAGGACGACGGCGGCACCGTCGACCTGACCACGCAACCACCGGTCACCGCCGCGCTGATCCCCGGCCAGCGGCGTCCCACAGCGGTGTCGGCGGGGGACGACGCGAACGTGGCCGTGCCCACCCGCCCCGCGGAACTCGACCCGGCCCCGATGACGGCGACGCCGCGCGAGGTGGTCGACTTCATCGGCCGCGGCTTCGCCTGGCCGATGCGGGTGGACGCCAGCGGCTCGATCGCGCTCACGTCGGGTGCCGCCGATCTGGACTCCTCGGTGCGGATGGTGCTGCTGACGGCTCCCGGCGAGCGGCTGATGCGGCCCGATTTCGGTTGCCGCATCCATGAACTCGTGTTCGAGCCGATCAACCCGAACACCCTGGGCCTGATCCGGCACGCCGTGCGCGAGGCGCTGGCCCGCTGGGAGCCGCGCGTGGCGGTGGAGGAGGTGGACGTGGTCGCCGCCCCCCGGGTGCCCGGGCTGGTGGACATCCACGTGGGCTACCGGGTGCGGGCCACCAACGACCGGCGCAACCTGGTGCACCCGTTCTACCTGATCCCGCAGGAACGTGAGGCGGGCAGCTGATGCCTCTGCCCGTACCGACCCTCGACGACCGCCGCTTCCAGGACTTCGTGGACGAGGCGAAACGCGCCATCCCACGGCACTGCCCGGAATGGACCAACCACAACCTCAACGACCCGGGCGTCGCGCTGATCGAGCTGTTCGCCTGGATGTGTGACCAGCTGACCTACCGGCTGAACCAGGTGCCGGACCGGCTGTACCTGCAATTCCTCGACCTGCTGGGCATCGAGCCGTTCGCGCCCGGGGTGGCCGCCTGCGACCTCACGTTCTGGCTGTCCGACGTGCTGGACCACGACGTGCGGGTGCCGGCCGGCAGCCAGGTCGCCACCGGCTCCGGCCCCGGCGAGGCGGTGGTGTTCGGCACCGTGGAGGACCTGGTGATGAGCCCGCCCCGGCTCACCCAGGTGCTGACCACCACGGCCGGCCCGGACGGCACCCGCGACCTGATGCCGTCACTACGGCTGGGGCTCGACGAGCCGTGCTTCGCGGCCGAGGGGGACGCCGTCAACCTGGGTTTCGCGCAGTCGCTGGCGGGATCCGCCCTGCGGCTCACCTTCTCGGCGTCCGCCGCCGGCACCGGCATCAACCCCGGCAACCCGCCGATCGCCTGGCAGGCCTGGACCGGCCAGGACTGGTCCCTGCTGCCGGTGCACCGCGACAGCACCGGCGGGCTGAACCGGCCCGGCGAGATCATCCTGCTGATGCCCCGCTCGCACGGCGCCCAGGCGGTCGGGGGCCGCACCGCCTACTGGATCCGCGCGGTGCTGCGTGACCCGGACCCCGGCGAGCCCGCGTACACCCGTCCGCCGCGGATCAGCGCGGTGAGCGCGGCCGTGGTCGGCGGCACCGCGGCGGCGGAACACTCCGAGGTGCTGCCCGCCGAGGTGGTGGGCCGCAGCGACGGCCGGCCCGGGCAGGTGTTCAGCACCGCGCGCGGGCCGGTCGCGCCCCGGCGGCCCGGGGAGCACGTGCTGGTCACCGGCCCGGACGGCGACGAGATCTGGACCGAGGTCAGTGATTTCACCCGTAGCGGGCCCTACGACCGGCATTTCGTCTGGGACAGCGCCAGTGGGGCGATCCGGTTCGGGCCGGCCGTGCGCCAGCCGGACGGCTGGGTGCGGCGGCACGGTGCGGTGCCGGCCGAGGGGGCCACGGTGTCGGTGACGGGCTACCGCGTCGGGGGTGGCGCGGCCGGGAACGTCGGCGCCCGCACCCTGGTCGCACCGCGCACGCCGCTGCCCTACATCACCACGGTGACCAACCTGAGAGCGGCCACCGGCGGCTCGGACCCGGAGACAGTGGACGAGGTGAAGGTGCGCGGGCCGCTGACGTTACGCACCGGGCGCCGGGCCGTGACCTCGGCCGACTTCGAGCAGCTGACTCTGGAGAGCAGCCCGCGCATCGCCCGGGTGCGCTGCGTGCCGCCGGAGCGGCCAGGTGGTCCGGTGCGGCTGCTGATCGTGCCGCAGTTGCTGCCGGTGCAGGGCTTTCGCTCGATCGACGACTTCGCCCTGGAAGAAGCTCTGCTGGAACAGGTCACGCAGTCGCTGGAACCGCGCAGGCTGGTCGGCACCCGGATCGAGCTGACCACGCCGTACTACGTCGGGGTCTCGGTGGAGGCGACGATCCGGGTGGCCGTGGGCCGGGGCGCCGCCGGGGTGCGGCACGCGGCGGAGCAGCTGCTGCGCTCGTGGCTGGACCCGATCGAGGGCGGCGCCGACGGCACCGGATGGCCCTTCGACAAGGACCTCACGGCGGCGGCCATCGCCCTGCGGCTGGAGGGCGTGGAGGGGGTCGCGTCGATCGAGGACGTCTGCCTGTACGAGTACGACCTGCGCACCGGTGAGCGGGTCGGGCCGGCCCGGGAGGTACTGAAACCCGGTGCTGACAGCCTGTTCCTGCCCGCCGGGCTGAGCGTGGTGAACCGGTGAACGCACCCTCTCCCGGCTGGCTGGTGCGCCAGCTGCCGGTGGCGATGCTGGAGGACGACTTCACCGCCCGGTTCGCGACGATCTTCGAGGACGTCGCGGGCACGCTCGTGCACTCGGCCGACAACATCGGCCGGGCGGCGGATCTCAGCGTCACCCCGGACCCGCTGGTGCACTGGCTGGGCAGCTGGATCGGTGCGCCCGCCGACCCGGAGGAGAATCTGCACGACGTGCGGGAGCGGGACTGGGTGCGCGCCCAGGCCCGGGCCCTGAGCGCCCGCGGCACCAGCACCGGGCTGCGGGAGCTGCTGGAGCAGCTGTCCGGCGGCCACCCGGTGGAGATCATCGACGGCGGCGGGGTGTACCGCGAGGACACCTGTCCCGACGACGACACCGGCTGGGTGATGATCCGGATGCCGTTGCCGGGCAACACCCTTCCCGAGTATGTGCTGGAACTGGTGCGGACCGAGGTGCCGATCGGCGTGCGGGTGGAACTCGTCGTGATGCCCACGCCCGGCATCGCCTCCGCCGCCTTCACCGAGCTGATTCCCTCACCGCGCGAGCCGGAACCGGAGACGCCCGCGCAGGAGCGGTGGACGACGGTCGCCGGAGGGCCGTTCTTCTGGGACGGCGGGCCCGGAGACGTGCACCCGCCGCTGGGCGAGGCGGTCACGCCACCGGTGGTGGCGGAACCGGCTCCCGCCCTGGCCGGGCCGGCCCGGCGGCTGCCGGGAACCGGGGGGCGGGCCGTGCGGCCGGGCCGGTTGTGCCCGGCCTGCGCGGAACCGGCCGAGGCGGTGGCGGTCGAGTGCGCACGGTGCGGTTCTGCCCTGCGGGTGACGACGTCGCCGGTGGTGGAGACGGAACCGCTGGAGGACGATGAACCGTTCGTGTGGCCGGACGGCCCGTGGGACGAGGAGCCGAGGCCCTGGTGGATGGCCGGGTTAGTGCTGGGCGGCCTCCTGCTGGCTCTTGTCGTCGGTCTCCTTCTTCTCCGGTGACCGGCTCAACTGCACGTCGGGAAGCGTGGCCGGGTTCGCCGAGGTGACATCGAGCACCACCTGCTCGGGCTCATAGCCGGTTTTCGTGAAGGTCAGGGCGTAGAGTCCCGGCGGAAGTGTCGTGGTCCACGGTGTGCCGTTCACGACCTGGTCAGGGACGGTGTGGTCCTCGGTCTGCCCCTGGGACGCGTTGCTGAGACTGTTCAGGTTCAGCTTCGTGAGCTCCACCCGGATGCCCTTGACGTCCTGCGCGCCGTCGGCCTGTACGGCGATGCTGACCGAAACCTCCGAGGGCCCCCTGTACGTCGGTGACTCGGTCGGCGTCGGCGTCGGCGTCGTCCCGGACCCGGTGCTCCCCCTCGGGGGTTTCAGGACCAGGGCGCGCTCCAGCGGCCGGAACAGGGTGTCCGGCCGGAGCAGCACCAGCACCGCCGCCACGGCTGTCGCCATCCCGAGGGCCACGGACACCACGATCCACCGGCGCCGTGGGTGCCCGGGCCGGGCCGTCTCGGGCGGCGGGGGCGAGGGACGCCTCACGCCCAGTTCCGCGTTCACGGCCTGCATCGGCTGCTGCGTGGTCTGCGCGGTCAGGGCCCAGGGGTAGCAGCCGACCGGTGTGCCCGTCGGTGGGGTCAGGTAGACGAACACCTCGGCGGAGTTGTGCGCCGGCAGCGTGAGGACGTGCGCCGGCGGACACCACCCGGCGGGCAGTCCCTGGGCCAGGATCACGGTGCGCAGCGGCTCGTCGGTGAGGTTGGTGACGCGGCCCGGAACCACCACGGTGGTGCCGGCCTCCACCAGGCGGTCGGCGACCTCCAGGCGCAGGTCCTGGTCGGCGTCCTCGTTCACGAGCCGTCACCGTTCGGGAGACAGAGCGGATTGTGGACGTCCGACGCCACTTTCCGGGGATCGGTCACCAGGGTGACGGTGTCGGCATCCCGGTTCTCGCCGTTGTCCAGCTCGATCGGGACGGCCTCGGACGTGTGTCCCTTCTTGCTGACGGCGATGATGTAGCTGCCCGGGGTCGGCAGGTCCCGGGCCACGTAGACCGCGTCGCCGTCCGGCGAGGTGGCGTCCGCGACCAGCGCGCACGGCACAGCGGTGTTCTCACCGGCGAGGATCTGCACCTCGGCACCGGTGGGGTCGTCCAGGTTCAGCGTCACGGTGACCGAGCCGCGCGCGACGCCGACGAGCATCGGCGGCAGCGTCGTCACCCCGTTCACCGAGGTCTCCGTGTCACCGCCGCGAGCCGTGACCACCCGCGCCGCAGCAGCATCGGTGACCTGCGAGTACCAGGTGGGCACCAGGTCGGCGCCGCCGAAGCGGATCAGGTAGTCGCCGCTCTCAGCCAGCTCCGCACTCCAGTTTCCCTGTTCGTCAGGCGGTTTCGCCCAGACCGGGTGCCCGGGGTCGTCCGCGGGGTAGACCGAGACCCGGAGCTTCTTCATGAGCCGCGCCTTCTCGGCGGTCCAGGATCTGTCCGAACTGTCGGAGGTCACCCGGAACCCGTCCCCCACCACCTCGACCCGGCCGGTGAACCAGCAGGGACACTTCTCCGCGCCGATCCGCGGGGCGTGGGAACCCGGGTCGCTCACCGCCGCCAGACGGCTGTCGGTGTGCTCCTGGTCCACGTCGTTCTTCTTCAGGATCGCGTAGGCCGCGCCCACCCCGATCGCGATCACCAGCACCATCGCCGTCACGGTGCAGCCCAGGGCGAGCACCGTGCGGCTGATCCGCGCGTTCTGGAGGAAGGCGCCCTGAGCGGAGAGGCCGTCGAGCGGCACGCCCAGCCGGCGTTCCTCCGCCGTGCGGGCGTCCGCGTAGACCGAGAACAGGTGCGGCCGCGGCATTCCCGTCAGCGGGCGCCGTCGCGACACGGTGACGGACAGCCGCGCCTCCTCCCCCGGCGCCAGCTCCACCCGACCGGGATCGAACGCGAAGCTCAGGCCGCCCTCCTCGTCCTGCCCCGTGAGTGGCCGGGAAATGACCGTGTTGCCGGTGTTCTCGGCCCGCAGCCCGAAGCGGGCCTCCTTGCCGCCGTGCACCAGATGCGGCTTCAGGGTCAGCAGCAGCATCTCGTGCCCCGGCACCTCGACGCTCACCGGGCACAGGACACACTCGTGCGGCACCCCGGTCTCGCGCACCTGGACGGTGACCTGGTGCAGCCCGGCCGGAAACCCCTCGGGCAGCAGCAGCGTGACGGCGACGGTGCGCGACTCCCCGGGGAACAGGGACACCTCGGGCTCGTCGATCACGGCCCAGTCCGGGTCGGCGCCCAGCACCCGCACGGCGACGCCCGCGATGACGTCGCGCACGTTCTCGATCCGCACGGTCAGCTCGGTGGGCTGCCCGGGCCGGTGGATCAGCGTGGCCGGGGTGACCTCGACAATCATCGGATCACTTTCCGGAGGTGGTGGCGACCGGGCTGAACCTGACCGACAGCACGCCGCTTGCGGACCCCGGCAGCACCTCGACGTCGCGCAGCATCATCGTCTCCTTGCCGAACGTGATCTTCAGGTCGTAGCGGCCCGGGGCGTCCGGAACCCGGATCCTGACCCGGGCACTCAGCAGGCCGCCCCCCGCCGTGCGGGCCGTGGTCTCGTCCTCGTCGACCACGTCCGGGCCGTCACCGTCGAGCGCACCTCCGCCCGTCCCGCCCTCGTCCTGTCCCTGTCCCTGTCCCTGTCCCTCGTTCTTGCCCTCGCCCTCGCTCTGTGCCTGGCCCGAGCTCTGTCCCGCTCCTCGCCCCTCGTCCGGCCAGCCGTCGGTCAGCATCACCGGCTGGACGCTGAAAACACCTCTGCCGGAGGTTTTCTGGACGCTTCTGTAGGGAAGGGCCGGGATGTCGGTCGGTGGCGTCATGTCGTGCGGCGGCGGATCGTTGCGCAACGCGGCGTTCTCGCACCCCGGCACGGTCTCCACCGCGGTCGTGGAGATGCCGGGCTGGGGGCCGGCCCCCGGCGCCGGACCGGCGTCCCGGCTTCCGGTCGTTCCGCCGCTGCCCGAGACGCCCCCACTCCCCAATGAGCCCTCACCACCCGAAGCACCCGCACTTCCCGAAGCGGCCTCACCGCCGGAAGTGTCCCCGTCGGCCGCAGCGCCCTCGTCGGCCGAAGCGCCCTCGTCGTCGGCCGTGTCTTCGAGAACCTGCACCCGGACCCGTGGCAGCCGCTCCTGGCTCGCCCCCCGCATCCACCGGCGCACCTGCACGGTCAGTTCCCCCGGCCGGCCCGGCATCCCTCTGACCATCTGACAGGAACCGGTGTACCAGTAGGCGGCCGTGATCAGATCGGCGGTGTCCGGGGAGTCGAAGTAGAGCCAGTACCGGCCGGGCAGGATGTTCTCGATCAGCCAGCTGCCGTCGGACGAGCTCACGTCCTGCTCGACCGCCCAGGCCAGGCCGGGCGGCGCAGGCTCCTCACCCTTGCGACCCGCCGGCTGCCGCGCGCATCTCGGTAGCTGCGTGGGCAGATACCGAACCCGCCGCCCCCGCAACAGCCTCGGGTCTTCCGCGTCGCAGGCGAGCACCGTGACCCCGGCCAGCGACCGCCCGTCCTGCGCGATCACCCGCCCGGAGACGGAGATGCTGACGTCCGGGTCGGAGCCACCGTCCAGCCGGGTCGGCCCCAGCATCGCGGGCGAAAGGTTCATCGGTGATGCCGACGACTTCACGAACATCTGCACCCCGACGTACCCCAGCACGATCCACAGCGCCAGCATCAGCACCAGGGCGATCCCGAACAGCAGCCAGGTGCTGAACACCGCCTTCTGCCGGAAGGTGATCTTCAGGTCGTGCCGCAGCTCCTGCTGGAGCAGGGGGTGCCCGGGCGTGGACGACCAGGCCGTGACCCGCAGGTCGAGCGGGTGCTCGAGCACCGCCCCGACCAGGTTGCGGGGCCCGCTCACCCGGATCACGGCGGTGCCGGTGTTCCAGGGCTCGATGATGAACTCGTCCGGCTCGAACCGGATCTCCACCCCGTCCGGCACCTCGACCGCTCGCGGTTGCACCAGCAGCGCTGTATTGCCCCGGTTGGCCACCGTCAGCGGGAACCTGGTGCGGCGGCCCGCCTTGCGCACCGACGGCTGAATCCCGGCCACCATGGCCGGTTTCGGGCCGACGTCCACCGTCAGCCCGGCCTCCCGGCAGGTGTCGCCCACAGCGGGCCGCACCCGCACGGCCAGTTCGTGGCGCCCGGCCGGCATCCGGGCGGGCAGCCGCACCCGCAGCGGCAGACGACGGCGCTCCCCAGGGAAAAGCGTGGGCGTGCCGTCCAGTTCGGCCACCGCCCCGGGCGCGCCGGCGAGGTCGATGTGCACGGCGTCGATGACGTCTGCGGTGTTGACGACGTCTACCAGCAGTTCGGTGGGAACATCCGGTTCCAGGCTGATCTCGTCGTTGACGAGAGAGACGTCCATCAGCCCTGATCCCGCCCCCGCTGGCGGTTCTGGCCGAACCAGACGAACCGCCGGCCGGCCGGGTCGGCCGAATCCTCGTCACCCGAGAGCCCTTGCACCGCCCCCACCCGCACCAGCTCCACGGACGGTGCGACCGGCCGGGTGCGATCGAGCGTGACGGCCGTGGTGGCACCGAGAACGAAGGACGCCCGGAGCTTTCCACCGAGGTTGCCCCACAGCTCCCGGCCCCGCGTCTGCCCGCTCTCGGCCAGTGTCAGCGCAACCGGCCCGACCAGGTCCGGGACGTCGTCGGGCACGGTCAGGAACGACGTGCGCAGAACGGCCTTCACGGCGTCTCCCAGCAGTTGGTGCTCTTCGCGCACACCCCCGCCCCAGGCGCTCAGCAGGTACCAGAAGCACATCGAGGGGGCCGGCCGTTCCTGCACCAGCACACCGTCGGCGCCCCGGCGCGGCGGCAGCGGCACGGACTGCTGTGCGCCGCGGGCGATGTCGAACAGAAAGAGGTTGACCGTTGGCCGGCTGATCGACGTCCCCCAGGTCCCCTCGGGACTCTCGAACGAGACGTCACCGACGTCTTCGGGCAGCGGGAGCTCGGTGCGCAGCCAGTTCTGGAGCGCACGTTCCAGTGCGGTGAGCGGCATTCCGGCCTCCTACGACCGGGCGCCGACGGAGGGCACCGCGGAAGACACGGCGAGATCGGCGCCCCTGCCCACGGCGGTGCTGCGGCGACCCATCTTGCGCAGCTCACGCTCCAGGGCCGTGGCCAGGTGACGTTGCCCGACCCGGCCCTGCGCGTCGTGATGCGCCGCGAAAGCCGCCGCCAGTACGGCATTCTTGATCACGCCCCCGGTCACCCCCTCTACCGACGAGAGCACGACGGTGTTCACCGGGTCTTCGGTGTCGAACTCCGCAACGTGCCGTAGATGACTGTCCCACAACGACATCCGCCCGTCCTCATCGGGCTCGGGAAAGTGCAGTACGAAGTGCAGCCGCCGGGTGAAGGCCGCGTCCAGGTTGCCCCGCAGGTTGGTGGCCAGCACCACCAGGCCGTCGAACTGCTCCAGCCGTTGCAGCAGGTACGAGACCTCCAGGTTGGCGTAGCGGTCGTGGGCGTCCTGCACCGCGGTGCGTGCGCCGAACAACGCGTCCGCCTCGTCGAAGAACAGCACGCAGTTGAGTCTTTCGGCAGTGGCGAAGATCCTGGCCAGGCGCTTCTCCGCCTCGCCGATGTACTTGTCCACCACCGCGGCCAGGTCCACCTGGTACAGGTCCAGCCCGAGACTTCCGGCGACGGCCTGGGCCGCAAGGGTTTTCCCGGTGCCCGAACCGCCCGCGAACAGCGCGGCGATGCCCCGCCCGCGCCCCTTGCCCATCAGCGGACCCTGAGCCAGCACGGCGTCGCGATGGCGACCCCAGCTGATCATCTCCTCCAGACCGGAACGGGTGGACGACGGGAGAACCAGGTCGTCGAGCGTGACGTCGCAACGGCGCATCACGCCGGCCTGGTCGCTGAGCCGCCGGGCCGTGCCCAGCAGGTCGGCCGCCGTCGGCTCGCCGGTGGTGAGCCGGGTCAGGTCGACGACCGCGTGGATCTCCTCCGGCGTCACCCGCAGGGCCAGCAGGTCACGCCACTGGCCGGGATCCTTTGCGCCCTCGCCCATCCGGGCGGACCAGAGGGCACGGCGCTGCTCCTCGCCCAGCCGCGGCGCCGGGACCGTCGGCGGCAGCCAGGAGGCCCACCGGGGGTCCCAGGCGGTGTCCGAGACCACGACCGCCGGGATGCGCGCCGCCGCGAGCCGGTGCAGCACGGCGGGAACGGCCTGGCCGGACGGGTCGGCCTGCCCGGTCTGGTCCGTCGCCAGTCCGGTGACCACCAGGACACCGCCGCGCAGAACCGTTTCCAGCACCGCGGCGTCCACCAGAACGCTCTGCTGGTCGGTCGCGGCCCGGGACAGGTCGACGGCCGTCACCTCCAGCCCGTGCCGGGCCGCCGCTCCCGCGGCCATCGACAGGCCCGCGTCGCCGAGCGGCCCGTGCACCCAGACCAGGCCCGCGCCTTCCTGCCAGTAGCGCGAGATCTGCTCGCCACCCGGCCATTCCAGGGGAACGGCGTGCAGCAGCACCGGATGCAGGACGGCGTCCGGCTCGTGGTCGCCGAGCAGGTGACCGGTCACCCGGTCGGGCAGCACCAGCGTGCGGCCCATGAACGGCCCGGCGCCGTGCACCCGCAGCAGCCCGGCCCGGTGCAGGGCCCCGCCCGCGCGCAACCCGGCGCGGACGGCCGGCTCGACGTTCGCGACGCCGAGCACCTCCAGCACCGGCCCCACCGTCGGCCGCTCGGCCGGGCTCCCGGAGGGACGCAGCTGGTCCAGCGCCACCGCGAGCGACGGGTCCACGTCGGCCGCGACCAGCACGGCCAGCAGGTCGGCCTCGAACCGGCTCAGCCCGGCCGCCCCGGCGAGCGTGTCCAGCGCCCGGTCGAGCTGACCGAACAGCACCGGCGCCCCGTTCCACGCCTCGACCACGGCCAGCCGGCTGCCCAGCAGCGCGGAGACGTCCCCCGCCGGGGTCTCCCCCTGGGCCAGCGACTGGTCGCGCAGGTGCACCCGGCGTTGCACGGCCGCGTCCAGGCCACCCAGAAAACGTTCCCAGCGCGCGGCGATCCCATCCCCCATACCGCCGAGATTAGCGACGCCGCCTCATCCGCCCCTTGAGAACACGCTGGTCAACGGCGGAACGGACGATACGGCGAAACCTCCGGCGTGGCACCGGCCCGGTCGGCGCCGGGTCCGGTATCACGCCCGATCCTCACAGCAGACGGCTCACTGCGTGGCAGGGTAGACGATCCTCGGTTCCGGACGCCCGTCCTGGGGCCGGGGCGGGTAGCTGAGGTAGGAGCGGGTCGCCGCCTGACCGACCGGCCCGTGCGCGATCTGCTCCTGCCCCGCGCCCGCCCAGCCGGCGGCCGACGGCTGCCGGTCCCGGAAACGACGCACGAGCCGGTAGATCACCGCCCCGATCGCGCCCAGCAGGAAGACGATCAGGAACCAGGCGACCGGCTCCAGGCGCCACCACCCCTGCACCTGCCGCTCCTGGCCGCGGCGGTACGAGTCGATCGCCGCAACAGTTCCCATGGCCAGCAGCACGCTCAGTATCAGGTATGTCATCGGCCTCTTCCCGGTCCGTCCTGCCGACGCGGGTCCGCGCCTGCCTGCCCGGGTCGGCGACGGTCACCCGGAGTTGAGGCCCTCTCACCCGTCCGGCCGCGCCCGAAGGGGCGGCCCGGTCACCAGATCGACTCGCAGCACAGGCTTATCACAGACAAAACACAAGCTTCTCGGCCAACCGGGCAACCTTTCGGTGTTCCCACCCGACCTGAACCACGCGCGGGGCATCGCGCACACCGTCATCACCGATCGAAAAGGCCTGCATCACCGCTTGATCCACCAGAAGCGAGGCAGGCCAGCGCACCGTCCCGCCCCTGAAGGGAACACGTCTTGAACCACCGCAGCGTGCGGCAGACCCGCACCTGGCTCCCCCTGCTGATCGCGCTGGTCGTGATCGGCGGGGTCTTCATCATCCAGACCCGTCCCGCTGCCGCGGCCAACAAGGCCGTCTACATCCCGGCCGGCTGGAAACAGACCGGCGAGGTGCCCTGGAGCGAGGACCGGTCGAAGGAGTCGACCAACTTCAAGCTGCTGTGGGGCGAGAAGTCCGGCACCGAACCGGAATCCGCCTCCGCCGACTACCGGTTCGACCCCGACAGCATCCTCACCCAGCTCGAAGACCTGTACTCGTTCTACATGGACGACATGGAGTTCACCCCGGAGGACGGGCTCCTGGCCGAGTACAAGATCGTCGTGATCGTCACCAACACCTGGAACCGCACCGAGCTCAGCGACTGGGCCACCGGCGGTTCGGTCGACGGCAAGGTCGGCGTCATCAACATCGACCCCGACGCGGCGCTGCCCGGTTCCTGGGGCCTGGCACACGAACTCGCGCACGTGTTCCAGAACTACACCTTTCTCGGTGAGTCCGGCCAGGGCTTCACCGACGCCTCCGCGGGCACGTTCTGGGAGACCAGCGCCGAATTCATGGCCATGCAGGCACTTCCCACCACGGCCGCGGGCGACCTCAGCCGCTGGCTGCGCTCCGAGAACCTCTACTACAGCTCCAGCCGCCACCACTACGGCAACTGGATGCTGATGCAGTACATCAAGGACCGCGACGGCCTCGCCATGTTCAACAAGATCTGGAACGAGGCGGAAGACGACGAGCACCCGCTCGAGACCTACCGGCGCATCACGGGTATCACGCAGGCCGAACTGAACCGGCGCGTGGGTGAATACGCCACCCGTACGGTCACCTACGACTTCGGCAACCAGGACACGCTGAAACCGTTCATCGAAGACGTCTACGGTGCCGGCTTTCTCAACAACGCCTACAACGGCGGCGGGGTCGAGGCGGTCGACGCGTCGCTCGGGCACTACCGCATCAACTCCCGCATGGCCCCGTCCGACTACGGTTTCAATCAGATCAAGCTGGTGCCCGACACCGACGGCGGCAAGGTCTCGCTGCGGCTGAGGGGCCACGACGAGACCGGCGCCACCGGCTGGACGTTCGGCCTGGTCGCGGTCAAGAACGGCACGCCGCGCTACTCGGAGCTGCACACCGGCGTCGACGGCCGCATCGACTTCCAGCTGGAGGCCGGTGAGAGCGAGGTCTGGCTGGTCACCACCGCCACCCCCGACAGCGTGCCGCACTACGGCTTCCTCGACGGCTACGACAAGGCCCTGCGCTACCCGTACGAGTTCCGGGTGCAGGGCGCCACCCCGTCCGGTTTCGATTCCGGCTACACCAAACCGGCGGCCACCGACGGCGGGCACTGGCACTCCAACGGCGGCGGCTGGGTCGGCCCGGACGCCACCGTGTCGGCCTCGGCCTACGTGGGCCCCAACGCCGCGGTCTACTCCGGCACGGTCAGCGGCAACGCCCGCATCGAGGGCCTGGGCTGGGTCAACGGCGGCACGGTCACCGGAGACGCGGTGGTGAAAGACAACGCGCTGATCCAGGCGGGCGCCAGCCTGTCCGGCGACATCGTGGTCGGCGGCGACGCCGAGTTCGGCATCGCGTGCAGCTCGGGCACCTACCTCGCCTTCGACACCGAACGCGGGTGCGACGGCAAGGCCGGCGAGACCGACGTCAACCCGTCGTTCACCGCCTTCGACAGCGCGGAGCTCGCGCTCTAGCCAGGGAATGGGAGCCGGCGTCCCGCACCGCCGGCTCCCATCTGCTCCCGCTGGTGGACGTTCGCCGCACCGGTGGCGCGAGCCTCACCGGTGCGGGTGGCCGGGGAAGACGCGCACCGGCCACCCGGTCGGCGCAGGCCGGTCAGCGCAGGCCGGTCTGCGCAGGCCGGTCGGCGCAGGCCGGTCAGCGCAGACCGGTCAGCGCAGGTCTTCGAGCCATTCGTAGGCCAATTGCCGCTGCTGTGGCGGAAACACGTGCCCTCCGCTCAGGTGCCGCACCGTGACGTGGCCGGCCTCGCGCCGTCGCAGGTTCGCCTCGATGTCCCAGGCGCCGCGGCTCCAGCGGTCCTCGTCGGTGGCGATCAGCAGGAACCGGCACCCGGGTGCGAGGGCCAGCACGTCCTCCACGTCGTACCCGTCCGCGAAACCGGGCACGACCATCTCGGCCTGGAAACCGGTGTCGAGGGTGAAGGAATCGCGGTAGGGGATGCAGCCGCAGTTGGACACGCTCAGCGTGATGCGCTCGTCCCAGGCGGGCGCCCACATGGCCATGCGGCCGCCGTAGGAGTGGCCGATGAACCCGATCCGGGTGGCGTCCACCTCGGGCAGGGTGACGGCGTGGTCGAGGGCCAGGGAGATCTCCTGGAGGCAGTCGGCCAGCAGGGTGCGGCCCAGCACCAGGCGTGAGGAGAGCTCGAACCAGCCGAGGTTGCGCCCCTGGGCAGGGTTTCGGTCCTCGAAGCCGATGGCGTCGGGGGCGATCGTGACGAATCCGCGTTGCGCCAGTTCGGCGGCATAGGCCTGGTCGGGGTGGCCGCGCAGGCCGCAGACCTCGCTCTTGCCCAGGTCGTACTGCCCGGCGTGCTGGTGATGGCAGAACACCAGGGGTGCGGGCGCGGTGAGGCCGGTGGGCACACAGACGAACGCGGAGGCGCGGCCCGAGGGGACGTCGTAGGAGACGTGTCTGCGCACGTAGCCGTCACATTCGGTCTCGCTGTGCAGGCGCGGGCCGGGATCGGCGGGTGCCCCAGGCACGGGGCCCAGCAGCTCGCGCAGGCGTTCGGGGGTCAGCGGCGGCGGGCTCATCCTGTTGAGCCTAATCGCCGACGGACGCCCGGTGGCCCGGCACCCGCAGCCCGTCCAGCACGAAACCCAGCCTGCGCCGGTACTCCTCGCGGGTCTGCCGACCGCAGGCCCGCACCACCACGCCGCGCTCGAGGATCAGGTGGTTGAGGTCGTCCGGGGTGAGGTCGCCCCGGACGACGCCGGAGCGCTGTGCGTCGTCCAGAAGCTCTGAACCGAAACGCTGGGCCCGCTCGCACAGGCCGGTGAGCGGTTCCGACTCCGGCAGGGTGCGCATCAGCACGTCGTTCGCGGCGGGCTCGTCGAACTGGAGCAGCCA
Source organism: Kineosporia corallincola (assembly GCF_018499875.1). GTDB lineage: Bacteria > Actinomycetota > Actinomycetes > Actinomycetales > Kineosporiaceae > Kineosporia > Kineosporia corallincola. The sequence goes on along the minus strand of NZ_JAHBAY010000002.1, from coordinate 85,598 downwards.
GACGGCCAGCAGGTACTGCTCAAAGCGCTCCAGCGGGTCGTCCAGCTGGTCCACGGCCCGCACGATGCCGGTGATCCGCTCGGCCACCAGTTCGTCCACCACCGCGTCGATCAGCCCGCGGCGGCTGCCGAACCGGTGGTAGATGGTGCCCTTGCTGACCCCGGCGGCCCGGGCGACCTCGTCCAGCGGGGTGGTGAGGCCGCCCGAGCGGAACACGTCGAGCGCGGCCCGGCGGATGCCCTCGGCGTTGCGCCGGGCGTCGGCCCGCCGGGGTGCGCCCGGGGTCGGCGTGGTGCCGCTCACGCCGTCTTGTCGACCCGGTCCTGCCAGGACAGGTCCAGTGCCCTGCGGAACATCTCCACCGGCTGGGCCCCGGAGATCGCCCGCTTGCTGTCGAACACGAAGAACGGCACGCCGTTGATGCCCATCTGCTGGGCGGCGGCCACGTCGGCCTCGAAGTCGGCCTGGAACGCGTCGCTGTTCAGCGCCCGGGTCACCTCGTCGCGCGAGAACCCGAGTTCCTCGGCCAGGTCGGCGAGCACGGCGTGGTCGGACACGTCGAGGCCCTCGGTGAACTCGGCCCGGAACAGGCGCATCACCATCTCGTGCTCACGCCCGGCGGCCTTGGCGAAGTGGATCAGCCGGTGGGCGTCCCTGGTGTTGGCGATGAGCGACTCGGGGAACCGGTAGTCCAGGCCGACCCGGGCGCCCTGGGCGGCGAGGTGCTCGTGCGAGGCGTGCACCTGGTCGGCCGACAGGCCCTTGCCCTGCACCAGGTACTCGTCGGCGGGCATCGCCTTCCCGGCACCGGGGTGCAGCTGGAAGCTGTGGTAGCGGACCACCACGGACGACGCGTGCGGGAACGCGTCGATGGCCTGCTGGAGGTGGGCGTCGCCCAAGTAGCAGAACGGGCAGACGACGTCGCTCCAGACGTCGATGGTGATCGGCTCGGCGGCCGCGCCGAACGCGCCCGCCATCAGTGGCACGTCCCGTCGGGCCCGCACACGGCGGTCTCGTCGGCGGGCTCGAGCAGAGTGAGGCCGGCGAACACGGGCACAACGGTGGACGCCGCTGTGGTCGCCTCGGGCGCCACGGCACCTTGGGTAGAACTTGACTCCATGGTCAAGAACCATGGCGCAGGTTGACCCCACCGTCAAGATGCCTCCGGGCCCGGGCCACGAGGGGTGCTCGTCGCGCCGTGGGTGCGACCGGCGTCCTCAGTTCTGCGACGGCACCCGGACCGGACCGCGGGGCGGGCGGATCGGCAGGTCACCGGTGCGCAGCGGCCCACCGGCGCGGCCGTGCCGCGCCGCCACGACCTCGGCCAGGATGGACAGGGCGGTCTCCGCCGGGGACTGGCCGCCGAGGTCGAGACCGGCCGGACCGCAGAGCCTCCCGATCCCGGGCAGGTGCCCCAGCCGGCGCATCCGCTGGGCGTGGGTGGCCCGGCTGCCCAGCGCGGCGACGTACCCGGCACCACCCGCGAGCGCGGCCCGGATGCCGCGGTCGTCGATGCGCGGGTCGTGGGTGAGCACGACCACGGCGTCGTCCGGGCGGGGCGGGTTCTCCGCGAGCCAGCGGTCCGGCCAGCCGAGCACGGTCCGGGTGCCGGCGGGCAGGGCGCCGCTGTCGACGAAGGCCTGCCGCGGGTCGATGACGACCACCTCGAACCGTAGCGGCCCGGCGAGCGCGGCCAGCTCCGCGGCCAGGTCGGTGGCGCCCACCAGCAGCAGCCGGGGGCGGGTGGGCAGTTGCTCGACGAACCCGCCGGGCGCCGTCAGCCGGGACGCCTCGGGTGCGGTGTCCCAGCCGAAGGGCGCGGTGAGCCCGACCCGCACGGCGAGCGGTTCGTTCGCGTGCAGGGCCTGGGTGATGGCGTCGTACGCCCGCCCCCCGGGAGCCGGTGTGAGCAGCACCTGGAGTTCCCCGCCGCAGGCGGGCGCCTCCTCCCAGGGCATCAGGTCGTCGCCGACCACGACCGTCATCAGGTGGGGTTCGCGTCCTTCGAGCACGTCGGTGGCGGCGCGCAGGACGATGCCCTCGACGCATCCGCCCGACAGCGAGCCGCGCCAGGACCCGTTCCGGGTCACCGCCATCGTCGCGCCCAGCGGACGGGACCCGGGGCCGTCCCGCCCGACCAGGCGGGCGAGCACGACGTCGCGGCCGTGGTGGCGCTGTTCCTCGACGAAGGGCCAGACATCGGTCAGCACGCGGTGCGATCCTTCCGGCGGCCCGGCCCTCAGTAGCTGCTCAGTGGCTGTTCGTCAGGCGGGCCGGTTCCTCGGTGGCCGCCCAGGAGGCGAGCAGCCGCAGCGATTCGGCGGTCGGTGTTCCTGGTGTGGCGGTGTAGACGGTCATGGTCAGTCCCGGGTCGCCGTCGAGTTCGAGCGACTGGAAGTTCAGTTCGAGCAGCCCCACCTCGGGGTGCCGGAAGCTCTTCATCCCGGCGTAGTGGCGCCGCACGTCGTGCGTGGCCCATAGTTCCCGAAAAGCCTCGCTGCGCACGCTGAGTTCGCCGACCAGGTCGGCGAGCCGCTTGTCCCGCGGGTGACGTCCCGCTTCGCGGCGCAGGATGGCGACGTTGGTCCAGGCGGCGCGTTCCCAGTCGGGGTAGAACCGCGGGGCGGCCGGGTCGAGGAAGATGTGCCGGGAGAAGTTCACCGGCCGCCCGGGGCCGTGGAACATGACCGAGTACATGGCGGCGGCCAGGGCGTTGGCGGCCACCAGGTCCATCCGGTTGTTCGCGATGAACGCGGGCGCGGCGGTGATCGCGTCGAGCATGAACTGGAGCTCGGGCCGCACCGGCGTCTCCACCGCTGCCCGGGTGGGGCGCGCGCCGGAGGGGTTGGCGGTGCGGGCCAGGTCGAACAGGTGGTCGTGCTCGCCGCGGTCCAGGCGCAGGGCCTGGGAGATCGCCTCCAGCACGGTCTCGGACACGCCCTTGAGGTTTCCCCGTTCGAGCCGGGTGTAGTAGTCGATGCTCAGGCCGGCCAGCCGGGCCACCTCCTCCCGGCGCAGCCCGGGCACGCGACGGCGCTCGCCGTAGGTGCGCAGCCCGATCTGCTGGGGCGAGATGCGCGCCCGGCGGCTGGTCAGGAACTCCCGCACCTCGGATCGATGGTCCACGGCACCGACGGTAGCCGGGCCCGGCAGTCGCTGGGAGGTTCTGTCGGGACCCCTCGGGCGTGGCCGTGTACCCGCTCGACCCGCACCCGCCGTCCGGGCATCGTCCCCGGTTCGAGACTCGCCATGGGGGACGCAGCTGCGGATCCGTCAGCGCACGAAGGTCACCGACGACCCGTTGCGGGCCAGTTCCCCGGTCACGGCGTGGGTGGCCGGGAACGACCGCCATGGCCTCGGGCCGGGAGTCGAGCAGAACCGGAGCGGGTGGCGTGGCCCGTCGTCGCGCCCGCCTGCCGGTCGTTCCGGGTCGTTCCGGGCCGGAGATCAGAGACCGGCGCCCGCGCTCAGGTAGGGGTCGGCCCAGGCGCTGATGATGCGCGCGGCCCGGTCGGCCTGGCCGGCGCCGGTGAGGAAGTGGTTGGAGCCCTCCAGCGACACGAAGCTGCGGGGATGCCGGGCCAGCCGGAAGATCTCGCTGGCGTTCTCGATGCCGACGGTGTTGTCGGTGGGTGAGTGCATCACCAGCAGGGGCAGACGCAGGTCGTGGATGCGGTCGCGCAGGTCGGCCTCGCGCACATCCTCCACGAAGGAGCGCTTGAGGGTGAGGGCCTTGCCCCCGATCAGCCATTCGGCCGAGCCCTCGGTGAGCACCCGCTCGACCACGGCGTCGTAGTGACGCTCCACCCGGCTGGGGTCGACCGGGGCGCCGATGGTCGCCACCGCCCGCACCCCGGCCGCCTCGTGGGCGGCGGCGATCACCGTGGCCCCGCCCCAGGAGTGCCCGACCAACAGCTCGACCGGCGTGCCGCGCTGCTTCATGAACTCGGCCGCCTGCACGGTGTCGTCGATCTTGACGGTGAAGGAGCCGTCGCCCCAGTCCCCCTCGGAGTCACCGAGGCCCAGGTTGTCGTAGCGCAGCATGCCGATGCCCTCACGGGCCAGCCGCCGGCACACCCGCGCGGCGGCGGGCGAGTCCTTGCCCAGGGTGAAGCCGTGCGCGAAGACGCCCCAGCCCCGCACCGGGCCGTCCGGAACCTCCAGAACGCCCGCGAGCCGGGGCCCGAGGGAACTCGGGAAAACCACCTTTTCGATCATGCGCAGATGGTGCACCATGGGCAGCCTCCCGCGCGCCAGGGCACTCCGGCACCGGTTCAGCCGCCCAGGGTCCGCATCCGCCCGCCACGCAGCAGCCACAGCCCGGCCGCGAGCACCGGCACGGCGGCGACGGCGAAACCCCAGGCGACGCTGTGGGCCACCGCCACGCCCAGCACACCGATCGACACCGGTTCGAGAACCACCCGGGGCAGGCTCATCACGCTGCTGACGGAGGACATCGAGAAGCGGCTGGAACAGGGCCGGTTCACGCCGGCCGGGTTCACGCGCCGTTAGCCACGGCCGGGTCCATCCACATCACCTGCCAGCCGTGCCCGTCCAGGTCGAAGAAGCTGCGCGAGCACATGAACCCGTGGTCCTCCAGCCCGTCCGCCTCGACCGCGCCCGCCGCGATCGCCGCCCGGGTGACCGAGTCGACCTCCTCACGGGAGGCGACGCTGAAGCAGTACAGGGCCAGGGCGTGGGTGGCCGGGTCGGCCATCGGCAGCTTGGAGAAGTGCGCGAACTTCTCCCGGGTCAGCAGCATGACGTAGGCCTGCTCGCCCACCAGCATGCAGGCGGCGGTGTCGTCGGTGAAGTTCGGGTCGAAGGTGAACCCGAGCCCGGCGAAGAACGCCGTGCTGCGCCCCAGGTCTGCCACGGGCATGTTGACGAACAGCATGCGGCCGGCGTGGGTGGTGCTGGTCATGGTGGTCTCCGGGTGATCGCTAGGACGGGCTACGTCCTGATAGACCGGGCGGGACGCCGGAAGTCATCGGTGGTCCCGAGGTCGCCGGTGGTCAGGGCGGCCAGTACGGGGGACACCTCCTGATTTTTCACACCACCCTGGGCGCCTGGCCGGTGTGAAAAATCGAGAACGACCTCCCGCGCCCGCCTCATGGACAGCGGTGGAGGCCACCACCCCGCCTCCCGCTAGGGTGAACCGGTGGACGACGAAAAGCCGCTCCGGCCCGACGCGGTGCGCAACCGGGCGGTGGTCTCCCCGCTGTTCGCCGAGCGCGGGGTGGTGGACACCACCGAGTACGACGCCTTCGGCCCGTGGATCGACGAGGTCACCTCCCCGGAGGGTCTGCCGCGCCTGTACCGCGCTCACCCGCTGGACTTTTCGCAGACCCTGCTGGTGCTCAAGGTCCCGCGCGACATCGCCCGCCGCGACGCCACCCCGGCCATGCACCTGTACGACGCCCTGATCGTGGTCACGGCCGGCGACCTCACCGTGCTGACCCGCGAGGGTGAGGGTTTCAGCACCTTCACCTGCCCGCACGAGCAGATCTTCGCGCTCGACGACAGCGTGCTGCTGCTCGACGGCCGCCTGACCGTGCACCTGACCGACCGGGTCCCGCTGACCATCCCCTACAACGGCTCGGCCAGGACCTCGATCACCCGGCTGGTCGCCCTGCTGCGCCGGGCGGTGACGGCCGCCACCGACACCCCCTGGGCCCACGACGGCACCGACGGCGCCGACAGCCGGATCGCCCCCTCGGCCACCCACCTCCTGAGCGCCCAGCGCGACCACGGCCTGCGCGCCGACACCCAGGAGACCCTGCGCACCGACCCGGACTCCAGAGTGCTGGGCGGGCACCCGTCCACCCAGGTCTCCCCGCGTCCCGGCTCCCTGGCCGCCCTGGCCCACCGGCTGCGCCCGGCGTTCCTCAACGCGGGCGTCGTGCTGGCCCGCCCGGGTGAGCTGTCGCTCGTGCGCCGCCGCGACTGGCTGGTGCGCGGGCACGAGCAGGACCTCTCACACGCCCGCACGTTCCTGTTCCCGCACCGGCTGGATCGTGTCGAGGTCACCGGCCACCGCCTCTACCAAGGGGTTTCGGTGATGCGGCTGTCCGCGGGCAGCTCGGCGCTCGACCTCCTGATGCCGGAGAACTCGCCGACCCGCGACGTGCTCGGCGACGCCACCGCGATCCACGTGTGAGCCGTCCGGCCGTCTCGCCGGGAGGGGTCAGCCCTCCCCGGCGAGCAGGGCACCGGCCGTTTTCACCAGCTCCTCGTGCGTGATCTGCTCGAAGGCGGGCAGTTTCAGGAAGTGCCGGCCGATGGTGAGGCCGAGCACGGTGCTGACCGCCAGCAGCGCCCGGGCCTGCGCGTCCGGGCCGTCGAAGGAGCGCTCCAGGTTCTCGACACGCTCCTGGAGGAAGTCGCGCATCGTCGCCTCCGCCTCGGGCACCGTCAGCATCGAGCGGACCAGGGCCAGCGTCTCGGGCGGCAGCTCGCCCAGCCGGGCGTCCAGCACGTCGGCGAGGTGCTGCGAGGCCACCCCGGCCTCGCCCGGCGGCAGCTGCACGGCGTTGCGGAACAGCGCGGCCTTCGTGCCGTAGTGCTGCATGACCAGGGACGCGTGCACCCCGGCGCGGTCGGCGATCGAGCGGATGGTGGCGCCCTCGAAGCCGTGCTCGGCGAACTCCTCCTGGGCGGCGAGGAGGATGCGCCGCGCCGACTCGGCCCGCCGGGCGTCCCTGGTCCCTGTCATGAACTCGACTATACAAGCGTTGAGCGAAGGTCTACGGTCTTGGCTAAACAACCGTTCATCGAAGGGGCACCGTGAACCTGATCGCGATCGAGGAGCACTGGACCACCCCGCGGCTGACGGCCGCGCTGAAAGACCTGCCCGAGGGCGAGCGCGACGAGAGCCTGGCCTTCAACGAGATGGGCGACAACCTGGCCCTGCTCGAAGACGTCGGTGACGCGCGGATCGCCGTCATGGACGAGCAGGGCATCGACCTGTCGGTGCTGTCCGTGGCGCCGCCTGCCACCGGCCCGCTGGCCGCGGCGGGGGCACTGACACTCAGCCGCGAGCTCAACGACCTGGCCGCCGAGGCCGTCAGCCGTCACCCCAGCCGGCTGCGCGCGATGGCCACCCTGCCGATGGCCGAGCCGTCCGCGGTGGCCGGCGAGCTGGAGCGGGCCGCCGGGCTCGGGCTGGTGGGGGCCATGGTCTACGGCCGCACCGGCGACACCCCGCTCGATCACCCCTGCTACGACGACCTGTTCGCGACCGCGGCCGCGCTGCGCCTACCCGTCTTCATCCACCCGCAGATCCCCACGCGGGCCGTGCGCGAGGCGGCGTACTCCGGCTTCGACGACCTCACCTCGCTGGCGCTGTCCACCTTCACCTGGGGCTGGCACCTGGAGGCCGGGCTGGCCGCGCTGCGGCTGATCGCCCGGGGCACGCTCGACGCCCATCCGGACCTCCAGATCGTGCTCGGGCACTGGGGCGAGCTGCTGCCGTTCTGGAGCGAGCGCACCGACAGCCTGCACCGGATCGCGAAACTGGAGCGCAAGCCGTCCGAGTACATCCGCTCGAACGTCCACATCACCTGTTCCGGCATGCTCAGCCCCGCCCTGCTGCGCCACGCCCGCGACGTCACCACCCCGGACCGGCTGCTGTTCTCCACCGACCACCCGTTCCTGCGTCCCACCTCCGGCGAGATCCAGCGGTTCCTGACCGAAATTGAGGACGACGCGGAGCGGGCCGCCTTCGCCGCCGGCAACGCTTGCAGGCTGTTCGGCATCGAGCTGCCAGGCACGCCCGACCGAGCTGCCTGACCGGAACGCCAGGCCAAGCTGCTGCGCCGAGCCGGCCGGCCGAGCTGCCCGACCTGGCGCTCGTACCCCCTGGGGCGGGTCTGCCGCCGGACTCTCGTGGTTGACGTCCGAATTGTCCAGGTCGTAACTTGGCAGCGGCAGCAGTGCGTCCCCGGTCCGGTAGCCGAAAGGCCATGTCGGGTGCCCCATCCCGGCAGCGGTGGGCGCCGGCGTGCGGGTCGTGCCTGCCCGAGGTCGTGACCATCCCTGAGGCGCGAGCCGTCACACCCGCACGAGGGCAGGAGAACAGCAGCCATGAAGGCACCCCGAAAACTCTGGTCGGCCGGGCCGGCCGCCGCCCTGATCATCTTCGTGGCGGCGCTGGCCGCCCCCACCCAGGCCGCGGCGGCCACCACCGACGTCGCCGGCAGCACGAGCGTCACCACGGTGTCGTCGGCGCCCACCGCGGACCTGCCGCCGGCCGCCGTCACCGAACCCGGCACCTACTCCTACGCGTTCGCGGCCCAGGTGCCCGAGGGCGGGCGGCTGCGGCCGCTGACCGGGGACGCCGGCAGCAGCTTCTCCAGCGAGGTGCTGGTGGAAGACGCCGCCGGTGAGGTGGTGGGCGCCTACGACGCTCCCTACACCGTCACGCACGACGGCCGGCAGCTGCCCACGACATACCGCATCGACGGCACCCGCCTGATCCAGACCGTGACGCTGGACGACACCGCGCAGGTGCCCGCGTACGTCCTGTTCTCCGACTACACGGCCACCGGCACCGACAGCAGCGCCGACAGCAGCACCGGCCAGGCGCGGACCCTCGCGGTGACCCAGGTGACCGTGCCCTCGAACTACGTCTACGACCCGTCCCTCGGAAGCCTGCACGACTACTGCACCTCCTCGCCGGACTCGTTCGGCAGCGCCGACTTCCGCGGCCCGTGTGCCCGCCACGACCTGTGCTACGAGGCGCCCGGCGACCACAAGACGACCTGCGACGCGGCCCTCAAGACCGACCTGGTCACCAACTGCCAGTACGCCTACAGCTCCGTCAACCCGCTGCGGAGCACCTGCGAGGGCGTGGCCGCGGTGTACTACGCCGCGGTGAGCGCGTTCGGCGACGACACCTGAGACGCCCTCGCCCCTCCTGACCGGTGGTGTGACGGCCGAGGGGTGACCGGGTCGCGGCCGATGTCCGGCCGCGACCCGTTTCGTCACTCGCCCGACGTGGCCGCCAGGTAGGCCGCCACCAGTTCCTTCGGCAGAGCGCCCCGCACGGAGACCTCGTGCCCGTTGGCCCGCGCCCACGCCCGCACCTCGGCGGCCTTGGGCGGGGTGGCCTTCGCCGGGGTCTCCTGGGGTACGAGCTCCGGAGCCGCCGACTTCGACACTTCACCCTTCGCCGACGGGGACTTGGCCACCGGGGACTTCGGCGCCTGGGTGTCACCCGGGATGCCCGCCGTGGCCCGGGACGCCGTCTTCGGTTGCGCGGCAGTGGTCTTGGACGCGGTGGTCTTGGACGCGGCCCGCGATCGCGTCCGCGGGGCGGCCTGTGTCTCCCCGTCCTCGCTCCCGGGCGTGGACGCCTTGGACCTCCGCGCGGTTGTCTTCGTCTGCGGGACCTCATCAGCGTTCTCGGCCCCGGGTGCGGGAGCTGTCTCCGTCTTCACGGTGGTCCTGCGGGCCCGGGGCTTCTTCGGTGCGGGCTTCGCCGGCTCCGGTGCGACGTCCTGCCGCGCGAGGGAATCCTCATCGAACAGGGCCTCGGACTCCGGCACGGCTTCCGGCTCCGGCAGTCCCTTCAGCTGCGGCACCACGTTCGGCTCGGGCACGGCCTCCGCCTCGGCAACGACCTCCGGCTCAGGTACGGCTTCCGGTTCCGGCAGCCCTTTCAGCTGCGGCACCACCTTTGGCTCGGGCATGACCTCCGCCTCAGCAACGGCTTCCGGCTCCGGCACCACCTTCAGCTCCGACACGGCGTCGGGCTCGGGCTCGGGCTCGGGCTCGGGCACAGCCGACACAGCTTCCGGACCGGCCGGCGAAGCTTCTGCCCCGTCCACCGAATCCGCCGAATCCGTCTCCGCCACAGCCGGTTCAGGAACCGGAAGCGGCGTCGCCGTCTCGTCCGCCACCACCTCGGCGGAAACCGGCCCGACGGCGTCCGGCGTAACGACCTCCACCTCGACAGGTTCCGGCATAACGGCCTCCGGCGTAACCGCCTTCACAGCCTCCGGCTCCGTGAGCACCGTTTCAGCGAGCACCGTTTCAGCGAGCACCGGCTCAGCCACCACCGGTTTCACCACCGGCACGGTCTCCGGCACCGTGACCACACCGTCGGCCGGAGCCGCCCACTCCCCACCGTGCACGGGCTGGAGGTGGTCGAGCAGCAGCGCGTACTCCTCCGGCTTCACGATCCGCGTGCCGATCTCCAGCGCCCGGGCCACCCGCACGCCCTCGACCGAGCCGTCGGACACCAGCAGCGCGGTCTTCGGCGAGACCGTCCCGACCACGCGCACACCCAGCCGCCGCGAGCGGCTCTCCAGGGTCTCGCGCAGGTCGGGGTCGCAGCCGCTGAACACCACCTTGTCGCCCACGCGCAGCGGCTCGCCGAGCGACCAGAACCCGGGCAGGCTCGTCCGGCCCACCCTGGCACGCTCCCGAGCCGCGCTCTCCGCGGCGTCCACCAGTTTGAGGACGACGCGCTCCCCGACGCCGAGCAGACCGGCCACCGCCAGCAACCCCTCGCGCTCGGCGGCGGGCAGGGCGCCCTCACCGAGGGCCGCGTGGGTCAGCGCGCGCACGAATGCCTCGGCGGCGCGGGCGACGTCGTCGGCCGTCAGCTCCTCGGCCGCGGCCACCTGCGCCAGGGCGGTCGTCTCCTGCGGTGTGACGGTGCCGTCCTGGAAGACCTCGGCGAGCTTCTCCAGGTAGCCCAGGGCGGCGGCGGGCGCGCCCTCGTCCAGCGCGTCGATCAGGGAGAACCGTTCCAGCAGAGCGGTTCCCGACGGGACAGGCGTCCCCCCGTGAAGGCCGGAGGGCGAATCGTCGCGAGGGGTGAGCGTGGGGGCGGAGGGCCAGGTGACCGTCTGTGCCCGGGCGGGCAGGGCGACCAGGGACGCCTTCGTGGCGTCCGGGCCGAGCAGCACCGCCAGCACACCGGCCAGCACGCGAGCCTCGCCGAGCACCGAGCCGACCGAGTTACCGGAGCCGACCGGGCTACCCGGGCCGACCGCGCCACCCACCCCGGAACCGGCACCGGGAACCCCCAGCGCCTCGCCGATGTCGGCCGGGCGGCGCCGCTCCAGCGCGGGCAACAGGTGGACGGACGCCTCCAGCACACTCAGCGCCGGGACCTGCGGCAGCTGCCATCCCGCCCGCCGGTACTCAGCCCGCAGCACGGCCAGGTCGAACTCCGCGTTGTGCGCGACGATCGCGGCACCGGCCAGGCGCCGGTTCAGTTCGGGGACGACGCCGGCGAAGGCCGCGCCCGGCGTGCTCTCCCACTCCTCGACGACCCGTCCGGCCAGGTCGGTTGTGATGATCGCGATACCGGTGACCCGGCGCCGAACCGTGCCCGACCCGGACGTTCCGACGGCAACCACCGCATACCGGGGCCGGTCGGGCGCGGGGGCGGGACCGGCGTCCGGTTGGTCGACGGAGCGTGCAGGCTGTCCTGCACGCCGTAGACGAAGTCTGTCGAGAAAGCCCATGCCGCGCTCCGAATCACTACCAGATCGACGAGTTCCCCCTGTTCGTACCACGTCCGGGCAGGTCAGGACGCCGCGCCTTGCGAGCGCTCGCGTCGTCCCGACATGATCGCCGGTGTGCTCAGGTTTCGCGCCACCTCCTGGTGGGTCTTGATCCCCGTCGTGCTGTCGCTGACCGACCCCTCGGTGGACGCCTTCATCGGCACCGCCACCGCCGCGGCGCTGATCTCCGCCCTGCGCACCCGGTTCAGCGGTGAGGACGTGTCGCCCGAGGGGATCCGCATGCGGCGCCTGCTGCTGCCCACCCGGGTGATCCCGGCGGACGACATCGTGCGGGTCTACAGCGAGCCGGGCTTCTTCGGTTTCGTGCGGGCCGAGCTGACCACGGGCCGGCCTCCGGCCCTGTTCAGCGTGCCCGCCGACCGGGTGGACGACGTCAACGCCCTGCTGCGCGCACCGGCCTCCTGAGGCAAAGGCCGCACTGTGCGCGGACAGTCGCCGGATCCGGTTAGGCTGGCGGTCGTGCCCCTGATCGGACGTCGCCGCGAGCTGGTGGCGATCGAGCGCCTGCTGCAACGCGCGCAGGCGGGCGAGGGCGGCGTCCTGGTCGTCGCGGGCCCACCCGGCTCCGGCCGCACGGCGCTCGCCCGGGCCGCGCGGGCGGCGGCGACGGCCCGAGGGCTGCCGGTGACCGGTGTCCCCGCCGAGGGCCCCGAAACCGGTTCCCGCCTCACCATTCTCGACGCACCGACGTCCCCACCGGCGTCCCCCGGGCAGTTCACCGCGAACGCCGGTGCCGTGCTGGTCACGACCACCGACCCGGACGGCGCCGACCTGCGCCTGGCCCCGCTGACGCTCGCCGAGCTGGGCCGGCTGCTGCCGGGTCTGCCGCACGACGTCGTGCACGCGATCTGGCTGGCCGGCGGCGGCCTCCCCGGCCCCTCGCTCGATCTCGCCGACCAGGCCGTGAGTCCCGGGGACGACGGCGCGGGTTCCGACCCCGTCGCGGTCCTGGCCCTGCGGGCCCCGTCGCGATCCGAGTTCCTCGTGCCGGACGCCGGTCTGCTGCGCCTGCTGGAGACCGCGGCCGCGCGGCCGCTGCCCGACGACGTGCGCGCCCGCGTGCTGGTGCGCTGGGCCCGAGAGCTGCTCGGTGACCCGTCCGCGCACCGGCGCCGCCGGGAGCTCGCCGACGAGGCCGTGCGCCTGGCCCGCGGCACCGGTACGCCGCAGGTGCTGGCCGAGGTGCTCGACGGGCGGCTGCACGCGCTCTGGGATCCCGCCGCGGCCCGCGAAAGGTTCGGCACGGCAACCGAGATCATCGAGCTCGCCCGCCGGGCGGGCCGACTCGACCTCGAGCTCAACGGCCTGTTCTGGCGGTTCACGGCCCAGGTCGAGCTGGGAGACCTGGACGCCGCCGAGGCCACGCTGGTGCTCTACGCGCGCACCGGCGAGCCGGCCGGTGACCCCCGCGCGGCCGTCGTCGTCCGGTCCCGGCAGGCCGTGCTGGCCATGATCCGGGGCCGCCTGGACCTGGCCGACGAGCTCGGGCACGAGGTCGCCCGCACCGGGCGGGCCGCGGGACTGGCCGACACCGCCCGGCTGACGGCCACTCTCGACGGGCAGCTGGCCCTGCTGCGCGGCCGGGCCGGGGAGCACCTCGCGCCGCTGCGGGCGATGGCGCTGCGGCTTCCGGGCCACTACTTCGAGGCGACGGCCGCCCGGGTGCTGGCTCTGGCCGGCCGGGACGAGGAGGCGCTGCTGGAACTGGAGCGGCTCCTGCCCACGGTGCTGGCCGGCACCGGGCCGCGCTGGCTGGGGGCGGTGGCCGACCTGGCCCTGGTGGCCTCGCGGGGCGGTGATCCGACGGCCGTGCGCCGGCTGTACGACGCGCTCTCGCCCTACCGGGGCCGCCTGGTCGTGTGGGGTGGCGCGAACACGGTCACCGGTCCCGTCGACGACCTGCTGGGACGCCTGGCGCAGCGGCTCGGGCTCACGGCGCCGGCTCTGGCGCACCTGGACGACGCGGTGGCGCAGGAGGAACGCCTGGGCGCCCTGCCCTGGCTGGCCGCGACGCTCGCCGTGCGGGGACGCCCCGGCGACGCCGAGCGCGCGCGGTCCCTGGCCGCACGGCTGGGCATCCGCCTCGCCCCGGCCGCCGGTGTGCCCGCGCCGCCCACGGTGCCCACGGTGCCCACGGACGAGTGGCGCCTGTGGCGGGACGGGGACGACTGGCACCTGGAGGCGGGCACGGAGCGCGCCCGGCTGCGGCACCTGCGCGGGCTCGGGTACCTGCGGATGCTGGTTTCCTCACCGGGACAGGAGATCCCGGCACTCGACCTGGTCGCGGGCGAGGCCGGGCTGCGGGTGCCGGAGAGCGACCCGGTGCTCGACGCGCAGGCCCGCGGCGCGTTCCGCGATCGGCTGCGCACCCTGGAGGACGCCCTGGACCGGGCCGACCGGGCCGGTGACCCGGCCCGCGCCGCGACCGTCACGGCCGAACGTGACGCCCTGGTGGCCGAGCTGCGCCGGGCCACCGGGACCGGCGGCAGGTCGCGCCGGCACACCTCGGAGGCCGAGCGCGCCCGGGTCAACGTGACCCGGGCGCTGGCCACGGTGCTGGGCCGGCTGGAGACCGCCGCGCCACTGGCCGCCGCGCACCTGCGGGCGTCCCTGAGAACCGGGGGCCGATGCCGTTACCAGCCCGCTCCCGGCGGTCCGGGGCGCTGGCGCGTCACGCCCTAGCCGGGCAGCAGCGCGGCGACCCCGGCCGGATCGGTCAGGTGCGGGAAGTGCCCTGCGCCCACCACCGTCACCTCGACCGGGAGGATGGAGCGCAGCCACTCCAGGTGCGCGGCCGGCGGCTCGTACGACGACAGCCAGTGGTAGCCGATGCCCCGCTCACCGATGGACGTCAGCTGCCCGCGCAGGTTTTCCTCAAGCTCCTGGTCGGAGCGGGTGAGGATCTGGTCCCAGTAGCCGAGCAGCAGGTCCTGGCGCGGGTCGGTGGCGTCGTCCACCAGTGCGCGGGCCTCACCGGTCATCGTCTCGATGCCCATGCCGGCCAGCATCCGGTCCCAGAACGTGCGCCAGTCCGGGCCGCGCAGCACCGGCTCGGCCTCGCGCACCAGGTGCCCGAAGCGTCCGGGCAGCAGGATCTGGTCGACGTCCACCACCGCCGAGACCGGATGGGAAGCCGCGTAGGCGGTGGCGACAATGGCACCGGCCGAGTGCCCCACCACGACGGGGTCATGCAACCCGCCCGCCGTCACCTGCTCGTGGATCGCCGCGAGAACACGCTCCAGCGGATAGGACTCCCAGCGTGGGGCCCCGCCGTGACCGGGCAGGTCGACGGCGAGCACCCGGCGGCCCGGGGCGAGGTGACGCCGGAGCGGGCCCCAGGCGCGGTGGTCGTAGGTCAGTCCGTGAATCAGCAGAAGATCAGACACATACGGTGGGCGTAACCCGGGGCGGAACGAATCGTTCATTGCGGCAGGCCGGTTCCGTCGGCCCACACCAGCCACTTGCGCCGCACCTCCTCGATCACGTCGATGTCGTGATGGTGCGCCAGCAGCAGCACGTGGCACAGCACGTCGGCGACCTCGGAGCGGAACAGCTCGCCGATCTCGTCGCCGGTGCGGCCCTTGGTCCGGGCCTGGCCGCTGAGCATCAGGTGGGCCTGGGTCAGCTCCCCCATCTCCTCCTGGAGTTTCAGCACGAACCAGTTCGCGTCGCGGTCGATGCCGAACCGGGACGCGTACCCCTGGGAGATCCGTTCCACCTGCTCGGTGAGTTCGCCGATCTGCATTGCTTCCCCCTGCGACAGAAGTGAGGACGCCGGTGGCGGGTCCGGTGGTCAGTCTCCCCGAAGGATGACCTCGACCTCGACCCCGGCTTCAGGTTCCAGCCGCTGCCCGCCATCGACCAGCCCGCCGACCGTGCCCGGCCAGGACCGGTTCCTGGAGCTGAACGTGACCACCGAGACGCTCGAGTTCTCCCGCATCCCCGGCGAGATCCCGAACCGCGGGCTGCTCCAGAAGGACATCACCATGTTCGGCCTGAACTACCTCCAGCAGATCACCGACAAGAACCTCGGCGCCGGGCTGCATCTCGAGCCGGGCATCTGGGCGCACGTGCCGCGCACCAGCAACCCGAAGGAGCCGGTGACGATCGTGCGGATGGCCACCCTCCCGCACGGCACCGCCATCGTGGCCCAGGGCACCTCCAGCACGGCCGACGAGAGCGTGAAGCCGTCCGTCCCGAAGGCCGACATCCGCCCGTTCAACATCGGCGCCCCGAAGGAGACCCTCGACTTCCCCGAGCAGACACTGACGATCAGGACGAAGTTCCGCACCCCGCGGCCGGTCTCGTCGGCGTCACCCAGGCCATGGTGGACGACCCGGACACCCTGCTGCGCTCGGCGATCGCCCGCCAGGACATCACCTCGACGACCCGCCTCAGCGTCATCACCGCGCACAAGCCGGTGGTCGGCGGCGGCACCGCGAACACCGCCGTCCTGGCCGGCGGCCCGGACGGCCCCAACGCCGTGGCCGCCACCGTCACCTCGACCTTCTGGCTGGAGAGGCTGGCCGGCGAGCGCCGGGCCTCGCAGTTGCAGTACACCCAGAACATGCTGCTCAACTTCAACGGGCTGAGCTGGCCGCACATCACGGTGGCCACCCTGCGCCGCACCGCCTGAGGGCGTGCTCGTTCTGCCGAGGAACCCACAGGAGAGCGTCCCCGGTTTTTTGACACCGGCCTGGCGCCCAAGGTGGTGTGAAAAATCGGGGCAGGTTCCCGTGGAGGCGTCGGGACGGCCGGGTACTCGGTGCCGACACCCCTCCCCGCCGGGCACCACGCGTCCCCGGTTGGGCAGACTCTGGGCATGAGCACCCCCGACAAGAAGATCGTGCAGGCGCCCCGCCGCACCGCCGTCCTCTACGCGGTGATCGGCGTGGTCGGCGTGGCCGGCAGCATCGGCATGTTCGCCGAGGGCAGCGTGTGGATCGCGATCTGCGCCGCCGTGGTCACCCTGTTCTGGCTCACCGTGGCGGTGCGGGCCTGGGGCAACGGCGTGTACACCGACGGATACCAGCTGATCAACCGTAACGACCTGGGACGCCGGCGGATCGCCTGGGTGCACGTCGACCGCTTCGAGTACCGCGGCATCAAGGGCCTGGGACTGTGGACGAAGGAGAACGAGTGGGTGCTGCTCCAGTACCTGCCGCCCCGGGACGACGTGGTGCCCCCGGCCCTGGCGGCGCTGAACGCCGAGCTGGAGCGCGTCACGGTCTGACCGGCGTCACCGCCCCCGCCCGGAGATTCTCCCGCAGGGTGGTCCCGGCGTACTCCGCCGGGTACACCCCGCGTTCCTGCAACGCCGGCACGAGCCGGTCCACCACGTCGTCGAAACCCTCGGGGACGCCGTTGGCCAGCAGGTTGAGCCCGTCCACGGCCCCCGAGCGCACGTAGTGGGCCAGCCGGTCGGCGACCGCCGCCGGCGTCCCGACGAAGCCCTGGGACTGGTTCAGGTGAGCCACCAGCTGCCGGATCGACCAGCCCCGGGCGCTGGCCAGCTCCCGCCAGCGGCGGGCGGTGGCCAGCGGCTGGTCCCGGCTGTTGACCACCCCGTGGGTGACGGTCTGCTCCGGCACCACCGGATCCCCGGCCGGCAGCGGGCCGTCCACGTCGTACCCGGAAAGATCCTGGGACCAGACGCTTTCCAGCACCGCCCGGACCCGCCGGTCGGTCCAGGTGCGCCGGTCGAACCAGGCGGCGCGCTCCTGGGCGTCCTGCGCGGTGTCGCCCAGCACGATGCGGGCGCCGGGGAAGATCTTCACGTCGTCACGGCTGCGGCCCAGCGCCGTCAGCCGCCCGGCCAGGTCGCCGGCGAACGCCAGGGCCGCGTCGAACTCCAGGTAGCGGGAGAACACCGCCTCGGCGTGCCGGGCGGCGAAGTCGCGGCCCTCGTCCGACTCCCCGGCCTGGAACAGCACCGGCCGCCCCTGCGGTCCGCGTGCGCCCAGAGCCGGTGCGGCCACGTCGTAGAAGTCGCCGGAGAACTCCACCGCCTCGCCGTCCCACAACCGCCGGGTGACGTGCAGGTACTCCAGGGCCTGACGGTAGCGGTCGGCGTGTCCCAGATACCCTCCGCGGCGGAAGTTCTCACCGGTCCAGGCATTGTGGGTGGTGACCAGGTTCCAGCCCGCCCGGCCCTGGCTGAACACGTCGACGGTCGCGATCCGCCGGGCCAGGTCCACCGGGTCGCTGTAGGTGGTGTTGAAGGTGGCCACCAGCCCGATCCGCCGGGTGGTGGCGGCCAGGTGCGCGAACAGCACCAGCTGGTCGGGCCTTCCGGTGACGGCCGTGTCGGTGATCCGCCCCAGGTGCTCGCGCAGGCGCTGGCTGTCGCCCAGGAACACGGCAGTGAACAGGCCCCGCTCGGCGGCCTGCGCCAGCCGGGTAAACCCGTCGAACTCGTAGTATCTCTCGGGCCGGTCCACCTCGTCCCACAGGTAGACCGGGCCGAACGGGAAGAACGCGTTGAGGTGCAGACGGGCGTGCGGACGCGGGTAGTCGCTCACGTCACTGCTCATGCCGGCCTCCCGGACGTCGCGTAACGGCTCACCGGGCGGGGCAGCCCGAGCAGTTCGCGGAAGGTGCCGCCGGGTTCCGGCGAACGCAGGACGCCGTCGGCGGCCAGCGCCGGCACCACCCACTGGCCGAGCTCGTGCAGCGCCGCGCCCGGGTCGGCCGCCCGCACCAGCACGCCGTCGACGTGCCCGGTCAGCCGCCGCAGCGAGGTGAGAAGCCCCGGGCTGGGCGCGATCTCGGCGAACACCCGGCTCGCTCCCCCGGCCCGGGCCCGGGCCGCCTCGCCCGCGCCGCCGACGAGAACCACGTCGCAGTCCCCGATCTGGTCGCGGTAGCGGGAGATCACCACCACCTGACCCTGCACCGGCCGCGGCATCAGGGCCGGGCCACGGATGCTGAAGAACTCGTTGTCCACGTCCACGTAGTGGATCCGGTCGGCGTCCAGGAACCGGCCGGAGGCGGAGTCGGCGATCAGCGCGCCGTCTTCCCAGGAGTCCCACAGCCGCCGCGCCGCACCCACCACGGCCACCGCCTCCCGCCGCGCCGTGGCCGGGTCGGGCACCGGCGCCGACCGGGCCCGGGCCCGGGCCGTCCCGGCATCGGCCGAGACCAGCCAGCCGGCCCGGCCGTTCGTGCCCCGGTCCAGACCGGAGAACTGGTTGGACAGGTGGAACGGCTCGGCATGGGTGGCCGGCGCGTGCGCCACCAGGGCGATCGAGCGGGTGCCCGCACCGGCGAAGGCCGCCGACTCCACCGGGTCCAGGCCGTCGGGGACGTCGTCGAGCACGACGAACCCCAGGCCGATCAGCTCGGCGGTGCGCACCCACCCGGCCAGTCCGGTGGGATCGGTTGCGGCGAAACCGATCCCGAGCACCAGGGAATGATCGGTCTTCTCACGGGTCTCCCCTCCGGCGTCGCGGTGCCCTATGGTTCCTGACATGACCACTGACGAATTCGCTTCCGGCACAGTCGATCCCCGCGATCTGTCGATTCTCGAAGCGTTGCACTCCACGCCGTCACGGCGCTATCTTTCCGACCGGCCGATCCCGGACGACGTGCTCTGGCAGATTCTCGACGCCGCCACCCGCGGCCCTTCCGGCGGCAACCGTCAGGGCTGGGGCTGGGTGGTGGTCACCGACGACGATCTCAAGCAGCGCATCACCCGGCACTACCGTCAGGGCTGGGAACAGGCCTACGGCTCACGCCGCGAAGAGGTGCTCAGCGCACCGGTTTCCGACGCCGGCATGAGCCCCGCCACCTACCGGGCCGCCGAGCACCTGGCCCAGCACCTGCACGAGGCGCCGGTCTGGGTGATCCCGGTGCTGCGCAACGCCGCCGGCTCGGGCAACCCGCGCCTGGGTGCCTCGGTGTACGGCGCGGTGCAGCAGCTCCAGCTGGCGGCCCGGGCCTTCGGCATCGGCAGCACCCTGACCACGTTCCATGTCATCGGGGAAGACGAGATCCGTTCCCTGCTGGGACTTCCCGACGACGCGCTGACCATGGCCCTGATCCCGCTCGGCTACCCGGCGCGGGGCCGCTGGGTCCAGCCGCGCCGCCGCCCGGTGCAGGAGGTGGTGCACTGGAACCAGTGGCAGCAGACGCGGGAGCGCCCCTGAACCGCGCACCCGGGGGCCTACCATCGGCCGTGGTGCACGATCTCGGCGAGCGGACGGCGATCGGGTGCGAGGACCGGCCGCAGCGGCCGGTCCGCCGGGTAGCCCAGCGCGATCAGCCAGGACACGACGAACCCCTCGGGGACGCCGAGAACCCGCCGGGCCCGGTCCTGGTCGCCGACCGAGGCATGGCCGCTGCCGATCCCGAGATCGGCGGCGACCAGGGCGATGGCGTAGGAGAGCTGCCCCAGGTCGTACTGGTCGATCAGCCGGCTGCGCTCGTCGGGCGGCTCGGGGGCGACCAGGGCGACGGTGGCCGCGGAGGCGGCGATGTGCCCGGCGCCGCGCCACACGGTGGCCAGGTCGGCGAGCTGCTGCCTCTCGGTGACCACCACCAGGTCCCAGTGCTGGCGGTTGGACGCCGACGGCGTGCGCCGGGCCCCCTCCAGGATGCGCTCCAGGTGCTCCGGCGCGATCGCCCGGTCGCTGTAGCTGCGCACGTTGCGGCGGGAGGTCAGTGCCTCCCAGGTTTCAGCCATGGCACTCCTCAGGCAGCGAGATGCGGGCGAGAGGACGCCCGTACGAGCTGAAGTAGTCTGTCCGGCAAGCGATCACGACACTAACTCATACTCTATTGATTTACTAGACTTTGGTGCGGGAGGGACGATGTGCGGACGCCGCCGCGGCCGGACGGGCGGGGGCGGAAGCGGTGGCCCGAACGCCGGGACGGGAACCGGGCTGGGCGGCAGGCTGGGCAACGACCTGCGAAGTGGCCCGGGTGAGCGTGTCACGGGTGAGGGCCCCGGTCACCCGGCCGTCGGTCAGCACGAGCGCGACGTCGTCCCTGGTCGAGGAACACAGGGCCCAAGCCTGCACGGCGGGGTCGGTGACGGCCAGCCCGGCGCCCAGAGCCACCCCCACCGGCCCGGCCGCGGCGACGGACCACGCCGGGTCGCGCAGGCGCCGGGCCGTCGTCCACCCGATGATGTCGGACGGGTGCGGAGCGAGGGTGCGGGCGGGGCGGCGGTGGGCGAGGAGCAGTACGTCGTCCACCGAGTTGACGTTGGGCAACTCCGCACGGGAGAAGCCCTCCTCGACCGCGGTGACCGGCCCGGCCACCTCGCCCACGGTGGGTGTGCCCGGTTCCGGATCGGTGAAACCGTTGACGGCGAGCCACCTGTCGTTGAAGTAGGTGGACAGGTAGGAGCGCCCGGAGTCAGGCAGCAGCACCACGACGGTGTGGTTCTCGTCGAGCCGCCCGGCTACCTGCAAGGCCGCCGCCAGCGCCACCCCGGACGAACCGCCGGCCAGGATGCCCTCGGTACGGGCCAGCTGCCGCACCGTGTCGATGGCCAGGCGGTCACCGATGCCGACGTACTCGTCGATCACGCCGCCGTCCAGGGCTCGGGGCCACAGGTCGTGCACGGTGTCGGGGTGCACGAAATGACCTGCACCTTCAATGTATTTGAGGCTGCCGTCACCGCCGGAGTAGGACGAGGTGATCGGGTCGGCGCCGATCACCCGCACCCGGCCCGCGCCGGCGGTCTTGAGGTAGCGGCCGGCGCCGGAGATGGTGCCGCCGGTGCCCACGCAGGCGACCAGGTGGGTCACGGTGCCGTCGGTGTCGTCCCAGATCTCCGGACCGGTGGTGGCGGCGTGCGAGGCCGGGTTGGCGGGGTTGTCGTACTGCCCCGCGAGCCAGGCCCCAGGGGTCTGCTCGGCGTAACGCTGGGCGTGCGAGCGCAGGCTGTCCGGATGGTCGCGGGGCACGAAGGCGTCGACCAGGCGCAGTTCGGCGCCGTAGGCGGTGATCTGTGCCTGCTTCTCGGCGGAGATCCTGGAGCCGGCGAAAATGACCGCCCGGTAGCCCAGGTGCGCCGCGATCAGGGCCAGGCCGATACCGGTGTTGCCGCTGGTGGCCTCGACCACGGTGCCGCCCGGGCGCAGCGACCCGTCCGCCTCGGCCTGGCGCAGCATCCACAGCGCGGCGCGGTCTTTCACGCCGCCGCCGGGGTTCTGCCACTCGGCCTTGACATAGATGCGGGGTCGCAGCCCGGCGACCGCCCGGGTGAGGCGGATGAGCGGGGTGCCGCCGACGCTGTCCAGCACGGACTCGAACCTGGCCATGGATGAACTCCTCGACGGTACGCGGACGGCCGGGCCGGGATCGGGCCGGGCGGCTGCGCGGCGTGGTCCGTCAACCGGCGCCCCGGACCGCCACCCATCTGTGAAAGCGTGAGCGAATCAGGGGAATTCGCCTCGTACGACAAGGAACATAACCCGCGCCCGTACCCGATTCAAGACTTTTGACCAAGTCGACAGAGAAAGTAGAGTTTGAGGTCGCGGCCGTCTTTCCGGCGCCCTGCCGGACGACGCGGCCCGCCACGACCCACACCCACACGGACGCACAGAACGGAGCTCGTCACGCGACCCACGACGGCCACCACGGCGATCCCACCGACCAGCCACGGCATCCCGGCCACTCCCCCGGTCGACCCACCCGCCGGGCCCTCGGCCACACGCCCGTCGTCCCTTCCCGGGCCCCCACCGGCCACCCCCACATCTCGCCCCACCGCACCGCCCGCAGCACCCACCGCGCACCCCCTGGACAACGCCGCCTGGCACGCCCTCACCGGCCCGCACCGGCATCTGGCCGAGATCCACGGCCGGGCAAGGCGTTACCGCGCTGACTTCGCGGTGTACAGCGCCCTGCCCGACAAGAACGACCCACAGGCCTGGCGCGACCTGGCCGCCCTGGCCGGCCCCGGCAGTGAGGTGGTCCTGACCGGGGTCGCGTTCGGGACGCCGCCCGGCTGGCCGGTGAACCGGATCGCCCAGGCCGTGCAGATGGTCGCCGAAACCCGGACAGGCGCCGACGATCCCGAGGCCGTCCGGCTCGGGCCGGACGACGTGGACGAGATCACCGCCCTGATCGGGCGGGCGCGGCCCGGCCCGTGGCGGCCCCGGACGATCGAGCTGGGGCGGTATCTCGGCATCCGGCGACAGGGCCGGCTGGTGGCCCTGGCCGGCGAGCGAGTGCGCCTGCCGGGCTGGACCGAGCTGAGCGCGGTCTGCACCGACGAGCCCTTCCGCGGCCAGGGGCTGGCGGCGCGGCTGGTGGGCGCGGTGGTGCACGGCATCCAGGCCCGGGGTGACCGGGCGCTGCTGCACACCGGTGCCACGAACGCCACGGCCATCCGGCTGTACGAGCGCCTGGGGTTCGTACAGCGCCGGGAGACCGTGTTCGCCCGGCTGGTCGTACCCCCGTCCCTTCCGTCACGGCCCGACGCTGACTAGGATTCTCTTCTGCATCAGTAGACAAAGCGCGACGCAGCCGAGGAGTGGGCACCGTGCCGGTACCGACGCCGTTCCCCCGCGACCTGATCGGCTTCCCCAACCCGGTCAACGAGGTCGCCGCCCGCACCGTGGCCGGCGGCGTGATGCTGCTGTCGGCGGCCACGCTGGTGCTGAGCCTCAGCGCCGGGGAGGGCTGGCTGTGGCTGTCCGTGCCGCTGGCCTACGGATTCTGGGCCCGGGTGGCCACCGGCCCGGTGCTCAGCCCGCTGGGGCAGCTCGCCACCCGGGTGATCGCACCACGCCTGGGCCAGCCGCGCCTGGTGCCCGGGCCGCCCAAACGCTTCGCCCAGGCGATCGGGGCCGTGGTGACCACGGCCGTCGTCGTACTCACCCTGATCGGCCAGGCCGCTCCGGCGCAGGCACTGCTGGCGATCATGGTGCTGTTCGCCGGCCTGGAGTCGGTTTTCGCGTTCTGCGTCGGCTGCCGCGTCTTCGCCGGGCTGATGCGCGTGGGCCTGATCCCGGCGGAGACCTGCGAGGCCTGCAACAACATCGCGCTGCGTCACCCGGTCTGAGCCCGCCGGGGGCCGGTGGACTCACGCCAGATCACGGTGGTGAGCGGCCGGTCGGGCTCGGCCGCGGTGGTGCCGGTCAGCACCGCGAGCAGGTGGGACACGGCGCGGCGGCCGACGTACTCGTGATCGACGGCGACGCTGGTGAGGCTGGGCAACATGGCCCCGCCCACCGGTGTGTCGTCCCAGCCGGTGACGCTGAGGTCATCGGGCACCCGCCAGCCGCGTTCCACCGCACCCCGCACGGCGCTCGCGGCCATCACGTCGTTCGCCGCGATCACCGCGGTGACCGGGGTCGAGCCGGGCAGGTCGAGCACGGCCCGCCGGGCGGGCGGGCCCTGCCAGGCGCACTCGATCACGCCGTGGTTGTTCAGGCCCAGGCGCTCCAGGGTCTGCCCGAACACCTCGCGCCGGCTGACCGCGGAGGTGTGGGCGTAGTCGCCGGCCAGGTGCAGGAAGTCGCGGTGTCCTTGCGCGGCAAGGGTTTCGATCAGGGTGACGGTGGCGGAGGCGTCGGCCAGGGTGCCGATGCTGTGCATCTGCTCGTCGTAGGTGGGCACCACGGCCAGCGGCGTGCGCACGGCCCGGGCGGTCAGGCCGGGCAGCGGCGTCAGCGAGACCACGCCCTCGAACAGCCCGGAGTCGGCCAGCTCGAGCACCCGCTCGGCCCGCCGCTCCACCACCCCGCCCAGGGTGACGACCTCCACCACGTACCCGGCCTCGGCCGCGGCGGTGGTGGCACCGGCCAGGATCTCCAGGGAACTGATCGCGGTGCCGGAGGGCAGCAGCAGCGCCAGGCGGCCGGTCTTGCGGCCGCGCATGGCCCGGGCCGCCAGGCTGGGCCGGTAGTCGAGCTGGGCGATGGCCTCGGCGATGCGGCGGCCGGCCCCGGCGTTGACCGTCTCGTCACCGCGCAGGTGGCGGGACACGGTCTGGTGGGAGACACCGGCCAGCCGGGCCACCTCGCGGATGGTCGGGCGGCGCGCCGGGACGGGGTCGATCACCGGTTCGGTCACCGCGCCAGTCTGGCATGACCGGTCATCGCATCCAGACTGTGCGGCGTCACTCTGCCTGCCCGCGAGGGAGAATCGACCCGTTGACCCCGAAGTGAACGGTCACTAGATTGACGGCGGCAGTGCATCGACGCTCATGTCTGGAGAACATCGTGACCTCCGCCAGTCCGGTCGACCAGAACCCCACCGCCCCGCTGCCGCCCTCCAGCAGCCGCACCACCGCATCGGCGGGCGTGATCCCCGACTTCGCGCCGGTCCCGGCCGGGCGCCCGCGCCGTCGCTACGCCGTGGTGGGCACCGGGCACCGGGCCGGCATGTACGTGGGCGCCCTGCTCGGCGAGCACGCCGACGTCGGCGAGATCGTGGCCTGGTGCGACACCAATCCCGGGCGCATCGACTACTACGACGCGCAGGCCGGGGGCGGCCTGCCGGGTTACTCCCCCGGCCGGCTGGAGGAGATGGTGCGCGAGCGCGGCGTCGACGTCGTCATCGTCACCACTCCCGACCTGCACCACGCCGAGATGGTCGACCGGGCACTGCGCGCGGGCGCCGACGCGGTGGTGGAGAAGCCGCTGACCACCGACGCCGAGGGCTGCCGGCGGATCGCCGCGGCGGTCGCCGAGACCGGCCGCAACGTGGTGATGACGTTCAACTACCGTTACGCACCGAGGAATTCGAGCCTGCGCGAGGTGATCGCCTCCGGTGCGATCGGCGAGGTGACCGGTGTGCACTTCGAGTGGGCGCTCGACACCGTGCACGGCGCCGACTACTTCCGTCGCTGGCACCGCGACAAGGCCAACTCCGGCGGCCTGCTGGTGCACAAGTCCAGCCACCACTTCGACCTGGTCAACTGGTGGCTGGGTGACGTGCCGGCCCGGGTGTACGCGACCGGCGCGCTGAGGTTCTACGGCGACCGGGCCGCTGCCGCACGGGGTCTGGGCGAGCGTCCCGAGCGCGGCACCGGGGTCACCGGCGACCCGTTCTCGCTCGACC
The DNA here is from genome assembly GCF_018499875.1 of Kineosporia corallincola. Classification (GTDB taxonomy): domain Bacteria; phylum Actinomycetota; class Actinomycetes; order Actinomycetales; family Kineosporiaceae; genus Kineosporia; species Kineosporia corallincola. Next base: position 60,039 of record NZ_JAHBAY010000002.1, on the reverse strand, counting down.
TGAACGCCGATCCGCGCCTGCGGGCGCTGTATCTCGACGCCGAGCACCACGACGGCTACCGGCGCGACCAGGACCCGTTCGCGCCCGGGGTGACGATCGAGGACAACATGTCGCTGCTGGTGGAGTACGCCGGTGGGGCCACGCTGACCTACTCGCTGAACGCCCACGCCCCCTGGGAGGGCTACCGGGTCACGGTCAACGGCACCCGGGGCCGCGCCGAGCTCGACGTGGTCGAGCGCGGGCACATCGACCTGGGTGAGAACGGCGAGGTGGTGCTCGATCCCTCGGCCACGCCGGACGGCGCCGGCACCGACGACCTGCGGCCCCAGCGCGACCGGCTGATCGTGCAGCGGCACTGGGAACGCGCCGAGGAGTACCCCATTCCCGACGGTATCGGCGGGCACGGCGGCGGTGACGCGATCCTGCTGAAAGACGTCTTCCGCCGCGACCTGCGGATCGGCGGTGACCCGCTCGGCCGGGCCGCGGGCCATCTCGACGGCGTGCGTGCGGTGGCGGTCGGCATCGCGGCCAACCGGTCCCTGATCACCCGGATGCCGGTGGCGGTGGGCGATCTGGATCTCGGCGTCTCGCTTGAGGACGACGAGAACCCCACCACCCACCACGTCCCGGCCGCCCCGTGACGCCGGCGACGCCGGGCGTCCCCGAACCAGAACGAGAACCGGAACCGGACCTCGACCTGACCCACGTGCCCACCCCGCGTCCCGGGCCCCGCCCGGCCGTGCTGGTTCTGCCCGGAGGAGCGTACGGGCACCACGGCCCGCACGAGGGCGAGCCGGTGGCCCGATGGCTGGCCGGGCTGGGTCTGCACGCGTTCGTGCTGCGCTACCGGGTGAGCCCGCACCGGCATCCCGCGCCGCTCGACGACGCCGTCCGGGCCCTGGCCCGGATCCGTTCCCGGGCGGGCGATCTCGGCGTCGACGCCGGGCGGGTCGGGGTGCTGGGGTTCAGCGCCGGCGGGCACCTGGCCGCCTCGCTCGCCAACACCGCCGCCCCGCCCGACCTGAGCGTGCTGGCCTACCCGGTGATCTCGTTCACCGACGAGCCGCACGAGGGCTCGGTGCACCATCTGCTGGGCGAACCGGTGACGACGCGGCAGCGCCTGGAACACTCGGCGGAGCTACACGTTTCGGCCACCACCCCACCGGCGTTCGTCTGGCACACGGCCGACGACCCGGCGGTGCCGGTGGGGCATTCCCTGCGCTACGTGGCCGCGCTGGCGGCCGCCGGGGTTCCCGCGGAACTGCACGTGTTCCCCAGCGGCCGGCACGGTCTGGGCCTGTCCGGCGAGGCGCCGTACGTGGCCCACTGGACCCGGCTGTGCGAGCGCTGGCTGGCCACATTCGGCTGGACCGAGATGGATCAGGCGATGGGTCAGGAGCCGGCTCGCTCCTGACCCTGGCCGGCCCGCTTCTGCGTGGCCTTCCAGGCCCAGGCCACCAGCAGCGGCTGGAACAGCAGCCGCACCCCGCGTTTGGTGTCGCTGTCCAGACCGAAGGCGTCGCGGTGCTCGGTGAACTGGGCGATGTTGCCGGGGAACACGGCCACGAAGAAGGCCGCGGCCACCAGCCCCACCCTGCTGCGCAGCGGCTGCCGCCAGGCCGTCAGCAGGGCGGCGCCGAGGCCGATCTCGACCGCGCCGGAAGCCAGGACCACGGCGTCCGGGTCGGCCGGGAACCACGGTGGCACCTGGGCCTGGAACTCCTCCCGGGCCACGGTGAGGTGGGAGACGCCGGCATAGACCAGGGCACCTCCCAGGGCGAGCTGAGCGAGGGTCTTGCCTCTGACCATGATTCCTCCAGATCACGTTCATGCGAGTAGAACGTTCTGTCTACCCTACTCCGGGTCGTCGCGCCCGCCCTCACCAGAACCCACCGAGCCGCGTGGCCAGCGCCCGGCCCTGCTCGTACCCGGCCCGCGCGGCGGGCGGGCGCAGCGCCGGATTCATCGCCCGGACGCCGAACAGGTGCTCGTGCTCGTCGCCGGGAAAGACGGTCTCGACGCGGCTGCCCCCGGCCCTCAGCTCCTCGACCTGCGCGGCCAGCTGCATCCCCCACTCCAGCGGGTAGCGGGTGCGGCCCCCGAACGGCGACAGCACCAGCACCCGCGCGGATCCGGCCGCCAGATCGGCGTTCTCGTTGCGCCGGTAGCCGCCGTCGAGGTAGCGGCGCTCGCCCACCGCATACGCCGGAACCCCGATCCCGCTGGACGTGCTGGCCGCCACCGCGTCCACCAGGTCCACCCCGCCGTGACGATCGAACACGACCGGCTCCCCGGTGCGCGCGTCGATCGCCGTGACGAGCACCCGCTGCGCCGGCCAGTCCTGGCCGGGCAGCCGGGAGGCGACGATGTCACGCCAGCGGGCCGAGAAGGAGGGGCGCGACGCCGCGTCCGGGTCGGGCTCCGGTGCCGAGCCGGTTGAAGGTGCCGAGCCGGGTGAAGGTGCCGAGCCGGTTGACGGCGCCAGACCGGGTGACGGCGCCAGACCGGGTGACGGTGCCGGGCCGGGTGCCTCAGCAGCGCCGCGCACCGGATCCGTGCCGGGTGCCGGGACCGGCGCCACGTGCCCGGCGCCGAGCGACGCCTCCGCCTCCAGTGCCGCAGCACCCAGGCGCCGGCGCATGTCGCCGGGGCTGTCGGCGGCGGCGATGATCGCGGCCGTCCGCGCCAGGTGGTCGGTGACCGGAGCCGACGGGTCCCGTCGTCCACCCGAACCCGGCCCCTCGGAACCCAGCCCCTCGGAACCCAGCCCCTCGGAACCCGGCCCCTCGGAACCCGGCCGCGCCGCGTCGATGTGACCTGAACCCGAATCGCCCGAACCCGGGCGGCCCGGCCGGGCCGACGGTGCGGCGTCCATGATCTGGGCCAGCAACCGCAGCGGCGGGACCCCGGCGGAGATCTGGGCCGCCGCCGTCGCCCCGGCCGATGTACCGATGATCAGGTCGGCGGTGGTCACGTCCAGGCCGGCCTCGTGCAGCCCGGCGATCACACCGATGAGCCAGGCGTTGCCGGTGGAACCACCGCCGCCGAGCACCAGGGCCCGGCCCGTGGGGCCGGCCGGCTGCTGAGGGACGGCGGAAGAAGAATGCGTGTACATGGGAGTCGCCTTTCCGGGGATGTCCGGACGGGGCGCTCCCGGCGGCGACTAACCCAGTCGCGCGATCGTGGACGGCGAGGGAGCACCCGGTACGGATACGGGGTTGCACAATGCGTTCACGGGTCTCACCTCCCATCGGGCTGATCACGATCGTCGCGAAGGTAGCACGCGCACACCCGGCTGTCAGCGCTGTCAACGCTGTCAGGGCATCCGGACGGGCTGCCAGCCGCTGACAGCGGCGCGTGCGCGGCCTGACAGCCCCGGCGCCCAAGCTCGGTACCGAGCGCACCACGCCTCAAGACTCATCAGCAACTGCCGATCCCCCGAACGCACCTCTCTTCCGCCGAGCACGGCTCGCAGGGGAACCGCGTCAACGGGAGCGGCAACCGAGAAGAAGGGGGTCGTCATGACTTCCGCTCCGCCCGACGTCACCCGTCAGGACCAGTCGTCCCACACCTACACCTCGCTGGTCGCCGCCTGGATCCCGATGGCGGCCCTGTGCCTGGCGTTCTTCGTCGAGATGGTCGACAACACCCTGCTGTCCATCGCCCTGCCGACCATCGGCCGGGACCTGGGCAGCGGCACCACCGCCCTGCAATGGGTCACCGGCGCCTACTCCCTGACCTTCGGTGGTCTGCTGCTCACCGCCGGGTCGATGGCCGACCGGCTCGGCCGCCGCCGCGTGCTCCTGGTCGGGCTCACCGTGTTCGGCCTGCTCAGCCTCGCCGTCGTGGCCGTCACCGAGACCAGCCAGCTGATCGCCCTGCGGGCCTGCCTCGGCGTGGCCGCCGCGGCCATGGCCCCGATCACCAACTCGCTGGTGTTCCGGCTGTTCGACGACCAGAAGCTGCGCATGCGCGCCATGACCATCATGATCATCGTCGGGATGTCCGGGTTCGTGCTCGGCCCGCTGCTCGGCGGCACCGCCCTGGCCCACTTCGAGTGGCAGTGGCTGCTGATCGTCAACGCGCCGATCGCCCTCATCGCCGTCATCGGGGTGCGCCTCGGGGTTCCCGCCGACCGGCGCGACGGGCTGACCGACGACAAGCTCGACCTGCTCGGCGCCGTGCTCAGCGTCGCCACCATCGGCCTGGCCTGCTACTCCCTCACCGCCGGCGTCGAGTACGGCTGGCTGTCCGCCGTCACCGTCGCCTCGGTGCTCGGCGCGGTGGCCGCCGGCGTCGCGTTCGTCCGGCACGAGAACCGCAGCGCCGCGCCGATGCTCGACCTGAAGCTGTTCTCCAACGGCACCGTGCGCGGCGCCACCATCGCCCAGACCGGCACCTCGATCGCGATGGCCAGCGTGATGTTCGGCCTGATCCTGCACTTCCAGTACGCCTACGGCTGGAGCCCGGTGCGGGCCGGCCTGGCCAACCTGCCGATCATCGTGACGATGCTGGCCGCCACCCCGCTGTCCGAGGCCCTCGCCCAGCGCTTCGGCCACCGCATCGCCTGCCTGATCGGCGCGGGCTTCCTGGCCGGCTCACTGGCCGGCCTGGCCTGGGGCGTCGACCACGGCTACCTGCCGATCGCGGTGTCGATGGTCGCGATGACCATCGGCCTGCGCACCGTCATGACGATCTGTGCCATCGCCCTGGTCGAGGCCATGCCCAGCAACCGCACCTCGATCGGCGCCGCCCTCAACGACACCGCGCAGGAGGTCGGCTCCAGCATCGGCACCGCCATGGTCGGCACCCTGATCGCCGCGCTGGTCACCACCCAGCTGCCGGCCGGCGTGTGGAGCTCGGACCTGGTGGCGTCGTTCTTCCACGGTGAGCGCATCACCTACGCCGTGATGGCGGTCGTGGTCGGGGTGATCGCGGCCGGCGGGGCGCTCGCCCTCACCGACTCGCACTCGACCGAGGAGCACCCTGAAAGTGCCAGTTGATCACCAGCGGGACGTCCCACGCGGCGTCCCGGGCCTCGGGTAGCAGATCCATCAGCGACCACGGCCAGTCCCGCCAGGGCCCGACACCGTCGGGCCCTGGCGCCGTTCCGGTGGGCAGCCCGGGTTCCTCACAGGCACGCACCTCCAGGCCCTGGGCCAGCGCGGCCCGCAGGAAGTCGCCCGGCGGATGCCGGTAGGTGGGCACCAGCCCCGGCTCCCCCGCCGGGCCGGGGGCGGCGATCACCGAGCCCCGGAACACCAGTTCGTGGTGCACGTCCGAGATCACGAGGTGACCGCCGGGCGTCAGCACCCGGGCGAACTCGGCCATCACCGGTTCCAGCGACGCCACGTGCGACAGGGCCAGCGCGCAGACCACCAGGTCGACGGACATGTCGGCGACCGGCAGGCGCCGTAGGTCGCCGAGCGCGAACCGCGCCGACGGCACCCGGGAACGGGCCACCCGCAGCATGTCGGCGCTGCCGTCGACACCGATCACCCGGTGCCCACGCCGCGTCAGCGTTTCAGCGAAACGGCCGGTGCCGCAGGCGGCGTCGAGAGCCACCCCGGCGGGCAGCCGGTCGACGACGCCGTGCACGAAGGGCTCGTCGAGGGTGAACAGGCGGTTGGGCCCGTCGTAGTCCCCGGCCCACCGCCGGTATCCGGCGCCCAGGGTGGCCCGGGCCACCGGAACCCCGGGATGAGAGGTCAGCCCGGGGTCGTCGAGCAGCTGCCGCACCTCGGCCAGCCGCTCGCGGGTGAAGTTCTCCCCGTAGTCACCGGCCCAGCCGCGCAGCAGGGCCAGCCCTTCCAGGCCCAGGAGGTAGGCCAGGGGGTGCTGGAAGATCGGCTCGTCCATCCGGACAACGTAGGCACCCGAGTACGTTCACGGCCAGAGCTTTCCGGGACGACGGAGAACCGGTGGGACGCCCGGGCGCCGGATGCGGAGGGCCGGCCGTTCAGCGACTCCGGTCCACGCGGTCCCCGAAGTCACCGACCGCGATGGCGAAGGCGGCAGGCGACCTCCTGCGCGACGAAGTGCCCGACGTGCGTGATGGTGAGCGCGGTGCCGTCGCCGGCGACCTGGTGACGCCGGTGCGGCCGGTCAGCCGGCTGAGCGGTGACTTCGGCTTCACCCTGAAACGGGCCGGCTGAGAGATGCGGTCCGGTCACCCCGTAGCGGGTGACCGGACCGTCGCGGTGTTTCGGTGTCGCGATCAGCGGCGGCCGATCACCTTCGCCGTCCCGCCGGTCGAAACCACCCGCACCTTGCCGTCTCTGCCCAGCTTCACCGTGGCGCTGGTGGCCGCGGCCAGGTTCAGCCGCTCCCACGAGCCGGACGTGCCGGCGGTGTCCAGCGGGTAGCCCGAGGCGATCTCGGTCTGGGCCAGCACGCTGACGCGCTGAGCCTTGGTCAGCGTGGGAAACGCGGTCAGCAGCAGGTTCTCGGCGCCGGCGGGCACGGAGGCCGCCTGGTGCTTCGTGCCGGTCCGGGCGAAGCCGTAGGTCATCCGCTCCCGGTACACGCTCACCGCGCTCTTGCGGTCGGTGACGACCTGCGCGCTGCCGCCGGGCATCTTCTTGCCGCCGTACGGGTTCGAGGTGTAGGCCTTCTGGCTGCCGATGACCTGGATGAGCGACCTGCCGGTGGCCTTCTTGAAGTAGCTCAGCAGCTCCTTACGGGCGGGCTCGAGAACCTCGGTGCGGTAGGCCTCGTCGGACCAGCGGGCGGCCAGGGCGGCCTCGCCGTCCATGCGTCCACCCATGATGTCGAGGGGGTAGTGCACACCCAGCACGATGCGGTTGTTGCCGGCCTCGGAGGCCCGGGCCAGGATCTCCGGCGCGAGCTCGGGCAGCAGCGTGGCCAGGGTGATGCCGGCCTCGTAGGCCGTGGTGGTGTGACCGCTGGGGAACGAGCCGCCGGTGCAGATACCGGAGGTGCCGTAGCCGGCGTCGAGCGTCACGTCGCTGGAGGAGAACTGGTGGGTGGTGTCGGTGACCGGCGCGACCCGGGTGATCTTCAGGTTGCCCTTCGCGTCGGCGTACGACTGGCCCACCCGGATGGCCTGCTGCGACGAGCCGTTCACCGTCGAGGGCGCGCACTCGGCGGCGTCACCACTGACCGCGGACGCCGTGGCGTCGCTGGGCAGGTAGGGGCGCGGGTGGCTGAAGGCGGCCTTGGCGGTGCTCGTGCTGACGTAGGCGCCGGCGGTGCCGTTCGAGCTGTTGATGACAGCGCTGGTCAGCGGCAGGGCGCCGGAGGTACGGCCCTTGACGTAGAGCGGGCCGAGCACGGAGCCGAGGGCGGTGGAGACCGTGATCGACTGGTCGTAGGCCGTGCCGTCGGTGGTCTGGTACTCGGAGTCCTGCAGCGCCTTGAACCGCTGTGCGGTGGTGGCGTTCTGGTTGATCCAGACGGTCAGGGCGTCGTCGCGCCCCAGCACTGCCGCGTTCTTCACGGTGCCGTGCAGGTCGTTGACGCCGCTGGAGACCCAGTAGCTGTTGTACCCGTACAGCAGCGACACCAGGTCGGGCGCGGCGCTGTCGCTGGGGTAGGTCGTGGTCGCGGCACTGGCCGCGCTGGGGACCGCCAGCGCCAGCGACGCCGCGGCGAGGACGGAGACGCCCACGCGGCGTGCACGGGGCAGGCTGCGAAGGCCTGGGGTCTTGATAGTCACCTGAGGAAACTAAATCAGCGGCACTGGACAGCTCGTGAACGGGCGTCAAGGCTTGGGTGAACACCCGGCGATCCGGGAACTTTCCTGTGAGAACGCTTTTCGGTACGGCGCTCCCCTGATGTGAAGGCGTGTGCTGCCTCCTCCGGCTCAGAGTCCCTGCTGTCGTTGCCTCACCCCGGGTTCGCCGACGGCACGGCGGCGTCACCGAACAGTCTCGTGAACTCCTGCGCGGCATCCGGAAAATGCCGGTCCAGGTTGTGGAGACCCTGATCGCTGTCCGTGTCGAAGAAGTTGGCATAGCCGACGTTGTTCGGGGCGTAGGTGATGAATTCATACATCTTCTGGATGTAGTACGGATCATCCTTGCCGCCACCGTCGTCGTCGCCGAAACGGTCCCAGGTGGCCCACTCCGGCAGCGACATCTTCTTCTGGTGAGACCTGGCGAACTGGGCCCAGAACTGCAAGCCTCTGGGACCGCCGTAGACGTTTTCGTCCCAGGTTCGTTTCTGCCGCTCCAGCCGGCAGGATTGATCACAGACCTGGGGGTAGGGGTAGAAGGTGAAGCTGACGTCGTAGGCGTCGACCCCGACATAGTCGACGTACTGGTCACCGGGCCAGTACTCCACGCCGTCCCGTTCGTTGTAGCCGTTGTTCGGGTTCCAGTCGAACTCGAATTCCTGGCCCGGCACCTGGCGCATCGCCGTGACGATCTGACGGAAGTACTGACGGTAGGACTCGGCGTCCCCGCCTCCCCACGCCCAGGAGTCCAGCTGGAACTCCCACCCCATCCGGATGACGGCGTCAGCCTGGTCGAGCGCCACGAGATTCTTGCCGAGCCTGACGAAATGGTCGTTGAACCTGCCGGTCCCGCCCGCCTTCATGGCTGTGTCCTTCCGCGCGCTCAGGCTGTCCGGCAACATGGGCAGCGAGAAGACCGCCCGTTTGCCGTGAGCCTTGAACCTGCCCAGATCCGGGACATGCGACTGAGGTCGCTCGATGTCCTTCCAGTTCGAGCGGTCGGCGAAGACGGTCACGAAGGAGACTTCCCGGCCCAGCCACTTCTCGTACCGTAGGGCGCCCTTCAGAGTGTTGGCGCTGAAGACGCCCAGACGACCGTCCAGCGCCGTGAAGGAGGAAACTTCATCGGGGCTCGCGGCCGGGCGGGCCTCGGCACGAGAACTGTTTCCCCGGTGTGCGACCAGGCCCGCAACCAGGCCGGTGATCAGCAGGAGTGCCACCGCCAGCCCGATCCGGGGGAAAGAGGAACCGCGCGCAGCGGTCGGGACCGGGCCGGTCATCGGAGAATCACCTTCTTGTGTTGCTGCGGTCGGTCGGCGTCCACTCCTCCTGAGGAGCGTCCTGGCCTGATCCGGTCCTCGCAGCTCGGGCGGGAGCACAGCGGAGACGATGGAATGCGTGAGCGCTGGGCACGGTCGGGATGCGGCTGGGACGGCCGCTTCTCGGTCGCGCCGCGCACTGGGTGCCTACTCTGCCGGAAGCGGTCCCTCAAGAATCGCAGCGCGGTGACCGGAATGCCAGGCAAGGGCCCAGACCCAGGCCCCGGGAGATGGATTCTCCTTCAGCAGACGTGTCACCTTCACCGCCGCAGCAGAAATCGATGCCGCCCGACTTGACTGGTCGCCCCCGAACGAGGCCGCATCCCGTGGCTCACCTGCCCCGTACCGCCGCTCCAGTCCAGCGGCGGCCCGGCCGTAGGAGCGCCCTGCCGCCACATCGCGATCACGCCCGAGCGCAGGCGCACGTGCACGATGGCGCGGGGAGCAAAGACCAGGCGGTGCCCGGCCAGCTGAACCCTCCAGCACAAATCCGTGTCTTCAAGGGTTCTCAACGACTGATCGAACCCGCCCACCGCCAGGAAGACGCTACGGCGGATGCCCATGTTCCCGGCGCCGGCGTGCGGGAGCCCCGGGCCGAAGGGGGACGTCTGTAGCTGCGAATCCTGCTGGAGGGTGCGGGACCGGCGCGCATTGAGTTTGCTGGGCTCGAAGCGACCTGCCACGAAATCATTTTCCTGAAGAGCCTCAGCCAGCGCGGCGAGCCAGGTCGGAGTCACCTCGTCATCGGCGTCACAGAAAGCCAGATACTCGTATTTCGCTGTTTCCGCAGCCGCGTTGCGGGCACAGCCTGCTCCGAGGCGCCCGGACGAGTCGATCACCCGCAGACCGGGCAACCGGTCGCGAAACTCGTCCACCACCTTCAGCAGAGCATCCGTGGAGCCGTTGTCGCTGACGATCACCTCCCAGCATCCTTCATAGGTCTGCCCTGCCAGCGCCTCGAGCTGTAGTCCCAGCGTAGAAGCCGAGTTTCGGCAGGCAATGACAACACTGACGGACAGCGGAGGGTGTTGTGGCCGATCTTGATCCATGCTGGAACTGATCCTTCGCCGAAGCCGATTCCTTGCGGGCTGTGGATCCGGTGAATTCTATCGGTGCAGCGGTCTCAGACAATGCGAGCACCGAAAGCCTGTTCGGCAATGCATGAACCAGGTACTTCGGGGCAGTCATGAATCGCGGCGCGCCGGAGGGGATCCTTGCCTCAGGCAACACATTCGTCATCTTCGCTACTTATCATCCTTTTTGTCGGAATCTTTCGATCACCCGAGGAGACAGCGATGGCCATCATCAACTCCGTGAAGCGCCGGATCGCCCGCCGTACGAGCCTGAAGAACAAGGTCTGGTACGCCTGGATCTGATGCGTCACCGTGGCCCCGGCGGGATCCTCCGCCGGGGCCACACCCCAGTCCGACCACGAACAGGAGCGATGTGACGCTCACACACCCCCACCCGCAGCGGGTCACCGTTCTCGCTCCCCGGCTCGAGCAGCTCCTGCAAAATCATCTGGGTCAGGACTTGTTTCGCCTGGAGGCCGACACGATTGGAGTCGGCGGACCGGACCTGGCGGACGCCCTGCTGGCCAGCCGGCCGGCCCGCGCGGACGAGCGCCCCACCTTCAAACCCATTTTCGGTCGCCGGATCACCAAACACGAGTCTGCGGCCGGCATGCGGGCACTGGGCCAGGACGTACGCGCCGCTCTCCGTGATGCACCGGCGGCCGATCTCAGCGGTCGCTGGCCGCAGACCGGGCACCGGTACCTGCGTGACCTCGTGTTCGGAGAGGACCCGTTTCTGCTGCGCATGCTGACGGGCCGGGGCATGCATCTGCTCCCCCACATGACCTGGACGTCGTTCGGGGCGGCCGTTGCCGCACTGCCCGAACCTGCCGTGCAGCGGGAGATCTCGCATTTGGCGGTCATGGCCACCGGCAAGGCCGGATACCGCGAGCGGCGGCATGCCATGGTTCTGTACCGGCGGCTGGCAGCGCCCGTCTGCCTTCTCATCTCCACCATGATCACGAGTGCCCTGTGGCTGGGGGCGCCGTTCGACGATGATGTGCCCGACGAGCACATCCTGCACGAGACGTTACGCCTGCTGCCGCCGTCGTGGAACCTGTTGCGCAGGGCCTCTCCTGAGTACCCGGCCATCGACGGGAGGATCGGGCCGGGTGACGATCTGCTGTTCCTGAATTTCCTGAGTCAGCGCGATCCGGCGTTGTGGGACGAGCCCGAGGTGTTCCGGCCGGAGCGCTGGAACAGCCTCGATCCCGAGTCCCATCCCGGCTACCTTCCTTTCGGGCATGTCGGGGAACGCTGCTGGGGGCGTCACCTGGTCATGCCGCTGGCCTTGATGGTGCTGTCCCGGTTGCGGGAGGGTGGGTACACCGTGGATGCCGGGCAACGGCGGGCGAGGGTTCCGCTGGACGGCCTGATGGGTGTGTCCCGGGTGATGGTGGTGCGTGCCCGGCCGCAGTGAGCGGCGCGGGCACTGGTCACGATCTTCCCGAAAGATCAGCCGGAAGCCCGGGTTCGTGATGAGCCCGGCTCAGGCGAACGTCCACACCTGTGTCGACGACGACGAGCAGTCATCCACGATCAGGGGCTGATCCGGCTCGACGGATTTTCCGTCTGCGTCCGAGACATCCAGGCAAAGGCCGCTCTTCACGTTGATCAGCTTGAATCCTGAGCCGCTCTTCTGGGCCCGGAACATGAGGTTGTCGCCGTCACCGGAGACGCAGGGGAACACCAGGAGGTTCGATCCGGCCGGCACCACGCCTGCCCCGGTGACGTCCATGCACAGGTTGCTCAGGGTCTGGCGCAGCAGGAAACTCTGGCCCGAGCCCACTTTCTCGTAGACCTGGTTGTCACTGTCACCGCCGCTGCAGGGGTACTGGGTAGCGGCGTCGCCGGAGTTGACCGCACCGTATCCGGGCAGGTCCACGCAGTAGCCGGTGCCGGAGTTCTTGATCAGGAAGGTGGCGGGGAAGCTCACCGCTGTCGTGCCGGCCTGGGTGGTGGTCGTGGCCTTGCTTCCCGCACTCAACTTTCCGGTCGTCTTGCCGGCGGCCGGGGCGTGCGTGACGGTCGTGGTGGTCGTGCGTGTACGTCCCCCCGAGTTGGGGGTGGCGCTGTGATGCGCCTGGGTGCTGCGGGGGGTGGACGTCTTCGCCGGGGTCCCGGTCGGGGCCGAGATCACCGGGCCGGCACCGGTTCCGGAGATGGACGGCACCGCCAGCGTCGTCACGTCGGTGTCGCCGGGCCGGGTCGCCGCGCTGAGGGCGAACAGTCCCAGTGCCAGACCGGTGGCGACGAACAGGGATCCGACCGCGACGAGCAGCCGAGGACGGCCCGTCGGGGGCGCGGGCAGGGAAAAGCGCACCGAACTACACCTCACTGGAGGCCTCAGGCCTCGATCGTTGTCCATCGCGCCTCCTGGGCGGATGTTCCGCCCCGCGATCGACGATAGTGTCGCAGACAAAAAGTGCTGTGCTGCCATACTTCTCCGGCCGCCAGCTACCACGGCCCCGGTCGTTGGCCCGTCAGGCTCTGCTGACCTGGGTTCATTGCCCATCCATCGCGAATCCAAATTCTTGAACGAATCCAGATCATAGCCGTCGTCCCACATCGCGAGTCCCGCTCGACGCCGGCGCACGAGATCATCGCAGGACCGGCGTTTTCGCCGCTCCCGCGAGACCTTTCCCGCGCCCGGAGCGCAGATTCCAGCTGAACATGCTGTACGACAGAAGTTTTCACCGTAGGCCGGCGGGTGTCGCGGCCACGGCCCGGGCCGCCCGGAGCGCATAGTAGGTGCGTGAGCGCACCGTCCCCTCGGGAATGCCCAGGTGCGCGGCCGTCTCGGCCACGCTCGCGTCGTAGTAGTGCTGCCAGACCAGGACGGCGCGCTGGGCCGGGGTGAGCACGTCCAGCAACTGCCTGGCCACCTGGCGGTCGTCCAGGTGCTCGAAGACTTCGTCGGCCGTTGACGGCAGGTGGCTGATGTCCTCGCCGAAAACCTCCTCGGGGCGACACGCCCGGGCCCGGTTGTCGTCGATCACCAGGTTGCGCGCCACGGTGAACAGCCACCGCCGCCGGGACTCGGATCCGTCCGGGAGCATGTCGATCTTTCGCCAGACCCGCAGCAGCACCTCCTGGTAGAGGTCCTCGGCGGCGTCCGGTCGGCCGTGGCTCAGCCGGAGCAGATATCGCCGCAGAGCCGGGCCCGTCTCCTCGACGACGGCCCGCATCCGCTCCTGCCGCTCTTCTCCGGTCACGGGATGACGGGGGCGGAGGGCGCCGGGCACACACGCCTCCGGCTCGCGGTACCACGTCCCGGGGCCGCCGGGCTGCACGTGCTTCATCGTCGCCTCCTCTGATCACTGACAGGTGTCACCGCGACTGCTTCGGGTGACGTTCCGGCGGGGGCGGGTGAGGCCTCCTTGCGCATCACGGATACCGGGACAGTCCGGTTCAGCCGGAGGAGGAAGAAATTTGGCGGCCGGATGAACGGGGCCGCCGTCTTCCTCGTCGTCCGATGTGGTGGGGTAGGTACTGAGACCGGAGGATCGTTGAGCTACGCATTGGGCGTGGACCTGGGCACGACGTTCACGCGGGCGGCGGTGTGCCGTCCGGGCGAGCGCCCGAGCATGGTGACGATCAGCGAGCACCAGGTGCTGATGCCCTCCGTCGTCCGGGTCCGGGAGGACGGGACGCTGACGGTCGGCGACCTGCTGCGGCAGTCGGACGAAGACGCTCCGGACCGGATCAGCCGCGACTTCAAACGCCGGATGGGCGACCCGACCCCGCTGATCCTCGGCGGCCAGCCGCACTCGGCGGTCGCCCTGATGGCCTCCACGCTGAGCAACGTGGTGCAGCAGGTGACGTTGCTCGAGGGCGAGCCGCCCGGGCGGATCGTCCTGACCTGCCCGGCGGTCTGGGGCGCCTACCGTCGTGAGCAGTTCGACGACGTCCCCCAGCAGGCCGGGTTGTCCCCCGAGCTGGTCAGCATCTTCACCGAGCCGGTCGCCGCGGCCCGCCACTACGCGCTCGTGCGGCCGATGACGCACGAGACGCTGCTGGCGGTCTATGACCTGGGCGGTGGCACCTTCGACACAGCGGTCATCCGGGCCGACGAGCACCGGATGGAGCTGGTCGGGGTGCCTGAGGGCGTCGAGTGGGTGGGGGGTATCGACTTCGACAAGGCCCTTCTGGAGCACGTGGACCGCGCGACCGACGGCGCCGTGTCCGCGCTGTCCCCCGAGGACGCCCTTCAGGGGCGCGCGCTGCGCCAGCTCCGGGACGAATGCATCTGGGCCAAGGAGGCGGTGTCCCGCACCGACAAGGTCACGATCCCGGTCATCGTTCCCGGCCGGCACCAGGAGGTGAGCCTGAGCCGTGAGGAGTTCGAGTCGATGATCCGGCCCGCCATCGAATCGACCATTGCCGCCGTGCACCGGGCGCTCGCCTCCGCCGGGCACACCGCAGCCGACCTGTCGGGCATCCTGCTGGTCGGCGGGTCCTCACGGATTCCCCTGGTTCGCGAGCTGCTGGAGCGGGAGCTGGGCTGCCCGGTCCTCACCGGCTCGCATCCTCAGCACTCGGTCGCGCTCGGCGCGGCGGTGATCGCGGCGGAACGGCTGGGCGAGATCGCGACGACGTCCCCCGCCGTTCCCGGCCCGCGCACTCGCGCCCTGACCACGGGCGCGGCACTGGGGCTCTTCGCGGCCGTCGTGTCGGTGACGGTGCTGGTCGGGCTGCTCGTCTCCTGGCTGATCGCGCAATTGTGAATCTTCGAAGAGCGTTCGGGTGCAGGAGGTTACGACCGGCGACGCGATCCTGCCGGGACTGATGAGCGCCCGTTCACGAAGGATTCGCACGGCGGATCGGGACCGGAAGGGGGCACGCCGCAAGAGCTCCCGCTCCGCGCGGGCTCGATGAAGGCGCCCGGCGACGGGGTGGCCAGACCGGCTGCCCACTGCCGTCCCAGGAATCGGGCAGCGGATCCGTGTCGATCGAAAAAGACCATCGGTCAATCGGTCCGGAGGAAGGCGTCATCTTTGACCCGTGGTATCGGTGGGTCAATTCTGCGTGAACTCCTGCTCAATCATCGCTGGTAGGTGGCATGCCGTCGTCAAAAACTGAATACTGCTAGGTATTCCCATCAGGGAAGCCGTACTCATACTGGTCCCCCGAACGCGGCCTCACAGGCCCGGTGGCGACCGGCGGCACCACCCTCGATCATCTGAGGCCGGAAGGCGATATCGAATGAGCACCAGCACCCCCCGACAGTTCCCGAACCTCCGCGCCGAACTTCGCCGCACCCGCCGGCTGCCCGGGACCCCGGAGATCACCACGACCATCGTCATCTGGACGGACGGGCACCGCTTCCGCATCCAGGACGGTGACGGGCGCCGCCCGGCTGAGCTGGTGGGCGATGTCACCGCTGTTCAGGGATTCGGCCTCATGCCGCGCACGATCGAGGAATTCATGGACGCCGCGGCTGCCGCGGCCCGGCCGCACGAGGTCCCGACCGAGATCTACGGGGACCTGCACACCGACGTCGCCGAGGTGCACGAGCCCGGGATGGCACCGTGGGTCCTGCCCGCCACCGACCTGCTCCCGGCGGTGGAGCAGCTCTTCGTCCCTCTGGAGACCGGCTCCTGGCGACCGGCCGGAACCGGCAGCGTCCTGGGCAGGGAAACCCAGGTGATGGAATCCGAGATGACCGGCGAGGAGGACGGGTTCACCTACGAGACCCGGTTCCGGTGGGACGTCGCCGGACCGTTCGTCCTGGCACGGAACGTGAATGACGCCCAGAGTCCGGGGATGCGGGTGTCCGTGGAGGTCGTGGAGATGATCGAGGGCGAGGTC
This sequence comes from Kineosporia corallincola, assembly GCF_018499875.1. Lineage (GTDB taxonomy): Bacteria > Actinomycetota > Actinomycetes > Actinomycetales > Kineosporiaceae > Kineosporia > Kineosporia corallincola. Next base: position 44,140 of record NZ_JAHBAY010000002.1, on the reverse strand, counting down.
GAGGAGACCGAGCTCCTCGCCCCCGACGTCGTGGATCGCGCCTCCTGAACGCTTTTCGGTAGCCCGGCCGGCGGTTCAGGGCACACCTGACGGCACCGGCACCTGCCAGACGACCTCGGCGTCGGTGGTGTCGCGGCCCTGCACCAGAAGGCACCAGGCCCGGTGCAGGGCGACGGCGGACACCGGCGGGCAGCCGCCGGCCTGCGCCCTCAGGTGCTCCCACAGCTCCGGCTCGGGACTGAGGCCGTACCGCTCCAGGTAGTACGCCACCGAGTCCGACCAGATCCAGGTACCGTCGGTGCGCAGCGACAGCGGCACCACCGCCCCGCTGCCGGGCTCCAGCACGTCGGGCATCGTGACGTCGCTGGCCAGCACCAGCGCCGCGCCGCCGAGATACTCCAGCAGACGGGCGATCTCGGCGGTCTCCTCGATCCGCGGGTGGCCCGGATCGAACTGCGGTCCCTCCTGGGACCGGACGGCGTCGAAGGAACGGGCGAGCCGCAGGACCGGCCCCGGCTCCCGTGCCCAGAGCAGGGCCGAGCGCAACCAGGCAGCACTCTGATATGGGGGCAGGCCGCCGCCCTCCGGCCACACCTCGACCTGCGGATCGTCCTCCCCCGCCGCCAGCAGCCTCAGTTGCAGGCGGGCGGCGAGGCCGGCGAGCGCGCCGTCGGCCGACACCCGGGCTGCGACGAGATACACCCTGCGGCTGTCCGGCGAGACGGGGCCGAAACGGGCGTGGGCGGCGGCCGGCACCCGCCAGGCCCGCCAGAGCGCCACCACCTCGCTCTCGTCCTGCACGGCCTGGACGGCGGCGCGATCGATCCTGTCCGCGCCGTCGTCCCCGTCGTCCTCGTCGTCAGGGTCCGGGCGGACGGCGGTGAGATCCAGGACGGGGGTTTCCGTCTCGGCCTCGACCTCGGTCCTCACCCGGACCGGTGCGAACGCCCAGGCGCCGGAGGCATCGGCGACGTCCTGCGTGACGACCAGGTCGCTCAGCGCTTCCACCTGGTCACCGGCCCGCTCGAGTTCGTCCAGCAGCACCAGGGTGTCCAGGTCCCAGACCGGCGTCTGCCGGGCCACCGCGGCGAACGCCACCACCGAGGCCACGTCCTGCACAGCGCCTTCGGCGAGCCAGGCCCGCGCGTCGCTGATTGCCTCGTCCGGAAGCGCCCCGGCCATCCGCAGCAGCAGGTGGTGCCAGTCGTCCAGATCCGGCGTCTCAGGAGGATCCGGTACCTCAGCCGTGCCCGGCTCCCTGAGGCCGGATCCCTCGCTCACGTCGCTCACGTCGCCCACTGCCCAGCTGTTCATCGCTCTCCGCTCTCGTCCCGCTCGTCCGGGCGCGGGATCAGCGCCGCCAGAATGCTCTGCTCCAGCGACACCGGGGACGCCTCCCGGGCGCCCGTCCCGTCCACCGGTGAGCCGGTCGTGTCCTCCGGCTGGCCCGTCGTGTTCTCCAGCAACTCCTCGTCCACGTCCGCGCTCGCGTCCGGGTTCATGTCCGGGTCCATGTCCGGGTTCACGACCTGCCCCGGGTCCGCGGCCGGGGCCGCCCCCGGGGTCAGGTCCACGTCCGGCCCGTCGTATCCGGGTAGCCCGTCGTATCCGGGTACCTCGGTGCCCGGGGGCCGGTACCCGGGATGACCGGCCAGCGCGGCGCGAAGATCCCGGGCACCGGGAAGCGCCGGGCCGGAGAGCGACAGTGCGACGGCGGGCGGCCCGGCACGGTGAATCCACCGGCCGCCGGCCGGCAGAGCGGTGACCGAGCTCTGCTCCAGCACCAGCACCGGCTGGTCCGGGCGCTGCTCGTTCTCCCGCGTGCTGAAGTAGCGCATCAGCGGAAGGGCGAACAGCGGCCGGCGCACGCCGTCGAACCCTTCGCCGAGTGCCAGGGCGGCACTCACCCCCGAGCGCACGTCGATGAAGACCTCGGGGGTCTGCTCGGTGGAGTCCTGCGGCAGGTCGGGGATCGCGTAGGTGTAGATCTCCCGCCCCATCTGCTCGGCCAGTTCCTGGGCGTATTCGTGGGCGAGCGCGGCCGGGACGAACAGGGGCAGGCCGCGGTCGGTCTCGGGAATCTGCTCCTGCTCGACCTTCTTCAGCAGCCGGGCCAGTTCCTCGGCGCCGATCGCCGTCCCGTCCAGGTACGGCCTGCCCCGGGAGGCCGCCAGCAGCACGCTGTAGGCGCGCAGCAGCGGGTCCAGCCCGGCCGCCACCGCCTCGTCCTCCTGTGCCTGTCCCGGATCCGCCGGGGTCTGGAGCAAGACCACCGGACCTCCGTCACCACGCATCACCCGTGCCGGTCCGCCCCCGGGATCCTGCACGCGTATCGCCAGCGGCCCCATGCCGGAAGGAATCTCCAGCTCCGGGAGGGCGGTGGCCTCGGCCAGCAGGCGCCCCGCGGCGGCATACCGGATGAGCTTGCGAGCCCAGTCCAGGTCCTGCGGATCACCCCGGAACGTCGTGCGGGGGGCCAGTTCCGCCATGATCTCGCCCAGAACGTGGTAGTCGGGGGAAGACCGGGCCGTGGTGACCCCGTCGGGCAGCCGGAGCAGGTGAGACCGCGCGGGATGCCTGAAGATCCAGTTCACCAGAGCACCCAGCAGCCGGCCGTTGAGCCCGGCCGTCCGCTGGTGCGTCATGACCAGCTGCCAGATGTCCCACCGCTTGCGTCGCCGGTCTCCCTCGACGACTGCGTCCCGGCCGGTGCCGAGCCGGCTGATCAGGCCGTCCCACTCGGGCCAGCCCATCACTCGGGCGGAGGGGTCGGCCGCAAACCCCGGCAGGACGAGGATCGCCGACTCGGCCGGGTCCCAGAACGGGGCCAGGAGACCTCTGCGCACCTGGTCGGCGGGGACGTCCGCCCGGGCGTCCCAGCGCTGCGGTGTGCCGGCCAGTCCCAGACGACGCGCCCAGTCGTCGACCAGCAGCGGGCCGGCACCCAGGACCGGGTCGAGCACGACGTCCTGCTCGATGCCGTCGGGGAAGCGGACCCGGACCAGGGCCGCCCCGTGTTGCCGGGCCGTCTGCCCCCCGGCGTCCAACAGCCAGGCATCTTCGGCCCGCGGGTTGACGATCTCCAGGGGAGCGAAGATCCGGATCGCCTTCCCTGCCACGCCCCGCTGGTTCAGGACAATCTGCTGGCGCAGCTCGCGCAGGTCGTTGTTCTTGCTGCCGAGGTCCGGGTCCCGGGCCAGATCGGCCATCTCCTGGTACAGCCGGCGTGCCTCGTCCACCCCCACCACGGGAGTCAGCAGAAGCGGCTTGCCGAGCAGGAACTGGGCCACCGCCGCCGCCGGATGCCCCTGGACCACCGACAGCACCCGGTCGGTGATCGACGCCCTGTGCTCTGCGCGGTACTGCCGGTGCAGCAGGTGCAGCAGGCTGGCTGAGCGCCGGTACCCGGCCAGCAGCCGCACCAGGGCCACCGGATCACGGTCCTGGATCGCCTGGTGCAGCTCGGCCACCGACCCCTGCGACGCCTCCAGCAGTGCGGCGGCCAGGAGCGCGGTGCCCGGGCCGATCACCTTGTCGCGCCGGAGGCGGTCGAGGTCCGGCCGGATCATGGTGACGTCGACGCCCGAAGCAACCGACACCCTGGCCAGCTCACCCAGGAACGCCGGCTCCCCACCGGCGAGCAGAGCGTCGGTGAGCCGTTCCTCGAGGCCCGGCTCACCGGCGCCGAGCGCCAGGTTCGCCCGCTGCTCAGCAGGGTCAGGCTCCGCAGACGCCGGTGCCACGGACCATGCTGGCTCCAGAAGCGCTGCCAGGGACACCGGCAACTGGATGGGATACGACACCGGTTCCAGCTTCAGGGCGTCACTGACCGACACCTTTCCCCGGCGCAGGACGCCCTGGTGGGCGGTGACGGTCATGCCGTAGGAGTGCGCCAGCCTGCCGAACAGCTCAGCCAGGCCGGGGCTGTCCGTCGTCCTCCGGGAGCCATCCGGTTTCACCTGCACGATGCGAAGTTCCGGGAGCGCGGCGGCCGGTCTGCTGTCCAGCAGACGCAACAACGGCAGGAGGGCCGTCGCCATGTCGTCGGCGGCGACGACGATCGTCGGCCGTTCGGGGGATGCCAGCCCGTTGACGGGCACCGGGACGGAACGGGCGGCTCCTGAGGTCAGCACCGCGCCGTACTCGGTGAGCGCCGTGTGCCATCCCGGTGTCACAGGCGCCGGGGCGGCGGAGAAGGCCCTGCGCCAGGCGTAGCCGTTCTGATAGAAGCCCCCGCGCCGCAAGATTGAGGTGCGGGAGTTGCCGGAACGCCAGGACTGGGCCGTCACGGTCCCGTCGTCCAGCACCCGCAGCCCCACCGGATAGGTCAGGCCCGCGTTCTTGGAATCCCCGGAGCGCTTCATCCCCTCGGCCCGCGGGTCCAGGACCCGGAAGCTGCTGCGGTGGTCCGCCTCCAGATGATCCATGACCTCTCGCACCGCCTCCTGCACCTCCTCGGGGGATGGCAGCCACGCGGTCTGGATCGTCATTTCCTCCTGGTCCGCGACGATCTCCCGCAGCGGTGGCGCTGGTTCACCGACCGGCCACACGATCAGGCCGCTTCCCGAGCGCCGGACGCTGAGCGTGTTCGACACCAGCTGGCCCGCGCCGTCCGGGTAGACGACGTAGATGCGGCCCGGTAGCGGGTTGCGCACCAGCGTGAGTTCCCAGGCGGGCGCCGGCAGGGTGGCCAGGCCCGTGGAGTGCGCGGACCAGCTCCCGTCCGTACCCCGCTGGACGACGTCCCAGGTCGCGTACGACATGCCGTCCGAGGGGCGCACCTGGTAGTACCTGCGGTCGGCGGGGCCGGACCAGACCGACGGGTCGCTGGTGAACGCCACCTCGTCCAGGCCCAGGGCCCGCCCGATGAGCTCCGCCGTCTCCTGAGGGACTCCGGAGACCAGCACCGAGCGGCGACGCCCGGCGTTCAGCGCCCCCAGGACAGCCCCGGGCGGCAGCCCGATGCCCGAGTCGGCCAGCTGCCGGGCCAGTCTCTGCGATTCGCCGTTGTCCGAGCGCATTTTCCGGGCCCGATCGCCCCACGGCCCGAGCGCCAGCGCCGGCTCTCGGCTCGCCGGGGCCGCGTCGCTCACCTGTGCCCCGGCGGTCGCGGCGTGCCCCTCCTGCGGCGGGGTGATCGTCGAGGCGGGGAGACCGGTCGCCGTCCCGAGAGTCGTCGCGGGCTCCGTCACGACGGGCTGGATCTGCGTGGCCCGCACGCCGATCAGGTCGGTCCACAGCTGCGTCTCCGGCGACGGCTGGTCCTGCGCCGGACGGGCCCAGGCCGAGCCTTCGACGAGCCCGTCGGAACTGACCTGTACCCGCTGCAGGCGGTGCAGCGAGGCCCGCATGCTGGTGGCTTCGGGAATCCAGGTCAGGGTGAACAGCAACTCGTCGACGACCGGGTTACGGTCGGGCAGCGGTTCCGACTCCGGGCCCGCCTCCAGGACCCCGGACGTCCGGGAGTACCAGAGCGACAGCGATTTCCGAGGCACCGGACCGGAGATCAGCAGACCGATCGTGGCCTCGGCGAACAGCTCGGCCACGTGGGGGTGCCGGGCCAGGTCGAACACCGTCCCGGCCGTGGACCGCTGCGTCGGGGTGGCCACGTACCCCGCGACCCGGGCCCCGGTGCGCAGGCTTCTCAGCAGCTCCGCCGAAGTGTGGACGACGTCCCAGCCGCCCTCCCCGTGCTGCTGCGGCCCCTCGGCGCTCTGTTCACCGGCCTCCGGCACGGGCGCCGGGGCCACTGCGGCCGGGCGGCCCGAGCCGTCCAGTCCCACGCTACCGGGCAGTGTCCGGGCGATCGGGATCTGGACGGCGAAACCCGCGACCTCGTCGGCGACGAGCGGCTGGTCCGGCCCGGAGACGACGCGGTGCACGGTGACCCCGACGGCCGAGGGACGTCCGGCCGCCGAGGCGATCAGGGCGAGGTCGATCAGCAGGTCCGAGCGGTCCTGGCCCGACAGCCGCACCCGCATCGGCCGTCCGCCCGGCGGCAGAAGACCCAGCCCACGGGGGCTGATCAGCGTGCGCAACTCGTGCGGCGCCTCCGGCAGGGCGTGACCGGCGGCCTCGAGTTCGCCGGTCAGGTGGGCCTGCAGCATCCTGGCGGCGGCCGGCAGATCCGCGAGTGCCAGGGCAGCGCGGTCGATCTGGGGGACGGCGCTCACCTCGGAATCGGCCCGCGGTGCGTCCACGACGATCCGGTAGATGCGCACGAGATCACGCAGGGTGGGGCGGGGGTCGGCGCCCAGGGGTCCCATCACCGTGGTCACGGCCGGGGAGGTGTACTGGTCCAGGCCGGTCGGGGGCAGGTCCTGGATCCGCCCGTCGCGCGGGCCCGCACCGGGTACGACGGTGCGCAGCCTTGCGCGGCGCAGCGGACGCTCGAACGTCTCGTCGGCGCGGACGGCCTCCCGGTCGGCCAGGAAGTACGGATGCGCCCCGGCCTCGTGGGCCTTCACCGGGCCGGGAGTGCCGACGTAGAAACGGGTCTCGTTCTCCCGGTTCTGCCGTGTCGCCTCACCCGGCAGCGGCGGGTCGCCGGGCAGCAGGACGATCACCCGGTCGGCGGGGACGTCCGGGTCGGTGACCACCCGGGTCCGGTTGCGCACGTACCGCCAGCGGCCGTCGAGCCGGAACCGGGCGGTGCGGTTGAAGATCCGGCCGATCCAGGCCTCGGTGTCCTGGGCCGATGCGTCGAGTTCCTGCTGCGTCACCAGGGCCTGGCCGCCGGCGTCCCGGTCCGGCTCGAGCCGGACCACGCTGTGCAGTTCCAGCACCGTGACGTCATCGGTCACGTCGAACTCCTGGGCGCGGAAACGGGTCCGGGCCGGGGCGTGATCAGGTTCCACCTGCTCCTGGTTGCGCGCCGCCGCCAGCAGGTGACCGATCTGGTCGCGGCCCGGCCCGCCCTCGCGGGCCGAGGCATCCAGAACCGCACGCAGGTAGCCGCGCGGATCACCGGTGACGTAGGGGGGCACGTCGGGGGCGTACCGCTGCCCCAGCGGCCGGACGACGGCGATCAGGTCCAGCATGGCGCTCCCCTCGGCAGCGCTCACGATGGGGTCGCCGTCGAGGATGCTCCGGGCTCGCTGCGTTTCGATCCCGGGTCCGGACGGCGGGGCGTAGAGAGGTTCCGCGTACTCCGCGAAGTCCACCTCGTAGGTGCGCACCGGTCCACCCGCCGATCGGGTGCCCTCCTCGTGCCGCATCTGCTCGATGCGGGTGTCCCACTCCGGCTGCCACCGGGTGTCCAGCTCCATCGGGGCGCGCAGCAGGCCGCTGGCTTCCGGCACCGGCAGGCTCGCGGCCGCCTCACGGTCGTCGTGCAACCGCGCCGAGCGCTCGCCGGTGAACTCGGCCCAGCGCCCCAGAGCGGCCCGGGCCACGGCGGGGTCGGCGATCCGGCTGACCGAGAACGTCACGGCGCCGTCCGGCGTGCTCGGAATCTGCCCGCTGCCGGAAAGGTTTTCGGGGCTGTCGGAAGCGATCAGCAGGCCGGGCCCGCGCTGGAGATAGATCCACGCCTGGCCGGGGTCCGACCCGTTCTGCGATCCGGGCAGGTTCAGCGGCACCCGCTCGAATCCGGGATCGCCCGGCGCGATCTGCCGGGGCGGGTGTACCGGGGACGCTTCGGCTGTGGACGGGGTCCCGCCACTCGCCTCAACGGCCGGGATGCTCCGGGTGATCTCCAGCAACGCGGCGTGGCCGCCCGGGGCGCCGTAGCGTGACTCCAGCGGCAGGCCGTGGCGGTAGCGCCCGGCCGTCACGGTGAACGCTCCGGCTTCCGCTGCCGGGGTGATCGAGACCTGGATCTCCTGCCCGGGATGGGCCAGGGAGAGCAGCACGAATGCCAGATGCGGCAGCCTGTCCAGGATTTCGGGACGGGTGTGCCGCTCGATCAGGTGGTCTACGGCCTGCGCCCGTTCTGACCGGCCGCCCACCGGCTCCTTCATGTCGATGAGCATCTGCCGCACCGCGCCCCGCAGCGCATCCTGCGCCGGGGTGCCCCATCCGGCCGGCAGGTGCCCGGTGCCGAGCGACTCGGCCAGCACCGTGCCATTGCCGGAATCCGGTCGTATGAGCACCAATTCGCCGCTCTCGTGAGCGGGGGTGAACGCCACCTCGATGCCGAGGCCGGCGGCCAGGGCATGGGCGAACCCGGCCGGCACCCCGGGCAGGCGCAGCAGCACCCGGCTCAGGTGCGCGCCCTCGTCGCTCAGCAGACGCCGTAGCTCTTCCTGCACGGCGGGGTCGGTCCCGGAGAGCTGCGGGTCGCCCACGTCGATGGTCGTCCAGCCCGGCTCGGGCACGGCCGCCGGCCGCTCGCCCGGTGTGCCCGCGCGGTGCAGCCGCATCCCGGCGGCCGTGGTGCTCACCGTCCACGACGGCTTGAGCACATCCAGCAGGGTGGGTGCCTCGGCCGGGACCGGACCGGTGCGCGGGGCCCGCACGACCGTCACGTCGTCGGTGGTGGAACGCGGGGAGCTGTTCGGTGAGATCGGTGTCCGGCCATGAGGGGTGGCGGACCGCGAACCCGGCTGACCCGCAAGCGGAACGGTCGGATCCCCCTCGTCCCCATAGATTTCCGGTTCCTCGTGCAGAACGCTGGTGCCCGGCAGCAGCGCCGGGGCGCTCGTGTGCGGAGAGAGGAACACGGACGGCTGCCCCTCACGGATGGGTGCGAGAGAGTTGGTCCGCAGCGTCCCGGCCCCCGTCGAGGAGCGCGTGGAGGTGGTGCCGGAGCGGCTGGTCACCGCCCCGGGAACGGGCTTCGCCCGGTAGGCGGCCCGGACGGCGAACTGCTGCGTTCCTTGACTGTCGTCGAGAGCCTGGTCGGGACCTCGCTTGGCCTCGAGCCAGGTGCGGATCGCCGCCTGGAAGGCATGATCGGCCTGGTCGTACACGCCGCGGGCGTGCCACACCTGGGCCCGGGCCCGGTCGAGCGCCTCGCCGTGGGCGACGTCGGCGACCGGTTCCCTGTCCTGACCCAGTTCCTGCACCCGGGCGTCGTCGAGGAGCTGCTGCAGGGCCAGCCCCTTGGCCAGCAGGTCCCGCCGTGCCTCCTGCCGCCGGGTACCGGTGCTGTCCAGCTCCCGGATCTCGGCGTCCGGCTGCCGGAACCGGTCCTGGAGGGTGTACCCGATCCGGGCCCGCGCCACGTCGGCGTTCATCCGCAGGCCGACGGCACCAGGCAGGAGCCGGTCGGTCACCGTCACCGACCGGCCGCTGGTGAAGACGGCCCGGACCTCGAGGTCGTAACGGACGACGATCGACGGGCCGCCGCGCCGGACCATCCGGTTGAGCACCGAGGTGGCAGTGATCGTGTTCCGGTCGGCCGTTCCCTGCACCAGGCGGGGACCACTGCCGCCTTCGCCCCGGCCGTCCGCCTGCGCCACCCCCGGCGTCACGCCGACGTTGCCGGACCACTCGTTCACCCGGTAACGCCCCGGCGCGCTCAGAGCCTGCGGCTGCGACGGGGCGAAGGCGCCCAGGGGATCCTCGACCCCTACCCGCAGATCGCTGCCGCTGGCCACGACCGTCGCATTCGTCAGGCGGGTGTAGACCTTCAGGCCATGCCTCGGGGCGGCATATCCATCGGGCGTCCCGGACAGTGGCAGCCAGCTGCGGACCATCTCGTTGCTGGCACTGATCTCCAGTTTCGCCCGGTCGTTGGCGCCGAAGTGCCGGCCCGGCCCGCGGGCCGCCAGCAGCACCTCCCGCAGCTCGCGCGAGCCGATGAACCACTCCACGTAGGCCTCGTCCGGGATCGGATGCTGCCCGCCCGCCAGGAAGGCGGCGACGTGCGGCTCGGCCCGGCCGACCCGGCTGCTCGTGCGGATCTGCCCGGCCGGACCCGGGATCACCTGGACGCCGTCCGCACCGTCGGCACTGGATGCGCCGGCTGCACCGGAGCCTGACGCCCGCAGGACACTGGCCGCCATCTCAACCCGCATCGGCTGCAGGCGCGAAGTAGCGGACACCTCAGGCGCCCCGTCCGGGCCAGGAGCGGTGACGGGCCGGTCCTCGACGGCGAAGGACTGCCCCCCGGGCAGCTCCACGGACAGACGGACCTTCACGATCGGGACGCTCAGGGCCACCCGGTGCCCGATGACCCAGTTCATCCTCATCGTCCTGGCCCGCTCGGCGCCCCCGGCGCTGGTCTCGGCCGAGGTCTGGTACCCCACGCCGGGGGCAGCCGAGGCGGTCGGGCGGACCGTCTGGCCGTCATCACCGACGTACCCGTACCCGGCGGTGAGGGCGACCAGCAGACGGCTGATCCTGGACAGCCGCTGGCTCCGGGTGACCAGAGCCTCGGTGTACAGCTCCAGGTCGCCGCCGTCGGCGAGGACCTCGTCGAACACGGCCCGGCCGGTCTCGATCTCGACCCGCAGCAGCGCTGTGCGGTTGCGCCGGGCGCGGTGGGCTGCCTTGGCGTGAGCGCGTTCGCGGGCCGGGTCGCGCCGGGGCGCGGTGAGGGAGTCGCCCTGTGCCTGCTCGTGCGCGAGGCGGTGCGCCCGGGTGTGCCCGGCCGCGTCCCGCTTGCGCAGGACGTTGCGCCGCACGTGCTGGGTGCCGTAGGTGCGCAGGGGGATCACCGCCCCGCCGTCGATCATCGAGTGCAGGAACGCGGCCACGCCGTCCGGCCGCAACAGCAGTGCCGCCAGGCCCCGGTTGTCCTTGCTGTCCAGTCCGCCGTCCGGGAAGACCATCGGGGCGTACCTGCCCATCTCGGTGATCAGAAGGTCGAGCAGGTAGGAGAGGTCAGGCACCTCCGTCGGCAGCCCGGGACCCAACGAGGCCCGGGGGCCGCCGAGCAGGGACGGCGGCGGCTCCAGGGTGCTCGCGCCGGCCGGCAACTGCGGCAGCGGCGCGAAGGCGTCCGGGTCGTGACCGTTCTCGAGCATCCAGGTGCGGCCCGGATCGGAACGGCCCCACTGCCCGGCCTGCGCGATCACCTCGTCGAGCCGGTCCAGGAGTCTGCGGCCGGTGTCGGGATCGGCCGGCAGGCGCCGGGCCTGCCGTTCGGTGAGCAGTTCCACGCCGCCGTTGGGCACCCGGATCTGCGCGCTCTCGCGCCGGGTGCGGATGCGGCCGGTGTTCGGTGACGGGGGTTTCTCCCACGCCGCCGCCACCTGCCACACCAGGTCGCTGCTGACCAGGAACAGGATCTGGCTCGGTCCCTGGACCAGGGTGAGGTCCAGGTCACCGCTGAATCCCAGCTGCTCGTTGCGGTTCTCGCCCCGTCCGCCCCGGCCGGTGAGGGTGGCGGCCAGGAAGTTGGCGTACGGTCCGCTGCGGCCGCTGGGACCGAGGGCGAGGTCCCAGAACCGGCTTCGGGACCGGCCCGTGCCGCTGTGCTGTCCTCCCAGCATCGAGACCTCGCCGAACAGCCCGAGCTCGAGAACCTGCATGACCCGCGGGCGGAGCAGGCTGGGCTGCGCGGCGATCTCGAGGTCCTCGTACCGGCGGTGCCAGCCGAGCGTCGTGAACATGTTCTCCACGGCCTCCGCCCCGAACGAGCCCTCGAGCTCGTCCCGGTAGCCGTCGACGAAGTCCGCGTCCGTCACCCGTGCGGCCAGATCCTTCACCACGTCGAGGATCCGGTCGCCGAAACTGATCTGGAGCACGGTCCCGCGGTCGGCCGGGTGCCCGGGCGAGCGCGGCCCGGGCCGGTCCAGGATCGCCGGGCGCAGCGGCAAGGTCCCGTCCTGCGGGCGATCGTCCCGCCGGTATTGCGCCGGGCCGATCTGCGGCCACGGCCGGGAGCCTGCGTTCCTGGTCAGCGCCCGGGGCACCGTCATCGTGCCCACGGTGCTGACCACCGTCGAGCTGATCGACAGGACCTGACGGCGGGGCGAGAGCGCCCCGATCTCCTGCTCGGCGGGCCGCGCGGGAGCCGGGCCGGCGACCAGCTGCTTCCGGTCGGCGCCGGGGACCGCGGCCGGGCCGGCCAGCCGGTAAGCGGCGCGCGGCCGGGTGTACCGGGACACCTGGGCGCTGATCACGAAGTCGACGGGGACCTGGAAGACGTCGGTGGTCCCGTCGCCGACCCACAGGGAGAAGTTGTTCTGCAGAGTGCCGGCCGACCGGGTCCAACCCCGCTCCCACATCTGGCGGAACGCGGCGGCCGGCCCGACATTCGCGGTGACGAACCTGGCCCGCAGATCACTCAGCCAGCCGATCCGCCGGCTGCCGCTCTTCTCGGTCGAGGTGCTGATCTCGTGCACGTTGGTCGAGCGCTGCACGACCTGCCAGAACCCCTGGTACGCCGCCCCACCCCGGTGCGGCGTGATGGTGACGGTCACGACGTCGCGCCACAGCACACCGTTCCTCGTGAACTCGATCGTGTGCGGCTTCAGCGAGGTCAGTGAGCCGAGGGTGAGGTTCTGCCGGATCTCCCGGTCGTTGAGGTAGCGGGCCAGCGCCACGGCCCCGGACGCCGTCTTCGGCTCTCCCGTTCCCTGCCCGATCAGGTCACCCGCGCCGGACTCGTTCACCAGTCCCCGGACGGCGTCCTCCAGGTCGGCCGGCACGTCCTTGGGCAGGATCACGGTGCCCAGGGTCCCGGTGGTCTGCGTCCCGTCCGAGAGCCAGGCCGGCAGAAGGCGCGGCTCGGCGCCGGAGGCCGGGTCGAACCGGGTCAGCATCGGGGCGATGCCCTCGACACCGGGCAGCCCGATCCCGGCGGCCTCGAACGTGGACAGGCTGAGCACCACCTGGATTTCGTGCCCCTGCGGCATCAGTGGCCGCCAGGTGGACGTGCGGGGCTCGTACCCGTGGTCCGTCACCAGGATGCTGACCAGGTACAGCACCCGGGGATGGCTGGAGACCTGGAAACCCTCCTTGCCCTGGGTGGAGTGCACAACCTCGTCCGTCGTCCCCCAGCTCAGACCCCCGTTGAGCAGGAACCGCCAGGCCAGCCAGGACACCGGATCGAACCCCACCCCGACGGCCGGCCCGACGGCGAGGCTCAGGTCGATCACCCGGCCGTTGCTGATCATCAGGTTCTGCCCGGTCACCCGGGCCGAACGCAGGTTCGCCGGCCCGGCAATCCCCAGCGGCATCGCGTGGGTGATCCTGGCGCTGCTGTTGAGGGCGGTCCAGTCCTTCCTCGTGCGCCCGCGCAGGGTGGGCGAGTCGAAACGGCCCTCCAGCATGGCGATCAGGTCGCGCTGCACAGCCGTGGAGTGGGAGATGCGCTCAAGGATCTCCCGGCCGGGGGCCTTCGGCGCGGTGATCGCCTCCGGCAGCAGGGCGCCACGCACCTCGCGGAGGTCGCCGAGATCGACCACGGCATCGACGGCCAACGACGGCGCGACGACGACGGCGGCGTTCTGTTCCTGCGTCACCGCGACCGTGACCCGCTGTTCCGGCGGCGTCCAGACGATGTCCAGCAGGTCCTGCGGTGCCTGAAGGACCGCCTTGCCCGGCACGAGACTGCTGCGCGGCGCATCGCGCAACGGGGTCGAGACCCCCCGCCGCGCCGCGGGGGCCACCGTGAGCACGTACTGGAAACGGATCGGGAACTGCGCCCCGTCGGCGCTGCGCAAGGACCGCTGGTCCGCGGTCACGACGTCCCGCCGGTGCACGACCTGGCTCAGCCATCCGGCCGAGAACTCCAGCGAGCCACCGACTCCCACCGGGGAGAGCAGGGTGATACCGAGCGGCAAGCCGCCCCCGCCCCCCTTCATCCGGGACTTCGAGTTGGTCACCGAGCGACGGGGGTAGACCTCCTGCCGGAACTGGGTGCTCGCCTGATCCAGCGCCGGATCCTGACGGATCTGCCGTAGCTGGACGCCGATGTCGAGCTGACGACCAGAACGGTGGCCGAGGATGTTCCGCCGGCTCGCGCGCGCCCGGACGGGGAAGCTCCGGCCGTCCCCGAAGAAACTGTCGAACTCGTGCACGAGTGGCTCGGTGACGAAGCGGATCTGGGACGGATCGACGGTCAGGCCGAACTGCGCGGCCAGCTCGTCGATCATCGCGGCGAGCTCGGCGATGCTTCGTACATCGACAGCGTTCAGCTGTCCCGTGGCTCGGGGGAAATAGGGGGCGACCGACAGCGACGGGACCGCGGGGACCGTCGTCCCCCGAGGTGACGAACTCCCTTCCGCAACCAGAGGTGCGCTGAGAACGGCCTCCGTCCCGGAACCGGGCGCGGGCGTCGTCACGCCACCGGTGAGGGGCAGGTGGTCCACGCTCCGGGATGCCGGCGAACGTCGCAGGCTGTTCAGCCGGGACGTCACCAGGGCCCGGCGCAACGAGGTGGCGCTCACGCTGCGGGTCAGGCCGGGACGCTCCGCCGACGGCTGCGCCTCGGTCGCCACCGCTGCCGCGCCCGGCACCTCGGTCAGGAGGTTCTTCTGAGCCGCCCTCAGGCGCAACCGGTCGAGGACCGCTTTCGGATGGGCCGTCGCCTGCGGAAGAGGCCGGTAGGCTCCCTCCGGTCCCAGCTCGGCGATCCGGGCGGCGCTCTCCCACACCTGGTTCACCAGCTGCGCCAGGCGGTCCCGGCGCATCCCCTGCACCTGTGCCTGGCTGAGCAGATGGTCGGCGCGCACGAGCTCGCGCTCGATGCCGGCGTGCCGTGCGGCGTCGTTGACCGTCTCCAGGTCCAGGCCGTCGAGCTGCCCCGGGATCAGCCGCTGACTGACGGCGTCCACCAGCCCCAGGTGCCGGGATGCCAGCACCCGCACCATCGGGGGAACACCGTTCAGCCGCAGCGGCTCGTACTGACCGGCCTCCTTGCGGTAGGCGCGCGTCAGCTTCTCCTCGGCCCTGTCCTCGCCGAGCCCTTTCTTCAGCGCCTCGTATCCTTCCCCGTTGTGCCCGGTGTCCTGGATCTCCTGCGGGTCCGGTGACGTCCGGCGGGCCACCGGCCGGGACCGCACCGGCACCGCGCGCTCGTGCCCGGAGAGACTGGCCCGGCGCAGCAGGCCCTCGGCCGGGTCCTGCCAGGGAGCGCTACGGGTGAGCTGAGCCTGACGCTGCTGGAGCGGGTCCGCCTCGGGGATCGTCCTCGGTGGGACGAGCGGACGCCGGGGGCCGGGGGGCTGCTCGTCCGTGCCGGCCTGCGGCCGGTACGGGGACAGGCGCAGCGATCCGTCGGCGCTGAAACCGAGCCTGGCCGGGACGATCTCGCGCTCGGCCTGCCCGGTCCGCCCCTCGACGAACTCCTCACCGCCCAGCCGCCGGCGCAGCGCCCTCCAGGAGACGTTACGGACCCAGGCCCGCGGGCCGGTCCGGAACTGCACCAGCACACCGAACCGCACCAGCGGCACCGCCGCACCGTTCACGTCGTCATCGCGCCGCCCGGTCACCGTGATGCTCACCCAGCGCCGGGACGGCGAGGTGGGGCGGGAACGGACCAGGACGGTGATGTTCGGCGCAGGAGCGACAGCGACCAGGGCGCTGAGCGACTCCTGGGTGACCTGCGCCTCGATCGCCGCGCTCAGATCTTCCCGCCACGAGCGGCCGTAGGACGCGGCCCGGGCTCCGGTCTCCTCGAGGGCGGCCCAGATCCGGTGCACGACGCGCTCGCGGATGCCGGGTGCGACCAGCATCGTGCTGCTCGGCGAGGCCACTTCACCGCGCGCTGATTCCTGGCCGCTGTCCCCGGGACGGCCGGTGAGCAATGCCTCGACGGCGCCGTCCGTGACCTGCGGCTCCCAGTCCATCTCCCGCAGTACGGCATCCAGCGTCATCTCGTGCAGTACCGAGCGCGGGATCCGTTCCATCGGAACGGCTTGCGGGTCAGCCAGGTCAGCCAGGAAGGCATCGTCGTCCACGGCCGTCTGAGCGGGCGGCGACCAGATCGCGGTCGACGCCCCCTGTGGCTGCGAAAGATCTTGCGGTATATCGAAGGTCATGTCGTGGTACTGCGCGCCGGGCACCAGGTTCTCTCGCTGCAGCACCCTGGCATGGGCGTCTCCCACAAAGTTCAAGGGCGCCTGCGACGTGCGGATACGGGCGGCCAGTGACAGGTCCCGCCACCGGTACCGGCGGGTTTCGCCGTCCGGGATCCGTGCCACCTCCGCCTTTTCCTCGTCGGTCATCACCGGGTCGTCGGCGAGCCGGGTATCCACCTCCTCCACGAAACGGGTGAGCAGCCGTGTCAGCTGCGCGACCAACTCACCGCCGGAAAGATCGGTCGGCTTGCTCTGCCAGTCCCTCAAGGTCGAACCCAGCGACCCGGAACTCCAGACCTCGGACAGGAAAGGAATCAGCGAGTTGAAGGTCTCGTCCCATGCTAGAGCGAGCGCGCGTTGTTCCTCGCTCGCGTCGGCCGGGGAGGAGTGCACCCGCCCGGCCACGTCACCGGCGTAGGCCCAGGACCAGTGGATCTGATGGGAAGCCACCTGGTCGTAATAGGCCACCAGATTGGCGAAGCCGGGGCCCTGCCGCAGTTCACCCAGCACCTTGGTCATCAGCCACGCCAGCTTGGGGTAGATCGACTCACCGCCGTGAACGCTCCAGTCATACCCTTCCCGCATCTGGACGCCCGGGAAGCCCGGTCTCTTGCTCAGGCCCAGCGCCGCGCTGAGCATCGGGCTGCCGCTCAGGTCGTCGTACGGAATCCCCTCATGGATGAAGTGGGGGGCCTCACCGTCGCGGGACACCGCCTGGAGGATGTCCTCGCCGGTGATGAACAGGTGGTTCTCACCGACGATGTGCCGGATCATGGCACCCGACTCGTCGCGCTTGGCGAACCGGACCAGAAGCCCCTGACGGTGCGGTCCGGGCAGATGCCCGCTGTAGTGCGTGTCCTGAATGTAGTCGACCAGCACCCGGTAGCTGCCGAAGTTGTGTGTCCGGCCGTCTCGCATCAGTTGCCTGACCCGTGGGTGTTGCAGGGCGGGGTGCCCGGGCGGCAGCGGGGCGCCATGGATCAGGATGCCGCCGGTGTCCGGGGTGGACTCTGCCTGCTCGGGGGTCGCAGGGGCCAGCGACGGGCTCAGCTGCTGCCGCAGCGGATCGTGCGGTTGCTCCGGCCGTCGTGTTGCCGGCGCCGGGTCGTCGAGCCGGTCAGGCCGCGGATTGCGGTACCACGCGGCCCACCAGCGCGCTTCCTGCCCGGCCTCAGCCTCGGTCCCGGTGATCAACCGGGCGGCCACCAGAACGGTGATGTCCAGCAGCCGCTGGTGATAGTCGTCTGCGGAGTCCGAATCCTGCCGACTCTCAGTATCTTCCACATCCTGACGAGGACGGCGCGAGTGATTCGTGGTCAGGTCCCACGCGTTCTCCAGAAGGCGCCGCCACTCCCCCTCCGGCGCGTTCTCCACCATCACGGCAGCCTCGGACAGGGCTCGCTCGACGACGGCGATGTCTGCGCCCGTGAAGTGCTGTGGGAAGCGGCCCACCGGATCCTGATCAAGAGCCCCTGGTGCCATGGAAGCGGGCACGCCGTCACGGAAGTCGTGGACCAGCACACCTCCCGGCAGTAGCCCCAGGCGCTGTAGTTCCTGCGCGTGATCGGCTCCCATGAAGATCATCGGCACACCGGCCGCCTGTGCCCGGCGGACCGCGGCGGCCAGGGACAGGTCACGCCAGCGCAGGTACCGGGAGTTGTAGGCGTCGTCGGCGATCGCCGCCACCTGAGCCTTGTCGGAGTCGCTCAGCGCCGGGTCGAGCGCGAGCCGCGCCTCCATCTCCGGAACGAACGCGGCCAGCAGCAGTTTCAGCGACGGGACGAGGTCCCTTCCCGGACCGGGCCGGGCACCGGGGCCCGGCTCCTGCCGCCAGGCTGTGAGGACTTCGGCCGGGGAGGACGACAGTGCCAGCTCGGCCAGGAAGGGCTCCATCACCGGTCGTGCTTGTGCCCACGCGGCCGCCAGTTTCCGCTGCGACGGGCTGACATCGCCCGCCACCGCGAGGGCTGCGCGGTCGGACACGTCTTCGGCGTAGGCCCAGG
The DNA here is from genome assembly GCF_018499875.1 of Kineosporia corallincola. Lineage (GTDB taxonomy): Bacteria > Actinomycetota > Actinomycetes > Actinomycetales > Kineosporiaceae > Kineosporia > Kineosporia corallincola. The sequence continues at coordinate 26,220 of NZ_JAHBAY010000002.1, read as the reverse complement.
CGAGCAGGAGGTAGTCCGCCATCACGCGACCCCAGTACCAGCTCGGGGCCGAGGACTCCGGATCCTGGTCGAGCCAGATCTCCACGCCCTTCATCACCCAGGCCATCTGGGGATAGATCGACTCGCCGCCGTGCACGGCCCAGTCCGAGCCCGGCCGAAGCCGGAATCCCGCCAGCCGGCCGGCCTTCACCTGCTCGACGCGGGAGCGCAGTTTCGGGCTCGCCGTCAGATCGTCGAAGGGAATGCCCTCGTCGATGAACCCCGGGAATTCCTGGTCGCCGGCCAGCCCCTGAAGGATCGGGATCCCGTCGATGAACAGGTGCGTCTCGGCGACCACATGGGTCAAGCCCTTGCGGAAGCGCACCAGCTCTCCCTGAGCGTGCGGGCCGGGCAGAAGACCGCTGTAGTGCGTGCCCGCCAGGTGATCGGCCAGCACCCTCAGGTTCCCGAACCGACGGGCCGTCCCGGAGGCAGCCAGCTCGCGGGCCCGGGCATTCAGGAAGACGGCATGGTCGTCCGGAAGACGTTCCCCGCCGACCCAGATGCCGGTCTGGTCGGATGCCGGCACCGGAACCCGTTCCCCCGGGGGCTGGGTCACCTCGCCATCGGCGTACACCGCGCTCACCTGGGTTTCGCGCGACGGTCCCTCGTCTGCGCCCGGCGGCCTCGTGGTGTTCCAGGACGAACTGAGCTGCTGATGCAGAAGGCCGTGCGCCGCCGCAGAGACCGACCAGTCAGGCGTGGTGCCAGACATCACCACGTCCCCCGGCTGCTCCGGATCACCGGACACAGCAAGGTCGTCCAGCGTCCCCAGGACGGCTGACGCCGGCACGGCCGCGAACCAGCGGTGGGCATACCAGTGCCCGCCGGTGTGCGCGATCTTGACCAACCTCACCGCAGGCTGGGCGGCACTCGCGGTCGGGCTCTGCTGCCAGGCACCCCCCGCGTCGAGGTAGGCGACATTCACGCCCCATCTCTGGGCGAGCGCCGCGGCCAGTGCCACCACCGCCCAGTCGCCGTGCTCACCCCCGATGTCGTACGCCTGGCCATCACTGATCAGTTCAGCGGCCTGACCGGCGCCCTCCACCGCGTAGTCCTCGAAGTCCGCCGACCACGAACTGATGTACTCGCCGGTCTGGCGCATGAGCTGACGCTCGAGATCCTCCCGCGACATCTCCGGGGCCCTCCCCGCCAGACGCAGTGCCCGGGCCGCCGCTGCGTACAGGCCTCGTCCCGGGCCCACTGCCGGCTCCGCCACCAGCTCCTGCTCCGACAACGCCCGCACCTGAGCCTCGGACAGCGCATAGCCCGCGAGCCAGGCCACCCGCCCAGCTTCGCCCTGATCGACCGAAACTCCCACGAACTCGGAGCCCAGCAGACCGGCCGAAGCATCCATCCAGGCCCTCAGCTCGACTGGAGACAGCTCAATGACACCGAAATCCTCCGCGCCCAGCGCATCGGTGGCGAGGAACGGATAGAACCGGTCACCCGGCACTCCCTCGAAAACGCTGAACCACAGCTGCGTACCGACCGTCCATGTCGCTCCCAACTGAGGCGAATGCGTGCCGACACTGATCCGGAACCCAGACCCGACCGTCCGCAGGAAGGAAGCCAGAGCAGGCTTTTTACGGTCACGTGCGGCATTGACCCTTTTCTGGGCCCGCGCCCGAACCACAGGCAGGTCGTTCTTCACCCATCCGTAAATAGGTTCACCCGATCCATCCAGCGGCGTGGCCTTTAATGGATCCCAGAAGCCATTCTCCGGATGCTCCAGAACCGTGACGCTTACCTGCTCCCCCTTCCTTTCCCCCACGAAGAAGCTGGCCCCCAATACGCTAATCTGGCCATTGCTCTGCACGCTGCGCGGTTCGTCGGCGATCCGATAATTTGGTTTTGCGAGGGCCCTGGAGAACGCTAGGTTTGCTGCCTTCGATTCGGCTTCGTTTTCCGCCGGGCTGAACGAATTCGGTTTCAGTGCATTGAGATTCTGTTCGCCGAGAAGAACCTCATCAAAACGAGGGACGCCTGTTCCGTTTTCCACCCAAGGCCACATGAATACGAAGTACCGGTTGTCTACGTGGTAGAACTCAATTCGGACGCGCCTTCTCGCCCACCCAGCGGCGCCCGGGATCCGGCTTTTCCCGATGCTCACCCTATCTTGCGGATCGGCGGCACGATTCATTGTCATCAGTGACGGCATCCCCAAGGCGAATGCCTCTCTGATCGCAGATGCCGCCGTGCTGTTGTCGACCTCGGAGCCCTTGCCAATCCTGCCGCGCCGGGAACGGGCATGGGGCCTCGTTCCTGGTTCTTGGCCCGGAAGCATCGAGCCGACCGGCTCCACCCCACTGGCCGACCAGCGTCCTTCGGACGAACCGTCCGCCACGGTCGCGAACCACCGACGGGGATAGTCCGGGCCGTCCTGGTGCGCGACCTGAACCAGGACGAAAGCAGGTATGCCCACAGTCATGTCGAGGGAAAGACCATGAACCAACTGCGAGGTTCCGTCCGGCAGCACATAGGCGAACTCCATCCCCAGCGCCCCGGCCAGCGCAACGACCGCCTCATCCTGCTCAGCGGTACGAGACGCCAGTTCCAGCAGTGAAATTTCTAAACGATTGGCTGTGCTCTGCATCAGATCACGCGCGAAATCCTCCAGCTTGACTCCAAGGGTGGCCACCCCCGCGTGAGCCATCGCCAGAGCCGCCGCCGCGAAAAGTCCCGACGCCGGACCCATCACCGGCACAACCTGATATCCCGCCAGTTCCCGCGCCTGCGGGCCCGACAACCCATACTCCGACAGCAACCACGTCAATCCCGCATCCGGGCCCATTGCCCCCACTCCAGCGAACTCGGCCCCCGCGGCACCCTGCGACGCCAGCGCCCAGCCATTGCGCTCACGGGCAGTCAGCTCGACAACGCCGAAGTCCTTCTCCAGCTGCGGGCTCACGGCCACGAAGGGAAAGAAGCGGCTACCAGCCACCCCCTCGAAAACATCCAGACGAACCCACGTACCGGTCCAGTCTTCCGGCAGCGTCAGCGAACGCGTCCCCACCCCCACGCGGCCCCCGTCACCCACGAACAGCGAGAAGGAAGCCACCGCCGCAGTCTCACCCGTCCTGGACAGTTGCACCAGACGCTCAGCCCGCGCCCTCACCACGTCCCGGGAATTCCTCACCCAGCCGAAACGCGCGTTCCCCACCTCGTCCAGAGCCCTGAACGGATCCCGGACATCACCCTCAGGATGCTCGAAGACCGTCACCCACAGCTGCCCGCCGGCGGGCGTCGCCCAGTCCTGTCCCACATGGATCTCCACACCATCGACACCCGTCGTTCCCGTCGGGTCGACAGCGAGCGGCGAACTGAAACGCGGTGTCTGACCGGCGCTCTCAGCTCTGCCGAAAGCTGCGGAGGCGGACCCGTAGTCCAGATCCGCTGTGTCCCCGCGGGGGGCGTCCTCCCGCTCGAAGGACGACAGCTCCTGATCCAGGAGATCAGCTGCCACGAACTGGTAGTCCTGGTCCCCGTCGACCGTCTCACGAATCATCAGGAGCGGATGCAGACCGCCCTGCCGCCGGTAGAACTCCACCCGGACCCAGGCTCCGGCCCAATCATCGCGAGCCGCCGGATCGGTACCGACGATCACACCAGGGCCCAAGGTGACTGCTGCGTTCTCGTCGGCCTGCACAACGGCGGTGACCCGGGAGGGTTCCCGGTTCAGAAGCGCCTGCTTGATCACCCGAGATGCCTGCTCCCCGACCGCCGCGCTGTAGCTACCTGCCACGGGGGCCGTGGGTTCCGGCAGCAGCGGAGCGCTGGCGACGTCCTGCCCTTCCAGACCGGCCGGAATCCTCATGGTCGCGAACCAGCGACGGGAAGACTCAGGCCGACCGTTCGCGTGCGCCACCTCGACCAGCGCGAAGCGAGGGGCGACGACTCCGCCGCCCGGCCGGCCCGCGACAGTGCGCCATGAACCGTCCGCGGCCAGATACTCCAGGTCCATACTCAGCGTCCGGGCGACCGCCGTGACCATCAGCTCACTGTCCAGTTCCCCGGCGCCGACCGCAGCGGGCGTCACGCCGGTCAAGGCGGTCGCGGCGGTCGAGATGTATTCCTCCGTGCGCTGCTTCAGCTCACGCTCGGCGCTCTCCAGCTGCGCCGCCGGAGCGTTCAGGACGCCGGCCCGAACAGCCGCCAGCGTCACCGCGGCGTAAAGCCCTCGATCCAGGCCCTCGACCGGGACCGCCAGCAGGTTCCGCGCCGTCAGCAGATCATTCTGCTTCTCCGACAGGCCATATCCCGCCGGCCACCCGTCAAGCCCTTCGACCCCTGCGAACTCCGCCCCGGGGAGCCCCGCGGCCGCCAGCACCCAGCTGTCCCGTTCGTGGGGTGACAGCTCGATGACGCCGACGACCCAGCCTTGACCCGACGGATGAACGGCGACGAACGGATGGAGCGGTACGCCCGGCGTCCCGTCGAGAACACGGAACTGGATCATCAGACCGGCCCACCCGGCATCGATCACCGGCGAGTGCGTGCCGACGCTGATCCTGCCCTGGTCATCGACAGACCGCAGGAAGGAAGCCAGCACCGGAAGATCAGCGTTCTGCGCCAGGGCCAGTGCCCGCGTCCTCACCTCCTGCGGGGAGTTCTTCACCCACCTGAAACGGGGCTTCCTCGAACCGGAGACAACCTTGAGGGGATCCCAGAAGCCGCCGTCCGGATTCCGGCGAACCGTCACCAGCACCGAGTCCCCGGCCCAGTCCCACCCGGCGAACACCTCGCTCTCCAGGACCGTCAGAGTTCCTGTTTCACCGACCGGCTGGTCATTGCGCTCGAGGATGACTTGTGCATCACTCGCCTCGGCTCGGACGAATGCGGCGGCGGCTGCCTCGGACTCCGACTTCTCCTCCGCCCAGCGCACTCCGAACAACGGCTTGGGGGACACCTGCAGCAAGGCCGCCCGGTCCTGCGCGGACAGACGAATCGTCCAGAAATGATATTCGCTCTGCCGTCCCTCCGATGAATAGATCAGAAGGAACGGGTAATCCTCTCCGTTCGGGGGATAGATCTCGACCCGCACCCGTGCACCGACCCAGTCGCGGTGCATCAGAGGGAAAGACCTCTCCCCCAGCAACAGTCGCGCATTGTCCTGGACGTGACTGATGACCGTCAGGATGGAAGGCTGCTCGCTCGCGAGCGCCCTGCGGATGACACTCACGGCTTCTGCGTCGTCGCCCGGAGTTTCCTCCTGATCCGAATTCTTGGAACTGAGATATTCAAGATCCTGCTTGCCGAGGTTGACCCATCTGAAAAGATCCTGCGAATCGTCGGGTACCAATACCGGATGAATCCGCAGAGGGTGGCGCTGGTCGCCCGCAAGTTTTTTCGGCGCCGGATAGACCGAGACCTTCACCGACACCTGTTTCCACGCTTTATCCACCGTCACATAATGCGAGGCCACCGCAACGCGTCCCTGACCGTTTATCTTTCCGGGGACGACGTGAAGAAGCGAGTGGGAGCCCTCTGCCTTGAGAACTTCCTGCTTCGCTTTCTCATAATCCTCGTGGAGGCGTACTTGCCGGGCTCGGACCAGGGCCGAAGTCGCGGCCGACTCGAAATCGGGCGCCTGCACCCCGGGCGACGACAGTTGCTGCTGAAGACGCGGATTCGTTCCCAGGACGCGGGAGTAGTCATGGTAGATGGCGCCCGGAACCAGGTTTCGCCGTTTCAGCTCGCTGGCGTGAGCCTGGCCCATGAAGACGAACGCGATGCCCTGTTCCGACTTGAAGCCGGCCACCGTTGCGCGGGCGGCTGCCGCCAGGGAGAGATCTCTCCAGCGGTACAGGCGCGACTCGATGGTGTCGAGCGCGGCCACCTCGGCCTTTTCGTCATCCCTCAGCGCCGGGTCAGCCGGCAGGCGGGTCTCGATCTCCGGCGGTACGGCCTCCAGCAGCCGCTTGAGGCTGGTCAGGAATGTGCCGAAGTCAGCGGTTCCCTTGCTCCGCCATGTCGTGAGAGCTTGCTTGAGCGAGGGTACCTTCGCGGCCTCGTCCATGAAGGGAGCAAGCTCGTCGTGGCCCTGGCGCCGGGCCGCAGCCAGATTGCGCTGCGCCGGACCAGCACCGTGCGGCCCTCGGGCTTGCACCTCATGGGCCACGTCCTCGGAGAGTGCCCAGGCCATGAGGAGTGTCGAAAGACTCGCCCTGTCCCAGTACTGGACCAGATCGGGGAAGTCCGGCGCGCGGTCCAGCTCCTTCCGCAGCTTCCTCGCCGTCCATGCGATTTTGGGAAAGATCGACTCCCCGCCGTGAACTGCCCAGTTCCCGTCCTCGGGGATCCGCAACTGCCGCAGCCGGAAGCTCAGCATCGTCTTGAGCAGGGCGTGCAACGCCGGACTCGCAGTCAGGTCGTCGGTCGGGATGCTCTCGTCGATGAACCTGGGGAACGGCCTGTCACCGGAGACAGCCCGCAGGATCTGGCTCGCCTCAATGAAATCGTGTTCCTCACCGATGAGGTGCACGGCGCCCTTGGCGAACTCGATCAGGAGGCCGCGATGGTGCGGTCCGGGGAGTCGACCGCGGTAGTGGGTGTCCTCCCCGTCCATCAGGAAGACGCCGGCCCCGTCCATCGGAGGTTCGGCGACGAGAGACCGGGCGCGGCCGGAGCTCACGCCGATGTACGGCACCCGGTCCGCGACGGCGGCCCGGATCGCCGACCGCAGCGACAGCTCCCGCCAGGCCGTGAACGTGTGCAGAGGGTCGGTCAGACTTCCCACGAAGGCCAGCTCCTGCCGGCTCAGCATCGGGTCGAGCGGGAGCCGGGCCTGCATCGCCGCGCTGAAGGCCAGCAGGTATCGCCGCAGGCCGATCAGGAAGGGAGCGGGAAGAGCCGTGCCCGATGCGTCGAGCCACGTCTTCAAGGCCGATCCCAGGGTGACGCCCGGGAGCAGCCGGTCGAAGAACGGCTGGAGTTGCGGCCCGACCTCCACGGCCACCTCGGACAGGTGGGTCTCGCTGTCCCCCACTCCGGTGCCGGCGGTGTAGTCGGCCCCCGTCTCCCGCACGTCCCTGGCATACGCCCAGGACGCCTCCAGCGCCAGAGCCGCCTGATCGCCCCAGTACGGCTGCGACAGGGCCCCGAACCCGTCCCTCTCGTCCAGCCCCTGGCCGATCCGCTGCACGGCCCAGCCGAGGCGAGGGTAGATCGACTCGGCCCCAAAGGCGCCCCAGTCGGAGTCGGGATCGATCCCGAGCCGCTGGAAGTCGTCTTCCAGTTGCCGCGTGAGGATCTCGCGCAGCTCGGGGCGTTCACTCAGGTCGTCGTTCGGGATCCTGTCGTACAGGAATCGGCCGAAGGAGCGGTCCCCGTACACCGCCGCCAGGGGTTCGCTCAGATGGGACGTGGTGGGGTCCAGGCCGAGGATGTTGCTGTTGCCCTCCGGCAGGAACCGCACCCAGGCGCCGGCCCGGTGCGGACCGGGCAGGTTCCCGATGTCGACCGTCTCGCCGGCGACGAAACGCTCTAGCTCCCGCTCGCTTTCGAAATGACGGACGAGGCCGTCGTCCACCAGCTCGGCAACCTCGGCGTGGGCGTACAGCGGGTGATCGGCGTCAACCCTGACCTGTCCCACCCAGGTGTTGCCGGGCGCGGAGACCGCGCCGGCATCCTGTGTGCCCGCGGCGTTCCAGTACGGACTGAGCTGCCGGTTCAGGAAGTCGGTCGAGGATTGCTCCGGGTCCGTCAGACCGGACATCTCCACGTCATCGGACATCGACAGATCACCGGTCAGGGCGACCAGTCCGGAGTCTGCCGAGGTCCCCGGTCCTCCCTGGGCCCTCGCGGTGGCGAACCAGCGGTGGCCGTACCGCGGCCCCATCCCGTGCGCGACCTTGACCAACACGAGCTGAGGGCGGGCGGGAAGACCGGAGGGGTTTCCCTGAACCACCTCCCGGGAACCATTTTCCGACACGTATTCGAGATCGAGGCCCAGCGCCTGCGCGACCGCGACAATCGCCCAGTCGCCCCTCACCCCGCGGACGTCGTACGCCCGGCCCGCAGCTATCCGATCGGCGGCATCACCGACCTCACTCCCCACGAAGCCTGCGAATTCCGCGCTGCGGGAACGAATGTGATCCGCCGTACGCCGCATCAGGTCACGCGCGAAATCTTCCTCGGCCAGCTCACCCAGATGCATGCCCGCATGGACCATGGTCCGGACCACCGCCGCGTAGAGGCCCCATCCCGGCCCCACCACCGGATCTGCCACCAGACCCAGCCCACCCAGGACGGCTTCCTGATCCGCCGACACCAGATACCCCGCAAGCCAGGTCTCAGGACCCCGGACCGGCTCGATTCCCGAAATCTCGGAGAATTCCGCCCCCAGCGATCCGGCCGAAGCCGACATCCAGCTGCCCAGCTCGTCAGGAGTCAGCTCGACGACACCGAACTCTTCATTGTTCTGCGCATCAACCGCTGCGAACGGGTAGAGGCGCTGGCCCGGTGCTCCTTCGACAACACTGAACCAGACATAACTTTGAGGACCATCGACGGTCATGTTCGCGCCGATGTCCTTCACATCCAGTGAGCGCATGCCGATACTGATCCGCCCTCCACGGACCGGTCGCAGGAAGGAGGCCAGAGCCGGAATCCGGGCATCGTCAGCTTCACGCACCCATTCCGCGGCACGCTCTTTCACTTCGAGTTCGGAGTTTCTCACCCATCCGAAGCGAGGAGCCTCCTGCTCCTCGTGTTCCGCAACCTGACGGATGGCCTTGAACGGATCCCGGAAACCACGGTAAGGATGCTCAGCAACGGTGAGTTCGATGGCCTTCCTCATCCGCACCCCGACGGTGATGGACCTGTTCAGAGCATGCACCGTCCCGTCGCGACGAACCTGGCGCGGCTCCTCTTCGAGCAGAAGCGCTGTATCACTCTGCACCGCCAGCAAAAACGCGGCCTCGGCCTCCTGAGATTCGGTGTCCAGCTCTTCGGGGCTCATGACCAGGGCGAGGTCAGCGGCCTTCGATCGCAGGACTTCGATCTCATCCGGCGCGAGACGAACCGTCCAGAAATGATGGTCATGCTTCCCGTCTTCGAGTGCACGGGTCACCAGGATCGGATGTATATCCTCTTGCGGCCCCTGCGGGGAGAAGATCTCGACCCTGACGCGCGTTCCTGCCCAATCGCGGCCACCGACGTACAGTCCGTCACCGATGTTCATCTTCGATTCCGGCCCGATGAGCAGACTGAGCGTGAGCCGCGAGGGTTGCCGCTGCCAGAGGGCCTGCCGGATCACCGTCACCGCGTCGCGATCGTCCGGCAGGGTGAACTCATTCTCGAGTTCGAAGAGACTCATAACCGTCGCATCCGCCGGAGGACCGGTGTGAGCCGCAAGGGCCATCAACTGGTCTTCGGTGATGTGAAGCCATCTGAATCGATCCTGTTCCTCCGGCTGCCCGTTCACAGGAAGCAGGTGGGCCCGGAACGGGAAGGGTACTCTGGCGGTCCCCGGCACTTCAGGACCCGGATAGATCCTGGCTGCCACCCACCCGAGTGACCAGTCCGCGCCCAGCCCTACGACATGGGGCTGAAGGTTTATGTCTCCCTCAGCGCGAAGCTTTCGGAGGAAAACGCGAAGTGGAGCCACCCTCGCGGCCTCTGCGGCCTCGACGGCCCGCTCCGCACTTCTGTTACTGAAGTCCGGGGCCGAGAATCGGGGAACGGCGAGGATCCCGCCACCGGGCTCGGCTCCCTCAAGGGCGGTCGCGACCGCCTTCCCCTTCACGTCGGTCACACCAGCCGGCGCTGTCACCGTCGCGAACCAGCGATGGGGGGCAGCCTCATCGCTCTCGTGCTCGACCCTGACGAGCGAGAGACGACGCTCCGGCCTCTCCACGGCGAAGGGACCGGTCCGGATGACCTCCCACGAACCATCCGGCGACAGGTACGCCAGATCGAGGTCCAGCATCTGGGCCACCGCGATGACGGCCCAGTCATCATTCGGGCCACTGGTGTCGGAGTCCTCGCCCTGGCCTATCCGCTCGGCCGCGGCGGCAGCCTCACCCGTCTCCATGGGATCGAAATCCGTTACCCGGGAGACGATGTAGTTCGACGTTTGCTTCATCAGATCGCGCTCGGCCTGCAGCCGATCCATCGTGCCGAAAGGCAGCATCATTCCGGCACGGCCCATCGTCAGGATGACCGCCGAGTACAAGCCCCGTCCAGGCCCCTCCGGGATGGGCACGGCCAGCAGGCGTTCTGTCACCAGCGTCGCTTTCTGGTTTTCCGACAGCGCATAGTTAAAAACGCCTGGGATCGCTCGGAATTCCGCTCCCAGGGCACCGGCAGACGCATCGATCCAATCGGCGACCTCACCCGGTGTCAGCTCGACGGCACCGAATTCCTCGGTTCCATCCTGCGAAGTCGCCACGAAGGGATAATGGTTACTGTCCGATGTTGCCGGATAGACATCAAACTGGACCAACTGCCCAGCAAAAGCAGCATTGATCAGCGGAGACCGCGTGCCGACACTGATCTTGCCCTCGTCATTGACAGTCCGCAGAAAGAAAGACAGGGGTGGCACCTTGGCAGCCCTGGCAGTCTTGATCAGAGCCGCAGCACGTTGCTTCAGCTCCACGGCCGGGCGCTTCACCCAGCCAAACACCGGTTGCTCCGCGAGGTCCTGTGCAGCTTGCCCGTTGTCAGTTTTTTGTGGTGTGAGAACAGCCCGGAACGGGTCCAAGAAACCACCCTCAGGGTGGTCGTAGACCGTTATCAAAACCTTCTCTCTTGCCCATTCTCGCTTCACGAATATGGACATTTTCCAAACCTGCGTCCAGCCTTCCTTGTAGATGACATGAGGCGATTCGTCGAGTGTGCGGAGCTGATTTTTCTGTTCCGCTTGGCGGAAAGCTTCCTCGGCTTTAACAGACTGAGCCGCCCTCTCCTCGGGCGTCACCCTGACCGCTTGCATGGGCGCCCTCGACTTCATGGACGCAAAATCTTCACTTGTGAGGAGAATCGACCAGAAATGAAGACTCTCTTCACCATTCTTCATCATGAACGCCAGAAGGAATGGGTACTGGCGCTTTTCCGCGGAAGACTGTGAGGTTGCTGGATAAGGCGGGTAAACCTCGATCCGAGCTCGTTGTCCGGCCAGCTCATGGCCCCCCACAAATGTTTCCTGACCGGCCAGGCTCACCCTCGCCTCTTTACTTAAGACTGCGGTCAGCGTTGCCTGCGAGGGCTGTTCCTTTGCGAGAGCCTGCCGGATGCTCTCTGCCGCGTCCTCCTCATCGGCCCGGAGCGGATCTTGCCTGACGGAAGGCTTCTGCCGGCGAGCGACGACCGGCTGATTGCTGGACCCGGCCTCCGGCTCGGAGTCAACGGCGGCCGTCAATGCTGTCCTGACACCTGCCCCAAGTCCTTCGGGCCGCGGGTTTCCGTAGTGGTCTGCCCACCACCGGGCCGCGTGCTCAGCTTCCGCCTCCCCGTAGCTCCACAGTTGGGCGGCAACCAGCTCAGACATGTCCTTCAGCCGCTGAAGATATTCCGACGAAACCGCTTCGGAATCGGACGGCACAATTCCTTGCAACTCCATCCGGGGACGACGGGAATGGCCGAGCGTCAGCATCCACGCCTGTTGCTGCAGGTTGTCCCGCGCCTCGTCCGGCACATTGAGCAGAAGATTCCTGGCCTCGGCCAGGGCATTCTCCACAACCGAGATGTCGTACTGCGCGAAATGCTCCGGGAAACGCGCCACCGGATCAGGCTCAAAAACTCTTAGCGTCGAAGGGATCTGCGCCGGGCCCCCGAACTCGGAAACCGTGTTGACGACCACCCCCGTAGCGGCCTGCACTCCTCCCTCGACGAAGCCATCTGCCCGGTCACCGAGCTCAGCACCGGCCGGGGCCGGCACGCTGGCTCCCGGCGCATCCTTGACATCAGAAGGCGCCTTCACGGTCGCGAACCACTGCGGCCTGTTCACCAGAGGCTCCAGATGGGCAACCTTGATCAGTGTGAACAGCGGGTTCCCGTCGTCGAACTCGGAAAGAGAATTCTTGACCACCCGCCGGACACCGTCCGGCAGCACATAGGCAAGATCGATACCCAGGGCCCCGGCCAGCGCGATGACGGCCCAGTCGCCTCCGGGTCCCGTGATGTCATACGACCCGTCGTTGGCGATGCTCTCCGCTGCCGCCGTGGCAGCCTCGGTCCCACCGGCAAGTTCTGCGAAATTCATCGCACGAGAATGGATGTGATAAGCCGTACGCTGCATCAGATCTCGTTCGACAACATCGAGATCTCCGCTTCCGGGCGGCAGCATCGGCACGTCCGCCATGGCCAGCGTCGCTGCCGCATAGAGCCCTGCCCCCGGCCCGTGAACCGGCCTCGGTACCAGACCCGCCGTGCTCAGGGCTGCCCGCTGTGCCGGCGACAAGACGTAGCCCGCGGGCCACCCGTAACCGTCCGGCCACCCGTCGAGACCCCGGATCCCCCGGAACTCTGCGTTGGACGCGCCCGCGGACGCAGCTACCCAGCCTTCCCACTCACCCGGGGTGAGCTCGATGAAACCGAATGCCTCGCCGCTCGCGTGAACGGCCGCGAAGGGGTGGACCCGGCCGTTAGGTAGGGCCTTGTAGACGTCGAACCTGACCGTCGAACTGGCCCACGCCTCGTTCACTTGAGGCGAATGCGTCCCGATGCTGATCTTGCCGTTGGCATCGACGAGGCGCGCGAAAGAAGCGCGGGGCCGTACCTGTTGCTCCCTCAGGTTCAGCACCGTAGCCCGGGCGCGGTCGCTGATCTCGCGCGGCGAGCGCTTCCGCCAGCGGTAACGCGGTTCGTCCTTCCCGGAAAGATCTACGGCTTGCAGTGGATCCCTGAAACCGCCCCAAGGATCACGGAAAACCGTTACCTCGACATCTTTTGCCGCCCAATCGACTCCCAGGGACGGTTGGTGACCCAGAACCGATACCTTTCCCCCGACACCGACCTTTCCCTTGTCACGGCCTAACAGCAGACGCGACTGATCCTGCGCTGTGCGGAATGCGAGCCTTGCGGCCTCGTTCTCACTTTCCAGTTCCTCTTTACTGAACCTGATTCGCCCGGATTTCTCTTCGTCCTTGATGACGGAGAGATCATCTTCGGTGAGGATGATCGAGCGGTAGTCATGAACCTCCTCTTCATCATTTTTCGACCAGGCCAGGAAGATCCGGTACATGCCATCGCTTGAAAAACCGCGATAGAGCTCAATACGCACGCGCGCGAACACCCATGCAGGGTCGCCTATTATCAGACGGCGCTCGATGCCCAGTTTCACCCTTTGCTCGAAATCAACGATACGGCTGAGGGAAATGTCTGAGGGCCGCCCATTCACAAATGCTTGACGAATGAATCGTGCGGCGGTTTCGTCATCCGGTAGGGGCATGCCCCCTGTTCTACGCTCGGGGACAGTCTCCGAAAGCCTGGCCACCTGCTCCGCGGTGAGGTTCGCCCATCGGAAGCGATCCGGGTCTGCCGGCATGTCTCTGCTAGCCCGGAACGGATAGCGTTGCTTCTGGTTCCCCGCGGGAACGGGATAGATGGAGACGGTTACCTGCGCATGTGCCCAATCTTTGTCCACCGTGGGGTTCAGCGGGGAGAGATGCACCTTCCCGGTGCCCTGCAGCACCCGCTGGACAACTTTGACTGGCGGCGTCCCGGCCTGGATCGCCGCATTGACCGCCTGCTCGGCTGCAAGCTGATCATCCGCCCCGGACAATTTTCCGACAACCACAGCGTTGCTGGGCCCGGCCACCGCGCCGCGCTTCGGGCCCGTGCCCCCGAGACCATCCGGTCGTGGATTGCCGTACCTCTGCGCCCAGACCCGGGCGGCTTCATCGGCTGCCTCAGCGCCTTCTTCGATCAGCTCGGCGGCCACCAGATCGGCGATGTCGAGCAGGCGACGCTGGTAGTCGCCGGCCGGGGCGGCGCCTTCGGACGACTCCAGTGCTGTCCGCGGCCGGCGGGAGTACTGCGTCGTGAGGTGCCGCGCCTGCTGCTGCACAAGCTCTCGTCGATCCTGCGGCAACTGGTCAAGGCGCTCGGCCGCTTCTTGCAGGGCCTGCAGCAGGGCGGCCTTCTGCTCCCGGGAGAAGCTCTCCGGGAAGCGGCCCACCGGATCGGCCTCGAATTCCCGGACGGACGAGGCCGGCCGGGAATCGAAGATCCGGATGTCCGGCCGGTCGGCCGTTCCCCGCCGGCGCAGGTGCGGCACCTGGTCACCGCCGACACCGGCGTACCGCACACCACGATCCGCGGCCCGATGCAGCCCTTCGTCCAGGACCCGATCGCCCCATTCCCGGAAGAACTGCGAGTCGGGGACATTCGCCAGGCGCATCCGGTCCTCGGCACTCAGCCGGTCGTCACTGGCGATCTGGTCGCGCATCGCCCGGCCGAGGTCTGCGGCGAAACCCCGGAGTGCCGGCAACACGTTGCTCTCGACGAAGGCTGCACCCCGCGCGAGGCGAAGATGGTCCAGCGCAGCACCGACACTGCGGTACTCCCCCAGCCAGGCGACGCTGAGAAGGTCGTTCAGGAGCGGCGTTACGGTCGCGACCCCGGTGTCCTGCGCGTACCAGCGACCCAGGACGAGGTCGCGGTAGGTGTTACTCGTCAGGGTGCTCACATCGCTCAGCCGGTCGAGCACCTGATCCGCGGCCAGGCCGATCCGGGCCGTCAGGGAACCCAGACCGGAGGAGTGGTGCGACACGCCGGCCGGCAGTCCCAGGAGGGCGTAGAGCCCGGCATCGATCTCCTCGACAGCCTGGCGCGTGTTCGGTAGCGCGCTCAGGTCCTCCGCGGGGATCTGCTGATGGACGACGCTCGGGAGCTCGTTCCTCCCGTTGTCCCGGGCCTGGCGCGACACGGCCCGGACAACAGATCCGGCCGAGGGCGATCCGGCCTGTTCGGCCAGGAGGTTGAGACCCACCGGGGAGAATCGCACACGGGTGCCGGCGTGCGGTCCGTCGACGAGCAGTCCGATGTGGTCGGTGAGCCCCAGGTGGTAGGCGCGGGCCTCGTCCTCGTCCTCGAACATCCGGGACCGGCCGTCGACGTCGGTTCCGGTGAACCAGCGGTCGACCTCGGAACTCACGTCACGGAACCGGGCCTGCGGCACGAGGGTCCGGACCGTCCGGGCGTGATCGGCCGCCATGAAGACGAAGGGCACGCCGTTCTGCACGGCCCGGCGGACCGCCGCCGCCCGGGAGAACTCGCGCCACTGGGCGAGACGGTCAGACAGTCTGGGCGTTTCGGCCAGCTCGGCCCGTTCCCCGGCCGTCAGGGCCGGGTCGGTGGCCGCGCGGGACCCGATCTCCCCGATCAGGCTGCTCAGGAAACGCGTCAGCAGATCGTTCCAGGTGTCGGGATGGTTCTCGCGCCACGCCCACAGCACCACGCTCAGCCCGTCGCGCTGAGAACTGTTCACCCGGTCGAAGAACGGAACCAGCGCCACCTCAAGGTCTTCCCAGGCCCGGGCGAGGGATCCCTGGGCCGGGCTGACCTCGATCGGGGACCGGTCGGCAACCTGGGCGAACACGTCCTCGGCATGGGCCCGGGCCAGCCGGAGGTAGGCCATGACCTCCCGGTCGAAATCACCCCAGAGGCTCGCGAGGTTCGTTGCAGAGGCTGATTCCAGGGACGCCCGCAAACGGTCCATGGCCTGGGCCAGCCGCGGGAGGATCGACTCGCCGCCGTGAACGGCCCAGTCCTGCCCGTCCTGGCCCGTGGTGATCCGGTAGTCCCGGAACCGCGGTGCCAGCTGATCCTCCAGAACCCTTCTCAGGGCCGGGCTGCGGCTCAGGTCGTCGTTCGGGATGTCACCGTCGAGGAACATCGGGAACGATCCCCCGGCGGCGACCGCCTCCAGGAACTGGTGACCGGGAACGGACTGGGAACTCACGCCGAGCAGGTGAGTACGGTTCTTGGCGAACCGGACGTGGATGTCCTGATGGTGCGGGCCGGGGAGGTGACCGCTGTAGTGCGTGTCCCGGACGTGGTCGACCAGCATCCGGAAACTGGCGAACCGGTGCGTCGCCCCGTCGGCGACCAGAGCTCGCGCCCGGTAGGAATCGAAAATCCAGTGCTGTCGGGAGAGTTCGACATCGCTGACTTCGATGCGGCCGGGAGTGGTCACCGGGGCGGGCACCGCAGCCGTGGGGACGGCGTCCAGGCTTCCCTCCAGCCCACGCCCGACGTCGGCGGACGACAGAACGAATCCGTCCGGCGTCATCACCAGAACCATCGTTCCCCACAGGGCGGGAGGCATGTCGGCCAGAGGACGCAGCTGCTCGCCCGCCCCACCGGTCCGGTCCCACCACAGGGGCGGCCGATCGGCGTGCCCGAACAGCAACGTCATCCGGGTTCCGTCCGGTCCCCGGTGGGCGAGCCAGGCCATGGAACTGTCGCCCAGGTGCATCATCAGCCGGGACAGGGCGTCGACCGCGCCCGCGGGCGGCAACGCGGCGAATCCGTCAGCCCCCAGCACCCTGACGATGTCCGCCAGTGTCGGCGCGTTCTGGCGGCCGGAGGTGTCCTGCCCTCTCATCGCCGAGGCAATGGCATGGTTGCGCGCGACGTCGTCGTCCATCGCCGCGAACGGCCTCAGCCAGTTCTCCAGAGCGGGAACGTCGAACCGGGACGGCGTGTCCGTTCCCGTCCCGGACGGCCCTGACTGCTCCCGCAGCTCGGCGGCCGAGAACACCCGGTCGGCGCCCATCGCCCGCTGGAGCTCCTGCAGGCTCATCTCGCCCGGCTCAGCTGCGGGACCGGCGGTCGGGGCGGCCTCGTCGACCGGAGTCGGCGAGGTGACGACGATGTCCGGCACGCTCTGCACCACGGGCACGGCCGGTGTCCGCTGCCGGCCCTCTGCCTGCGCTTCGATCCATTCCCTGAAAGTTCCCACCCGATCCTCTGACACGGCCCGCCGAAGTTCCGCCACCACGTCGATGCCGGCGTCGTAGGCCCGGACCATCAGATCGTTGCCGAGCAACTGGCCAGGCGTCGGACCGGTCCGCTCCAGCATGAGGACGGCGATGGCGTCCTCCCCGCCGGCCAGGGGCTCACCGTTGCGCCGCATGTCCCGGACGCGTGCGGCGACGACGTCGGCGCTGATGCCGGCCGCCTGGGCCGCGGCGAGCTGATCGAGGCCGGAAAGCCTCACCAGTCGCGCAATCTCCGCATGAACCGGTCTCTTCCAGGTCACCGTCCGGGAGTCCCGGCCGGTCCGGTGCGGACGGGACTCGACGGTGATCTCGACCTGTGAATAGTCGCGGCCGAACCGCTGGAAAGGCACGACCCGGATCGTCACGACATCGGTGTAGTTCGCGCCGACCCGGGACGAGAGCTGGAAACTCACCTCAGGGGTCAGGTTACGCAGCACCCAGGTCCGGAGCTGCATCAGGGCCTGGTGCTGCACGTCGCGGTCGAACTCGACGCGGCCACCGTTCATCATGTCGGTCAGCGCCCGGCGGTCCGGCACCTCACCGGTGGCCCGGAAGGCGTGGTAGCCCTCGCTGGACAACACCGGGAAACCGGTCTGCCGCAGTCCGTGTTCGATCGTGTCAAGGATCATCAGCCGGTGGGCGTCCACCGGCTGCCCGCCCCAATCCAGTGCCACGGGGGCCGGCGGCGCTCCCACCCACCACGGCTCGTTGCCCTCGGGGAGAACCTGACCGTCACGAACGACGTTGACGAAGTCCCCGACCTGCCGGCTGACGGTGCGGTAGAGAGTGCCCGGGGAACCGGCGGGCAGCGAGAACCTCAGTGCGTACACCAGATCCACCGGGAGCTTGCCGGCCAGATCCGCGGCGAGCCGCAGGTCGATCGGATGCGCCAGCCAGAACTGGTTCCCCGAGGCCGAATACTCCCGCAGGGCTGCCGGCAGATGGTCGGAAAGCTCTTCCAGAGAGGGTTCTTCCGAACCACGGCCGGTTCTCGAGGGCGGGGTCGCGATCTGGAGGACACGCCAGTCCTGCAGGGCCGCCTGAGGCGCGGGGCGGGTCACCCGGGCGGTCAGCGAGCCCGTCCCGGTCACGGCCGGGACGCTCGGGACTCCCTGAGACGATCCGGCTCGCAGCGCTCGCGCTTCCTCGATCTCGGCGGAGACTTCGTCCCGCAGGGCGTTCAGCCACCCGCCGTCACGGGCGCGCTTGAACATCCCGTCCACGTCGATACCCAGCTCCCGGGCCTCTGCCGCCAGCTCCCGCAAGTGGCTGTCGGCGTCTTCCGGGCCTGCGGCCGGGGCGCCACCCGGCAGCTCGGCCGCCTGCAGGTGCAGGTCGTCACGGGCGTAAACCTGGAAGACGTGCCAGGCCAGGTCCTGCCGGTTGCGGCCCGCGCTGCCCGGGCCCCGCGTCAGCAACTCGGTCGCGATCTCCTCGACCCGATCGCGGGAGGGCAGCCGATGCTTGGCCCGGATGCCGGTCCGCAGCAGCTCCGCGTTGACGGTCACATGCACGTACGACAGGTCGTCGGGCGTCATCCGGCCGGGCTGTGACTGCGTTCCGGTGACGTCGTGGGGACCGCCGAGGACCTGCTCGATGTGCCCATCAAGGTTTTCGTGCGGCTCCACCGGCGCCGGGACGGTCTCCCACCTCTGGAGCATCGAGGTCATGAGGGCACGCAGGGAGAGTGTGTCCTGGCTACCGGGGATCCGCGCCGGCAGGTCCAGGAGATCATCCTCGCCCAGCAGGGCCGGCAGGTCCGGTCGACCGGCCAGGAAATCATCCCCGAGTCGTTGCGTCAGTTCCCCGGCGTGCTCGGCCAGCCACTCGCCCACCGTCGGCAGAACCGGTCCCAGGTGGTCCGGCAGCGCGCTCAGCCGCGCTCCGTCGATGCCCTCCGAAGAGCCGACCCCGGCCGCGGCGGCCGAGAAGGCGTCGTACACCTCTCCCAGAACCTGCCAGGCCTGCGCCATGTCCGTTCCCGGGAGATCTGAACGGCTTACCAAGGAGCTGATCCCAGGAATGCGGCTACCGCCGCGAGCACTTCCGGGGACCGGTGCGGCAGACTCGCCGGATCGTTGGCTCTCCATGATCGCGGCGCGCAGATTCCAGATCTGCCTCGGACCGAACGTGACGAAATGGTGATCCTCGTAGCCGGTTTTCGGGTCGATGACGGCGAAAGGGTATTTCTCGGCTTCGGGTTCGGTGTCGAAAACTTCTACTCTTACCTGCTTTCCGGCCCACCTCTTCCCCACGGACGCGCGTTTGCCGGCGATCTTCACGGCTCCCCGGTCGGCGACCGTGTCATCAAAGGCTAAGAGGGGGCCACCCTTCACCCGCGCAGCCCGAACGGCCTCCTCAGCCTGTGCATGCACACTACGGCGCCCAGGGTTCCTCAGAGCGGCGACCTGGTCGTCGGTCAGGGTGAGCCAGCGGTACTGCGGATCCCCCGATCCGTCGCGAAGTACCGCTCGGAGCGGGTGCCGATTCCCCCCGGCGGGATTCGCGTACAGCGTGATGTGTACCTGCTGGCTGCCCCACGCCGGTTCCACCTGTACCGAAGCCTGGACGGTGATGGATCCCGTGCTGTTGAGCGTGCGGGGACCATCGACCAGCGGTTGCTGAGTGCTCCGGTCGGCTGCGAGGAACGCTGCCTCGGCCTCCGCGAAATCCTGCCTGTTCCCGACCGCCCCCACACGCCCCCGCAGATTATCGACGCTCGCGTCGGCAACGACAAAGGCATGGTGCGGAGTCCCGTTCTCGTCGCGGCGAGTGACGCGGACCGGATGCACGGTCGTCCCGGGGATGGCGGGAAACACGTCGGCCTCCACGCTCACCCGCGACCATTCCGGACCTCCCAGCCTCACGAAGTTTTTCCAGATCTGGAGCCGGGAATCCTTCCGTGTCGTCGCGCCGAACGTTTGCTGCGGAGCCTGCTGGTGGTCAAGAGCCTCGGTGATCATCTGTTCGGCCGTCGCGTTCAGCTCTGTCAGCGCGTCCAAGGCCGCCCGTGTCAAGGCGGCTCCGATTCCGGCAGCCAGCCGGGCGACCTGATCCTCCTGGAACGGCCCCCACCTGAACCGGTCGGGATGCGTCGGGCCCTGGTGGACGCGCAGGGGATAGCGACTGTCCCAGCTCGGCGGTGGGTAGATGGTGACGGTCACATTCTCCCCGGCCCAGGACGGGCCCACCGAGACGAATTCCTTAGCAATGTTGATGTTGCCCGCAGATCTGACAAGTCGCCTGACACCGGCCTTTGCTGCTACCTGGTCAGCCTCGGCCCGCAGAACCGCCTCCTCCGCGTCACGGTAGTCGTCCTTCGACTGCACGGGCTTGTGCGGCAGCTCGCCTGCCGTGGTATCACTCGACGTTGCTCCGGACCGCAGACCCCTCATCGGGCCGGTCAGCACCGTTCGCAGGAGATGCCCCGCGGACCACGACTGCGTCACGGTGGCGGGGAACGGATACGTGAGCAGCTCGATGTCGTTGGTTCCCAGAACTTCCTCCAGGAACGGGTTCTGGTTCAGGAGCTCGGCGTGCAGGTCTCGGCTGAGCTCACCGGCCGTCAGCTCCAGGAAGGAGGCAGCTGCCGGAGGCAGTTCGGACGAGGCCAGAGCATGCACCTCGGACACGTCGGGAAATACCACGTCTTCGGAAAGGAAGACGTCGGGCAACTTCCAGGCCCAGTCGGCCATCTTCTTGAAGAGAGTGTCGAGGAAACGGGCCACCTGATCGTGCGGGTCGAAAAATCCATGCCGTTGAGCGACACGTTCCCCGAAGCTTTGCGGCTCGGTCTCGTCGGCCTCTGCATCGAGCATGTCGGTGTCGCCGTCGTCGGACAGCCTTGCGGCGACCCGCTCTCCGAAAATCTCCTCCGCCTCGAAGAAATCCTCGTCCGAGAAATTCATGTCGATGTCGGAATCGCCACCACCCCGAAGATTCATCTCCTCAGCGCGCGGTGGGAAGTCGCCGGACGACTCGTCCAGCACATGCCGGGCGATCTCCCCGAGCGTGCGGACCGGATCATGCACCGAGCGGGCCAGGGCCGTCAGATCTGCGTCCTCGGCCGGCACGAGGCCCGGGCGGCCGCTCCTGTCCGCTGTCCACTCGATCTGTGCCCGGAGGTCGGAAAGGGCCGCCTGGAGCTCTTGCCGAGCCGAGGGACGAGGCCTCGGGTCAGGCAGGTCTACCTGGAACCATCGATCGAAGCTCCGGTTCTGCCACGGGAGCGTCTGATCGCCGGTGTTTCCCAGGACGACATCGATCCGAGGGCTTGTGCCGATGATCAGGCTGACCTGCACAGCGCGATTCCGGTCGCCGTCGGCCGGTTCCAGCGTCACGGTCTTCGGGTGGAGGTCCACTCCGAGAAGGCCCAGCGCCGCCAGCGTGGCCCGGATCTGCTCGGGGGCCAGCGCCCGCATCAGCGAATGGTCGGCCGGCCAGGCGAACGGCCCGGCCGTGCCCCTCTCCGGTAGAAGATCATCGTGTTCCAGCTCCATGAGCCGCTGGAACAGCTCGTTCAGGACGGCGTTCCGGGCTTCCTCCAGATATTCATCGTGCAGTCGGTACCACTCGAACTCCACGTTTCCCTTCCCGCGCGGGGCGGCAGAGGATTCGCGTGCCTGGTCCAGTACCCGCTGGACCACCTGCCGCACGTCGCCGTCCGGGGAGGGAGACATGTGCCCCACGACCTGCCGGGAGGGCAGGCCCATCGCCAGACGCAGAAACTCCCGTAGTTCCCTGTCGCCGGCTGACATCCGGACCTCTTCGACCAGAGGACCATCCTCGATCGAGACGTGATCACGCATGGCCATCACGTAGTCATTGGCCGCCTGGAAGAACTCGGGATGTGCCGCACCGGAGAAGTCAGCATCCTCCGACCAGTGAACGCGCTCGGCACCGGACAGCAGAGAGATCACCAGGTCAGGCCGGTGGTCCTTCTGCTCGGGGCTGATCACGGGGTCGACCCGGACGAACCGGCGGCGCCCCTCCAGGACGTCCCCACCGGTGGCGGCCCAGGAAGACACCAGCATCTCCCGCATCCGTTCCGCCGTCTCCATCGCCCCGGAAGGCGTCACGCCCAGGTCTCCGGGTATCAGCCAGACGCGCGGACGGACCACCATCACGTCCGCGTCCGGCCCCACCGGCACCACCCGCGCCGAGAAGCTGTGATGCGCCGTCACCGGAACCGCGGCCGAGCGGAAGGCCAGGTCGGCAAGAATTTTCGCCAGCAGGTCGAACTGCCGGCGTGCGCTCCCTGCCTGATCCGAGGCACCGGTGTCCGACCGCAGTTCCAGTTCCACCAGGCGCAACCCGTCACGGACCAGACTACGGATCGCCCCGGAGTCCAGTCCGGACCATTCGCTCTCCGTGAGATCGGTGTCCAGGAATCGGGAAAGAACCTGCACC
Source organism: Kineosporia corallincola (assembly GCF_018499875.1). GTDB lineage: Bacteria > Actinomycetota > Actinomycetes > Actinomycetales > Kineosporiaceae > Kineosporia > Kineosporia corallincola. Next base: position 3,823 of record NZ_JAHBAY010000002.1, on the reverse strand, counting down.
GTGGTCAATTCCGGCAGCATGTCGGACTGCACGAACCGCCGGACCAGTTCCGGCACGACCCACGCCTCGAAAATGTCGTCCGAGACAGCCGCCAGAACGGCCAGGGCCCGGTTCACCTCACGTCGCTCCCGCAGCTGGACCAGCGTCTGTGCCCGGCCCAGGGCTCGAGCCAGCCGCAGCAGCGTGTCGCGCTGCTGGAGGGTCAGATCCTCACCGGCCAGCAGGTAGCCGAGCACCTCAGCCGGCTTCGGTGCCTGCAAGCCGGACCCGGGTGCCTGAAGGACGTCGTTCAGCACTTCCCGCTGCAGTTCGACGAATTCGGTTTCGGAGAGCGAACCGGATGGTGCTGCGCGTCGGTTGATCTCGTCGACCACCCGGCGATCGGTGTAGATCCTCAGGTACTGGTCGGGGAACTCGCGCAGATCGGACGGCGGAAGAAGCCCGGCGTCGAACGCCAGACTCTCCACCACGTGCACGAGGACCGGTCGCATCCGGGCGGTCAGTGGCCGGTCGCCGTCCAGAACGGCTACCACCTCCAGCACGGAGGTCTGGGCCGCGCGCCCCGTCCCGGTCGCCCGGAGCGCAACCCGGCCGGAGACGTTCACAACGGTGCCCGCCGGGACGTCCTGGCCCGGGGGGACCTCGAAAGTCAGGTTGGCGTAGCTCGTCTCCGGGTCCGGCTGGAGCCGCTCCTTACCCTTACCCCGGGCCGGGGCGTCTGCTTCGGCGTTCTCCGGGGAATCTACGAGGTGCACCAGCACGATGCCGACCAGCGTCCCGAACGTGATGTCCCCGGTCGGGCCCGCGATCCACAGATCTCGCAGCAGATCGGTGCCCTGGCTCTCCAGTGCCTCACGAACATCGGGATGATCGGCCAGGAACTGCTCAGCCAGGCGCGCGGTCAGCGCCCGGTCGTGATCGATCAGCCACTGCCGGGCGCGCGCCGGGACGGCCCCGGCCCGGCGCGGCAACGAGAGCAGCGGCTCGGCGATCAGCCCGCGCGACGAGCCCGCACCCCGCGCCGCGACGGTGAACGCCTCGTAAACCTGTTCGAGAAGCGTTCTGGCGGACTCCATCTCGATCCCGGGCAGACCGGAGTCGCGCAGCATCGTCACGATCCCGGGGGCCGTCGCGCCCCCCGGGAGCCCTCCACCGCTCAGGCTCAGCCGTGACAGCGGCTCGCCGGTGTCGGAGGAGTCGTCCGAACCGGACACCGATTCGCTGGAGTCCTCGTCGTCCTCGCTCAGCTGCCCTGCGTCCTCCTGCAGCATCCCGGCGAACGTGTCCACGTCCTCCTGGGTGAAGTCATAGTTGTCGTAATTCGGTGTCCAGCCGACGACATCGGCCAGAACGCCGCCACCAGGTTCCTCTTGGTCCCCGGCGTCCGAAGTGTTCGCGGACTCGCCGCCGTCGATGTGAACCGTGGCATCTTGCGTCCCGAGTCCGGGCCCGTTCTCAGCGATCTCGTCCTGGATGTAGGTGATCAACTGAGTGAAGGTCGTCGCCCGTGGTCTCGACAGCCTCACTTCGTCGATGATCTCTTCGAGGATGTTGTCGTCCTCCGGCAACGTCACCGGCAGGCCGTCCGCCCCGGTCATCCGGGCGGCGTGCGCGCGCAGGTCGAGCAGAGCGGCACGGTAACGCTCGACGGTCGAGGGGCGGGGCGGCGGATCGGCCAGGTTCACCTCGAAGAGGCGCTCGGGCAGTTCCTGAGGGTCGGGTCGTGTCTCGTCCCTGCGGTGCCCGGCGGCGACGACGATGCCCGGCCGCAGACCCTGGATCATCTGGACAGCCACGTTCACCAGGACGAAGTCGCCCGGATCGTCTTCGGCCCGCAGCCGCACGACCTCTTCGACGCGCTCGTCACCGGTCTCGGCGGCTTCGGCCACCATCGCGCGGATCCGGTCGGGCGCCAGCGCCTGCCACAACGGCTGCCCGCCGCCCCAGCCGTCCTCGACGGGTTCGGGGAGCAGGCCGTCCAGGCCGAGAGCGACGCTCTCGTCCCACAGCCTGCCCAGCATGTTGTACCGCAGAGCCTCCAGATCCTCGTCCTGCAGCCCGTACCAGTCGGCCTCCCGCCCCGGCCGCCAGCGCCCGGAGGCGTCGTCGACGCTCATCTGGTCCAGCACCAGACGAGCGAGCTGACGAACGTCGTCGTCCACCGAACGAGCGGACCGGCCCGGGGCCCCCCAGTCGGGCAGACCGAGGACGGGCCGGAAGGCGTTGAGGATCTCCTCGTCACCAGCCCCGACCGACAGCGGCTCGAGCAGGACGGCCGCAGGCAGCGCACTCAGTGCTTCTTGCAGGTCGGGATCGATCGGCCGGACGTCCTGCGCATCGTGCTGCACAACGAGAACGGCGTCCGGAATGACCCCTTGCCGAATCCCGATCTGCGGAAGGACCCGGACAAAAACCGTCCGGCCCTCGGTCACGACCCTGGCCGTCGAGTCCCAGGCACTCGTGATCAGCCGGGCCACCCGATCGGTCAGTGCCCGCTCGTCCTGCTCGGTGACGTCGCTGTCACCGCGAACCAGCACGACCTGCGGCCTGATCAGCAGAACCGTGCCCTCCGCGACGTCATACACGTTCGCCGCGAACCCGTACGGCGCCGTGACCGGTCGCAGCGACGACCGCACGGCCGTTTCGGACAAGGCGTCGGCGAAGAGCTCGAGCACCTGGACCCCAGGATTCTCCAGACCCGTTCCGAGGAGGTGCAGTTCCCTCCGGACGGCCTTTCTCAGGTCGACATCATCACTGGCCACGTGCTCGAGAGGAAAGTCAGGGTCCAGGGACGTGTTCAGGACGTGGAGGGGTTCGATGTCCTTCTGCTCGGGCCGTGGGGTTGGCCGGCCGTCCCGGATGTGCCACTGCACCAGGTGCGCGACCAGGCTCTCTTCGGCGTGCCTGGCTTCCAGCTCCAGCGCCACCTCGCCCAGGAGCCTTTCCTCCTGGTCCGTCTGATCGAGATCGAAGAGAACGGACGTCGACTCCACCAGCTGGGACCGGCTCCGCACCCGGGCGAGGACCTGGTAGAGCCGGGCCAGGGTGTACCGCTGAGTGCCGTCCAGCGACTGGTCTCCGGTCAGGTACCCCCGGACCTTCAGGACGGCCGGTGCCCGGCGGGCGTTCCCCCCGGAGACGAGGGCAGACCGGATCAACCCGACGTTGACGGTCCAGAACCACTGACCTCGCTGCACCTCCGTCATGCCTTCGGTGTTCGTCCCCAAACCGGCCCTGCGCGCATTCAGTTCCAGACGCACGAGGCGGATGAGCTCAGCACCCGGGAACTCACGCAGTCCCTCGGGGGGCAGGACCCCGTTCTCGAACGCGAATTGCTCCGCCAGGTGGACCAGGGCCGGCAGCCACGGACGCAGCGCCACCTTGCCCCGCAGGACATCGAACATGTGCTCCGGCGAGGGCAGGCTCTCCGGCGCGGCCAGATCGGTCTGGACAGGCACTTGGCCGGACACCCTGACGACGGCCCGAGCCGGCTGCCCGAGAAGACGGGCACCGGTCGGCCCGGTGCCGCTGTTCGCCTGGTCGTCGGCGAGCCGGGCCAGAACGGTACGGACCAGCCCGGCGAGCGTCAGGTTGCCGGTGGGCCCGCCGATCGGCAGATCCTCGAGACGGAGGCCCTCGTCCCGCAGGTAACCGCGCACATCGGGACTGGCTGCCAGGAACTGCTCAGCCACTCTCCGGGTCACAGCCCGGTCGTGGTCGGCCAGCCACTGCCGCACCCGGGCCGGGAGCGCGCCGACCCGCTCCGGCAGCGATACCAGCGCCTCGACGCTCTGATCCTGCGGAGAGGCGGCGTCGTGCGTGA